>CAZKIN010000076.1:13241-15471 GCA_964552515.1 uncultured Phycisphaeraceae bacterium
ACGCTCAAGGTCTACGCCGGCGGTGATCACGGGATCTGTGCGACACAGAAGGAGCGGGTCAACCGGGACTTGCTGGAGTTCGTTCGCCAGGGCAGGTAACGAGCATCAATTCCACGTCTGTGGCGGCGGATCAAGTGTACTGAATGTTCATTGGCGAACCTTGTGCATGGTTGGATTCTCAAGTCTCAAGAATGATGATCACCGAGCCAGGGCATCGGGAATTAGGGTAACTGCGCGCCGAAGTTACGGCCTCGTTGCGACGATTCCATGTTTGAATGTAATGTGGGTGTGACCGCAACCACAATTCGAACTGGCAAGGCAAGCAGCTGCGGTGTCACCAATCTGTCATCTGAGCCTTGAACTTGCTCCGGTTTGACCAGCCGCTCAAATCCGATACGCTGTAGCCGTTTCCGATGCGGGATCAACCCATGATCCAACCTCCGGTTGGCGCGTCCGCCAATCCACTCGGGTCTGCGGTACAAGAGTGCAATCACCATGAAACGGCGATGCGCGGTCGACAAAATTTCCTTCCTTAGATTGGCGGCTCTGGTGTTGGGGCTACTGGGCGGCAATTCCACTTGGGCGACGGACCCCGCCGCGCCTCCGGGCATGGTTTGGATTCCGGGTGGGGATTTCCAGATGGGAACCGACGACCCGAAATCGATGCCCAATGAGCGTCCCGCACACTCCGTCAAACTGGATGGGTTCTGGATGGACATTCACCCGGTGACCAATGCGCAGTTTGCGAAATTCGTGGAGGCCACGGGTTACGTGACCGTTGCGGAGCGACCGGTGGACTGGGAAGAACTCAAGAAACAGGTGCCGCCAGGTACACCCAAGCCGCCGGATGAAATGCTCAAGCCCGGATCATTGGTTTTCACTCCATCAAGCCAGCCGGTGGATTTGGATAACCTGGCCAACTGGTGGACTTGGACCACGGGCGCGAATTGGCGACACCCCCTGGGTCCGGACAGCAACATCACCGGCAAGGACGAATATCCGGTCATTCAAGTCGCGTGGGAGGATGCGGCCGCTTATGCCAAGTGGGCGGGTAAGCGTTTGCCTACGGAGGCGGAATGGGAGTACGCGGCACGCGGCGGGGCGAAAGCATACACACGGTTCTGGTGGGGCGATGAGTTTCGTCCGTCGGGAAAGTTCATGGCCAATACCTATACCGGGGAGTTTCCCATGAAGGACACAGCGGAAGATGGCTTTGCGGGAACGAGCCCGGTGAAGGCGTTTCCTCCGAACGGCTACGGCCTTTTTGACATGGGCGGTAACGTCTGGAACTGGTGCAACGACCTGTACGCGGCGGACACGCACGCGAAATTGAAACAGGAGGGAGTCTGTTGTAATCCGAAGGGGCCAAAGAGCGCGTTCAATCCGACGCGCCCCATTCCGACCAACGAGGAGCGGGTGATCAAAGGCGGTTCGTTTCTTTGCCATGTAAGCTATTGTGAAAGCTATCGCCCCACGGCCCGACGCGGCACACCACCGGACACCGGTTCGCAGCATGTCGGCTTTCGCTGTGCGAAAACGAAAGACGCGCCGGTGTCGGCCAAGCCAGAATAGGATCCATGAGTATTCCTTATTGGCGGGTAGTAGGGGGCGCTTGGTTCCCACTCGTCATCAAATTGAGTTTGATCTTTGCAGAGAGATATTCCATGCCATGTCGTAGCTTAATGACCCTGTTATTGATGTGTGCGGTGCTGCTGGGCGGTTGCGCGTCTGCACCCACCCAAACCGGTTTCCTGCGCGACTATTCAAAACTCCAAAGAGTGGAAGATGGAAAACTCCGCTACATTTCACCGAAAATGAAAGAGTACTCGCATTTCATAGTCGATCCGGTTGAATTGCGCACCCAGAAGCACGTGCTCAGTCCGGAACAGCGCGCTGAGGTCGCCCGGTACATGCACGACGCGTTTGAGAGAGTGCTAGTCAACGGTGGTTTCGAGGTCGCGCCCCAACCGGGGGTGGGCGTTGCCCGTGTGCGGCTCGCCATCACGGAAGTTAACAAGACCAAGTGGTACCTCAATCTTCACCCGGCTACCAAGGCAACCGGAGAGGGAATGGGCGGCGCGGCCATGGAGGGCGAAGTTGTCGACTCCGTGTCGGGCGAACAACTCGCGGCCATCATCCAAGTCCGCCATGCCAGCCAATTTCGTTTGAATGTATTTTCCACGATCAATGATGTGAAGGCTGTGATCGATCAATGGGCCGAGGCGGCCAG
>CAZKIN010000077.1:0-4350 GCA_964552515.1 uncultured Phycisphaeraceae bacterium
GCCAGCATTTGGTTAATGGTACCGGCCAGCTGATCGAGTTCGTCATCGTTCTGCGTTTGAGGAACGCGCGCGCCCAAGTCGTCGGTACTGATCTTGTTGGCGGCGTCCGTCAGAGTCCGAATTGGCTGTAGACTTCGCCTCGCCTGGAATCGCCCAACCAAGAACGAGAGTATGGCGGCGACAGCGAGAGACAGAGCACAAGCAATTTTGAATCGTGCCAGAGCGTCCGACACGTGATCCAGCAAGTAACTTGATTGCGCGATATAGCCGTGTCCGTCAGGAGAAGGTACCTTTTGGCTGCAAGTGCGGTAGGGATACGGAACGCCGGGAATGGAAATCGTCTGAAAAAAGTCCCTGGAAATTCGATCCGACCAGTTCGCAGGAACTCTCCACGCCTCGGCCATTGGATCATTGGACACACTGGAGAGGAGCAATCGACCGTCCAGATCAAAAACGCGGAATGCCAGGTCCGGACGGGTACGGGCTCCAAGCTCCCGCCGAATCTCCAGTTCCGCACTGGGCAGGTCGCCGGAGTGTTCGTCGACGGCCAACATGAACTCTTGAATTTCACCTTCGAGAAATGTGTCAATCACTTGACGCAGCGAGATTGAAACCCCGAAGTACAGGATCACACATAAGATCGTGCAGACCCCAAGAGTGGTGGCGGCTCCCCACAACGTAAGGCGCGTGCCGATGGTAGGTCTGAACGGCTTAATCGTCTTCGCGGAGAACATATCCCACGCCTCGAATAGTATGAATCAAACACTTGGAGTAACCGCTATCGATCTTTCTTCGCAGGCGATTGATGTGAACGTCGATTACGTTGGTTAGTGGGTCCTGGTGCATGTCCCAGACGCGTTCGAGAATCATGGTCCTCGTCAAGACGCGGTCGGTATTGCGGCCGAGATACTCCAAGATGGAAAATTCGCGCGGTGAAAGATCGATACGCCTCCCGGCGCGGCTCACATTGCGATTGAGCAAATCAATGGTGAGATCGTCGACCACAATGGGTTTTGTGGCGAGCGTTTGGCCGCGCCGCAGCAGAGCATGCATGCGGGCATGTAATTCAGAGAAACTGAATGGCTTTACGAGATAATCATCCGCACCCAAGTTCAGCCCTTTCACGCGATCTTCTACGGAGTCGCGGGCAGTCAGACAAATGACCGGGGTCATAACGTCCGAACCGCGTAGCTCACGCAATATGTCGAACCCGTCCTTTCCGGGCAGCATCAGGTCCAGAACGATGATGTCAAATATTTCCTTGCGTATTTGCGCCACGACATCGCGGCCATTGTTTACCCAGTCAACGGAATTCCCCGCTTCCGTGAGACCCTTCCGGACAAAGGTTGCCACACCCGTATCATCTTCTGCCACTAGGACTCGCATGGAAATCTCTATTCCGACCCTTCGACCGAGGTCAAAACTATTTACAAGACCCGTCCTGTATATTCTACAGCGGGCCATGGCTGGCAGGAAAACAACTCAACATTACTGATTTGTCATGTTCGTGTCATGGTTGTGGCTGGTCGGACGACTATCATGCCGAGAAGTGGCGGATGGCGCGATCCGCATGATACGGCAAGACTTGGGCGGGCAGATGAAGATGGCGTTCGCCTGACCGCAACTATTGCCAATTGGGTCCATTTGGGAGCAAGCCAATGCAAAGTCATCCATTTCTCTTGGCATCACTCGTCGTCGCTCTGATTGGGATTGCCGGCGTCTGCCGTGCTTTGGGTCAGGATCCGGGTCAAGGAGCGCCTGGCAAGGATGTCACGACAAGCGTGACACGTGGCGCTATACACGAATCGTGGGAAATCGACGGGCCGGTGTTTCTGCGCAGCGCCGACCCGGAACCGGAAGGCGAAGGTGTGATCAAGAACATCTTTTCTTGGGAGACCACCAAGGGATCGGACGATGATGATGATTTTGAATACGAATTCGAATTTGAATATGGCTTTGCCCATAACCACGAGTTCATTTTCGAGGTTCCCGTTGAGATTGGCGATGGCCGCATCGACGGAAACGCAGACATCGAATTGGGATGGCATTGGCGACTGTGGGAGGAAGACGGCGCGCTTCCGGCGTTTGCCATGCGCAATTTCATTCGAATTCCGAGCGGCGTGGATTCCAGCGGCGTGGATTATGAATGGCGCGGATTGATGACTTGGACGCTTGTTCCGGACACCATGCGCCTGCACCTCAACCCTTTCATCAAGTCGGTCAACGGGAACAACGAAGAAGATGTCCGCCCATTCCAATGGGGTGTTGCAATCGGCACCGATTATCGGCTCGCGGATAACCTGAATCTCATCACCAGCTACATTTACTCCAACGGCGAGGAAGAGCATACGCGGGACAATCACTCTGCCGAAGTAGGGTTGGATTGGGCGGTGGCGGAACACCACACGATTTGCTTTGCGTCCCTGATTGGCCTTGATGGCGACAGCCATGGAACGAGCTTCGGATTGTCCATCAGCTATATCTATTCTTTCGGTGGATGAGAAATTGCCGCGTTGAGGACTCAACCAACTGTGCGCTTTGAGTTCAATCAGGCAAGCAAGTTCGCACCAGCAGCTCGAGTGCCCACAAGCGGCATCCGATGGGGGGCTCTTCCTTTGCGGTCGTGGGCCGGGCAATCAGGCGTTGGAATTCATACCCTGAATCAGCCGAAGAAGTGCCACAAGATGCGCTGGACAAACGGTACTTGCGACCGGGAGGTTGCGGAATCAGCGTTTACACGCGCGCTGGGGTTGAGTTCGTCCGACGCGCATGGGACACTCAGAAGTCCCCTTCCGCAACCCCGGTCGCTTCATTTGGACACGCATGTGGCCTTGGCCCGTGCTATTTCAAAGCGGTTGGAGGTGCGCCCCGCTTCGACTGAATCCCCATGACGATTACCGTTTCTACAACGTCGAATTGGCGGAAAGGGTTGCCGTTGGCGGTCATCGGAGCCCTACTGCTTCCCGCTTGCATTACCGTTGATCCAAAGCCTGATTACGCCCGGACGCGCGAACTCGCAACAACGGCTACCGGAATAGATGAAATCTTTGATCCGTGCGCAACAGAAGCAGCTGCGCAGCGCGTGCGGGAATTACTTACCGATGGGCTGTCCGATGATGAAGCCGTGTGCATCGCATTGCTGAACAATCGCGGATTCCAGGCGGGATTCCATGAAATCGGCGTTTCGCGTGCCGACGTGGTGCAATCCGGCTTGATGTCCAATCCGAGTCTGAGCCTGAGCCTGCGATTTCCCGAGGGGGGTGGCCGTTCCAACTTCACCGCCGGTTTCGCCCAGCAGATTGTCGACCTTTGGCAGATTCCCGTGCGAAAGAAGATCGCCGAGTCTGAACTTGAGCAGGTTATTTTCGGCGTAGCCGATCAAGCCGTTCGGTTGTGCGCACAGGTAAAACAGGCATTTTATCTGGCGCTGGCGGCGGAACAGGCGGAAGCCCTTTCGCGGCAGAATCTGGAACTCGTTCAACAGTCCGTCGACTTGGCGCGGAAGCGCTTTCAGGCTGGCGAAGTTGGAATCATCGATGTGAATCTAGTGCAGGCGAATTTGATCACGGTGCAGGTTGACGCCATTGCCGCACGGCGCGCCCGGGAGGAAACCACGAATCAGCTGTCGCGGCTCATGGGACTTTCCCGGACTGAATCCGCCTGGAAACTCAGCGGTTCGTGGCCCGACAACATGGATGGAACGACCGACGGCAACGCCTTGCTGTTGGTTGCGATGGAACAGCGATTTGACGCGCGCATCGCGGCGCTACGGGTAAAGGCGGCACAGGCGGAAGTGGAAAAGCAATATCGCAGCGTGTTCCCCAATGTAACCATCGGTTTAGAGGGCGAGCGTCCGGAACGTCGAGCTCTCCCGGGGCGAACGGTTCTTGCGGATACGGCCCGCACTTCCATAGCATCCGGAGGCCTAACCGCTCCAACTATCCAATCGCGAGCCGAGCGCCAAAGGGAACGCAGTCAAATTATTGACCTTCTCCTGGGGCCAACGCTCGACATCACGCTGCCGATCTGGGACCAAAACCAAGCGCAAATTGCTAAAGCCGGATATCGGGTGCTTCAATTGCGCTCAGCTTACGAAGATTTGCTGGACGGCGTGGCGCAAGAAGTTAGTGATGCGCTCAGCATGATTCGCGCCGCTCAAGAGTTGGTGCGATTCTACGAGTCCGACGCGCTTCCCCAGGCGAAACAAAGTGTGAACGCAGCGCGTCAGACCTATGAGGCCGGAGAACAGAACGTCATCGCGCTCATCGAAGCGCAGGAGACACTGATCGTGCGGCAACAGGCGCAGGTGAACGCATGGCGCGACTTGGCACTGGCACAGGCAGAGTTGGA
>CAZKIN010000077.1:4450-8808 GCA_964552515.1 uncultured Phycisphaeraceae bacterium
AAGCACCATGGCCATTGTGGTTCGAAATCGTTTGCAATCAATGAGGTTTTTCGCTGGGATTCTTCTGGTCATCATGCCAACCTTGTCCACCCGGGCGGAAGAGGCCGATGAGGCGGAGGCAACACCTCCGGTCCGCATCTCCCATGATGAGCACGGCATTGTTGTGCTGGAAGTTGAAAAGGAAATCCAGGAGCTGATTGCGCTGGTTGTTTCACCCGTTGAAGCGGCAACCCTTCAACCTTTTCTTACCGCTTACGGAAAGCTCGAACTCGATCCGGCGAAATCATTCATCGTTCGGGCACCCGTGGCGGGAATTGTTCGAGCATCTGCCGCACAATCCTGGCCACGCCTGGGTTTGCGAATGGAATCCAACACCGTGGTCGGACACATCGAACCGCGGTTCACACCCTTGGACCTTGCCGATGTGCTGGCGCGCCGAATGGATGCGGAAGCCGAAGTGGCGGAGCGCACCGCGGACCTGGTGGCCGCACGCGCGTCGTTTGAAAGTAAGAACCGGCTCAACACCGAGGGCGGACTGGTGTCGAGTCGATTGATGGAAGAGTCGCAAGCGCGGTTGCAGAGTGAGGAAGCGCGCCTTGAAGCCGCGAAACGCAAGGTCGGTGTTTATGGCTCCCTGCTTTCCGGCGAATCGGAAACCGGCGCGCCTTTTCCTCTGCAAATTGCCGCGCGTGGCCAGGTTGTCGAGGTCGCCGCGCAGCCTGACGAGGCCGTCGAGGCTGGACAAATGCTTTTCAAGGTAGCTGGTTTTGATCGACTGATTGCGCGGGTTGCGTTGTTTGCCGGTGAAGGACTGGTTGAGCCGATTCCCGAGGCACAGATATCAGTGGCGGGCAGCGAACAGCATGTCATGGTTGGTCGGCCGATAGGAATAGATGCGGCGGTGGAACCCCTGACGGGCGGATTGAGTCTCTTGTATTCCGTGGATCTCTCAGCGGACGCAAGCCTGCGTCCGGGCTTGCCAGTGGTGGCCATGGTTCCAACTTCGGGCGCACCGCTCGCCGGAGTCATGATTCCTTCCTCCGCAATTCTGCGTGATGGCGGGCGGACCTGGGTATACATTAAGACTGCGGACAATCAATTCGAGCGTCACGATGTGACACTTGCAGCGCCAACGACGCATGGCTGGTTTGCCACTGCGGGAGTTTCGCCGCAAGAACTGGTCGTTACGGACGGCGCGCAGATGTTGCTTTCGGAAGAACTCAAATCGCAAATCGAAAGCGAAGCAGAGGCCGAGGAATGAAATGTACTGGAGCAGACTGGTGCGCCATCCTGGTGGCTGCCTGTTTGCGGGAATGACGAACCTCCATGCTCCAATTTATTGTTCAACGCGCGCTGAGATTTCGCGGCATCGTGCTCCTGCTGGCCTGTGCGGCGATGGCCTATGGAGCTTTTCGGGCGACGCATGCCAAGCTCGATGTGTTCCCGGATTTCGTTCAACCGCAGGCGGTCATTCAGACCGAGGCGCCGGGGCTTTCGCCTGAACAGGTGGAAGCGCTGATTACCCAACCCGTGGAGGGCGTGATCGGCGGCGTGGCCAATGTGGAATCGATGCGTTCACAATCCATTCAAGGCCTTTCGATCATCACTATTCTGTTCCGAGAAAACTCCGATGTCTTTGTCACGCGCCAGATGTTGACCGAACAGCTTGGCGCGGTGGCGGGCGAATTGCCCGAGGGTGTTGGTCCACCTAAGCTGACCCCGCTCACTTCTTCCACGATGGATCTGCTAAAGGTCGGACTCGTCAGTGACACCAAGACTCCCATGGAAGTGCGAGCGTTTGCGGACTGGACCATGCGACCGCGCCTCCAAGCCGTTCCCGGCGTGGCATCAGTCGGCATCATGGGTGGTGAAGTTAGACAACTGCAAATTCAGATCGATCCTAATCGGATGATGACGCTGGATGTGTCCCTTGATGAGTTGCTTGCGGCCGCGCGTGAGGCCACTGGCACGCGCGGTGCGGGATTCGTGGAAACCGATAATCAGCGCATCACGGTGCAAGCGGAAGGACAATCGCTTAATCCCGACCAATTGGGCCAAGTGGTTCTGCGCCGGCGTGCCGGGAACATCATTCGTCTCAAAGATGTCGCGCATGTCACCGCAGCGCCGGAATTGAAATTTGGAGACGTATTGATCCAGGGCCGGACCGGCGTGCTGGTGAAGCTGCTCAGTCAATACGGCGCCAACACGATGGAGGTTACCGAGGCGGTCGAGGAAGCCCTGGCAGAAATGGCGTCGGTTTTCAAATCGGAGAACATCCAAGTTTTTCCGCGAATGCACCGACCGGCCACTTTCATCGAGAACGCCATTTATCACATGACTGTTTCGCTCTACTCGGGAGGAATCCTGGTAGCAGTTGTCTTAACTCTGTTTCTGCTGAATTGGCGCACCGCATTCATTTCGTTAACTGCGATTCCGCTTTCCATTCTGATTGCAATCGTCGTGCTGGATTTGTTTGGCGTTTCCCTAAACACCATAACCCTGGGCGGACTGGCCATCGCCATAGGTGAGGTCGTCGATGACGCGATCATCGACATGGAGAATATCTATCGCCGCCTGCGCGAAAATTTTTCGTTGGGAAATCCGAAGCCGCTCATGCAGGTCGTACTCGATGCCTCCATGGAAGTACGCAGCGCCGTGGTGTATGCCACGCTGGTTGTTGTCCTGGTGTTCCTGCCGGTGCTCACCATGTCTGGATTGCAGGGTCGCATGTTCGCGCCATTGGGACTGGCCTACATCACGGCAATTCTGGCATCGCTGGTTGTAGCGGTGACCGTGACGCCTGCGTTGTCCCTGGTTCTCCTGCCCCGAGCCACCCAGGGCCCCACCGAGCCGTTTGTCCTCCGTGTGCTGAAGCGCGGTTACGAAGTCTTGATGCTGCGGCTTGTCAACCGGCCGTGGCTGATGATCACTGGCCTACTGGCAATGTTCGTCGGGTCGCTGGGGCTGCTGGTCAGGTTCGGCGAGGAGTTCCTTCCCGAATTCCGCGAAGGACACTTCGTCGTACAGGTTTCCGCCGCGCCAGGAACATCATTGACATCCATGATGCGCTTGGGGCGTCTGATGTCTGTCGATTTCTTTGAAAACGTTGTCGTCGATGGTGAAGAAGTAATTGAGACTATCGAAATGCAGACCGGGCGCGCCGAGCTGGGTGAGGACCCTTGGGGACCACACCGCGCGGAATTCCATATTGAACTTAGGCCGGAAGTCCCCGGTCAAGCGCAAGCGACGGCGCAGGAGCTAATTCGCGAACGCCTCTCTCGATATCCCGGCATTTCGTACGAAGTTCTGACTTTCCTTGGCGACCGAATCAGCGAAACGATCAGCGGGGAGACATCGTCGGTGGTCATCGGGTTATTTGGAAACGATCTCGACGCTCTGGACGAGTCCGCCGGGCTGGTTGCCACTGCGGTGTCACAGGTTTCCGGTGCCACGGACGTGGGAGTGGCTTCGCCCCCAGGCGCTCCGGAAATGCGCATTCAGCTGCGCGCCGACCGGCTCGCCCAATGGGGATTCAGGCCTGTGGAAGTGCTCTCGACCATTCAAACGGCCTACCAAGGGACCCGTGTCGCGCAAACCTATGAGGGTAATCAAGTCACCGATGTTGTGGTGATACTGCCGCCAGAATTGCGGAGCGCACCAGAGTCCATCGCATCACTACTGGTACGAAGCGCCGAAGGAATCCACGTGCCGATCAAAGAGTTGGCGGATTTCACGCCGCAGACCGGAAGATACATGATCCTACACGACGGTGCGCGCCGACGGCAGGCAGTTACCTGCAATGTGCAGGGGCGTGACCTGGCGGGATTTGTCGGCGAGATGAAAGGGGTCGTTGGCGAATTGCATCTTCCGAAGCAAGTTTACGCGGTGTTCAGCGGCGCGGCCGAAACTCAAACTGAGGCGCGGAATGAGTTGCTCTTACACGGCGGAATTGCGGGCATTGGAATTCTCTTACTCCTGGCCACCGTGTTTCGCAATCTGCCCAATCTTCTGCTGGTGCTGCTCAATCTGCCTTTCGCCCTAGTTGGCGGTATCTTGGCGGTGGCGCTGACTGGTTCAGCGCTATCGATCGGGTCCATTGTCGGGTTTATCACGCTGTTTGGAATCACCATGCGCAATTCGGTCATGATGATCTCGCATTTTGAACACTTGGTTGAAAACGAAGAGCTGGAATGGGGACTCACGACCGCCGTCCGTGGCGCTCGCGAGAGGCTGATACCCGTATTGATGACCGCATTGGTAACGGGCATGGGCTTGCTTCCTATCGCCTTGGGATCCGGAGAAGTGGGCAGAGAGATCGAAGGGCCGTTGGCCATCGTCATCCTCGGAGGGCTTTGTAC
>CAZKIN010000077.1:8908-15378 GCA_964552515.1 uncultured Phycisphaeraceae bacterium
AGAACTCGTTGGGCAGCCAAATTCTTAATGCGTGACGCGACGCCGGACCATGCGGGAGCAGGCAGTTTGGTTCCCTGTACCGAACCCGACACCTTCGAAAGTCTCTGTTGCACATTTTTGAATGTTCGAGGAGCGGTGGATACCCACTGGGGGATTTAGACGGCGACAATCGCATCGACATTCACGATGCCGGGTTGTTACAATTGTGCCTCGACGCACCGCCGGGCAATCCCGCGGGGCGATGACTTGCCTGTGTGTATTCAATCAGGACGCTGGCGGTTCGGTCGATCTGTCCGATCCCCTTCCTTCCAGTCCGCGATGACTGGGCGGTGGCACAGCGTCCGGGCCGCCGTCAGTACGATCGAGGCTGATGCTGGCTACGCCGGTGAAGCAGTACCCAGAGAATTCGATCATGAGGCTGGTGAGGGTGGGGTGAAAGAAGTGACGGGTGGCGAGAACCCTGCCAAGACCAATCGTGACTATTCCAGCATGCAGCAATTTGATATTCTTCCGGCTCTGACGACTGAAACAATTGCGACTTCGTTAGTCGCTCAAGGAGAGCTCCGGTGAGTTGGTCCGCAGGCACCAGCCTAAATCTGAGTTCAACTCGAATCAGGCGATACCGATGAAACTTTCGCTTAAGTTCGCCTTGTCCTTCCTTTTGGGAATTGGCGGTGTCTTAGCTGTTCATTTTTCGCTACGCATCAAGCGCGAAGTCAACCTCTTCGACCAGGATTTCCGACAGGACCACGAAACCATGGGGCGCGATTTGGCTGCCGCAGTAAAACGAATTTGGCAGACTTCAGGGGAATCGTCTGCGACGGCGTTCGTCCAGGAGGCCAATGACAGCAAGAGTAATATTCAAATTCGCTGGATAGGCCAAGGCCAACTTGGGGCAATCGATGCACCGTCTCCGATTTTGGCGGCTGAATTTCAAGACCTTCACGCTGAAAATCGAATCTTGTCACGAATACTGCGAAAGAACGAAGGGGAATTCTTGTATACGTTTGTGCCTGTTTCAAATGGCCCAGTTAGGTTAGGCACGCTTGAGCTCGCAGAATCTTTGACGAACGCGAGGACTTATGTCCGAAGCTCGATTACGAGACAGGTTGTCGCAACGGCCATCATTGTTGCAATCACCGGCCTAATCGCGTTAGTTTTGGGCATGTGGATTGTCGGACGTCCCGTACGACTCCTCGTTGCAAGTGCCAGGCGAATTGCCGCAGGTGACTACGACGGGACTGTAAATCTGTCGCAGTCCGATGAACTTGGAGAATTAGCGCGAGAAATCAATGTCATGTCCAACCGACTTGCGGAGGCAAGCGCCCGCGTCCATGCTGAAATAGCCGCAAAAATTGAGGCAATTGAACAATTGCGTCATGCGGACCGCTTGCGCACTGTTGGGCAGCTCACCTCAGGTATCGCACACGAATTGGGCACTCCGATTAATGTAGTTTGGGCTCGGGCGAAGCTGATATCCAATGATCCGGCAAACAACGCGAACAGCGCCCATGCTAAAGTCATCATCGAACAGTCGTCCAGAATGACGTCAATTATTCGTCGAGTTCTGGATTATTCTCGAAAATCCGCGCCGAAAAAATCTCGAATCGACTTGGGGCAAGTGATCCGAAATGCTGTGGCATTGCTACGACCCACGTTGGAGGGCCGCCCAATTGTGGTTGCTGTTAACGGGAGCGCCGAGTCGATCGTTGTGGAGATTGATGTTGATCAATTGCAGCAAGTCGTATTCAATCTCGTGATCAATGCGATCCAATCCATTGAGAAGGACGGGCAGATTCAGATTGAACTAGGGCGTAGATTTGTCCGCAATCCCTTTGAAAATGCTCAGATTGAACACGAGTTTGCGTACTTCTCTGTGAAAGACTCCGGCTGTGGTATTACTCCAGAAAACCTGAGCCAAGTCTTCGACCCGTTCTATACGACCAAAGATGTCGGCGCTGGAACGGGGCTCGGGCTCTCTATTTCGCTCGAGATTGTTCGGGACCATGGAGGTTGGATCGACGTCGAGAGTCGCATTGAAGAAGGAGCGTTATTCACTGTCTACATACCCTACGAGGCTGACTAATGCGCGGACCAATTTTGATCGTAGACGACGATCGTGACATGTGCGAGGTGCTTGCGGTTTCACTTCAGTCTCGCCATTTCGATGTGGACTATTCGATTTCGGCGAATGCTGCACTAGCGAAATTGGCATCGCGCCCCTATGCGGCAATCGTCACCGACTTGTTCATGCAAGGCACAAATGGAATTGAACTGTGCAGTCGAATTACTGCTTCCGATTCCAATCTACCGGTAATCGTTATAACTGCCTTCGGGACCCTCGATACCGCAGTCGCCGCAATTCGAGCTGGCGCATACGACTTTGTAACCAAACCCCTGGATACGGACGAATTGGTCCTCATACTTGAACGTGCGATTGCTTTTCGCAATCTTCGCATCGAAGTCCAGCATCTTCGAACCGTGATTGACCGGACAGAGGGATTCTCGGGCATCATCGGAGAAAGCCAGCCGATGCGGCGTCTCATCACACTCATGGCCAAAATCACTGAGTCAGATGCATCTGTTCTCTTGACCGGCGAAACTGGAACTGGAAAGGAACTTGTGGCCAGATCACTGCACGAATCAAGTCGAAGGAGTTCCAATCCCTTTGTCGCGATCGATTGCGCGGCTGTTCCCGAAGCCCTGTTGGAAAGCGAGCTCTTCGGCCACTGTAAGGGTGCGTTTACTGACGCACGGAGTGACCGCAAAGGTCTCTTTCAGCTGGCGAACGGCGGGACTATTTTTCTCGATGAAATTGGAAACATGCCTCTTTCGGTTCAACCCAAGTTGCTTCGTGCGTTGCAAGATCGGCGAGTTCGACCTCTGGGCAGCGATACGGAGATCGCCTTCGATGTCCGGGTCATTTCGGCAACCAATCGAGATATTGAATTCGCAGTGTCGGACGGCACATTCCGTGAAGACTTGTTTTTTCGAATCAACGTAATCCATATCGAACTCCCACCATTACGCGCGAGAGGAACCGACATACTCCTCCTCGCCAGGCAATTCATCGTCGACATCGCATCGGCAACCAAAAAAAATGTGCCCAGTATGTCCGCTCCAGCAGCCCAAAAACTAATGTCCTACCCTTGGCCAGGCAATGTGCGCGAACTCCACAATTGCATAGAACGTGCCATGGCGTTTTCGAACTCTTCAGAAATTACTTTGGAAGAATTGCCCGATAAGGTGTGCAATTACTCGCCGTCTCACGTCATTGTGGCAAGTGAGGACCCAAGTGAACTCGTGACTATGGAAGAAGTAGAGCGCCGGTATATTCAACGCGTGCTCAAGTCCGTTGGAGGAAACAAAACGCTTGCCGCGCGCATACTCGGATTCGATCGTAAGACACTGTATAGAAAGCTAGAGGGGCACTCACGGAATGACGAGTCGAATGTTGACGTGAGCGATTTGGGGCAAGATGAAGTGTGACCTGAAGCTACAGCGTCCGTTTTCCATGGGGCAAAACGCCACACTATCACTCCGTTGGGGCGTTTTGGAACACAAGCCATTGCTTTTGGACTCGCCACTCCGCAAGCGCCGCTGCGCCTAACGGCCACTGGTGCCCCAATTACTACAATTCTCGGCCTGCAATAGTCTGGCATATCAAATGCAAACAAATTCATCTGACTGGTTGGCTCGGTAATTAGTGATTCTGCCGCTTGAAGGGGCAGCGCCAATACCGCTGGGGAAATTCGTAATGAACCTCTATTCAGAACCGACTGCGGAATTTCTTATTTCCATTAATCGTGATTCTATTGGAGGCGTGCTTACCCATTCCGCCGACTCAGAGGCCGGCATACGCGAGCCTTCAATGGCTATTCTTGTTCCGCATTGCAAATCGAACGATTCAAACGTGCGAAGGGTTCTCCTCGCTGAAGACGATGACGAATTGCGAGTGCTCATGGCTGACGCTTTGCGTCGAATCGGTTGCGTCGTCACGGAGGTGTGCAATGGATTGCAACTTCGCAACCAGCTTGAGCCCACAGAAAAATCGGCGATGAGATGCGATTTTGATTTGGTTATTTCTGATATTCGCATGCCCCGTTTGACCGGTTTTGACGCCATTGCCGGACTGAGTCAGGAGGCATGCATTCCACCGTTGATCCTGATAACCGCCTTTGGCGATTCTGAGGCCTACCGCCGGGCTGCGCGGCTGGGAGCGTTGGCATTCTTTGACAAGCCGTTCGAGATCGAGAGGCTTTGCGACTTCGTCCGAAGTGCTTTTATGACAGGCTTTGAACCTCATTTGTTCCCAGACCAGTAATTGGCGTAACTGTTCAGGCCTGATTCGAGGCGTGGAAATTTTTGGTTGGTATTTGCTATGTGCAATTCAAGATTGGGTATTGGGTTTGCGGTGATGGCCTTGCTGTTCAATGTAATGTCTGCCAAAGGAGTGGTGACCTTGGAACTTCGACCGGCAACGTCGACTTCCTTCGCCGGCCAGAAAGTGCTGGTGGAAATCTATGCAGTAGCGAATCCGACTGAACAGGTTGGAGTCATCAATGCGATTCTGCAATTTGACGCCACCAAATTCTCACTCACTGGGATCAACCTCACTGGTGCCCAGCCATGGTTTTCGGCTGGTTTTCCGTCGGGCGGATTGAATGCGTCATTCACCGATGGAGATGCGCTATTCACTTGCAACGTCTCCGACTGCACCTCCGCCCTGGCGACGCCTGCCGGGTTGAAAGTCGCTACTGTCGAGTTCAATACTGGTTTCAACGCTTCCCCTTTTGGGACGGGTCAATTCTCAATTCCACTCTCATTAGATGGAACGGCAACCCGTGTCTGGAATAAACTCCCGGCCCTTGGTTGTGGCGGGGTGGTTGTCCCCAGTGCCGTTGGGCCTGCGGTCACTCGAACTCTAAGTGCGTGCCTTTCAGCCTTCAATTGCAACGATGGCAATGGCTGCACGACTGATGCGTGCAACGTGAACAGCGTCTGCACGCACGCGCCCAATTACCAGGAATTTTCACATTGCTGCAATCCCGCGAACGGCCAACTGATGGTTCTTTCCGATGGCAATGGCTGCACCAATGACTTTTGCAATATCCTCTCGGGTCAGGTGACACACAGCAATAGCCCGATTGGCGCATCCTGCGGCAGCACAGCCCAGAACACCTGCACCAATCCGGATACTTGCAACGGTGCGGGCGTCTGCTTGAGCAATAACACGGGAAACGGCGCGCCGTGCAATGATGGAGATTCCTGCACCCAAGCTAGTAGTTGCCAGAATGGCGTCTGTGTGGGTACCAATCCGCTCCCGAACGGCACATCCTGCTCCGACGGATTGTCCTGTTCCACCAATAACCTCTCGTGCACGATGGCCGGGAAGCCATATTCTTGTTGCACGGGGTCGGGTACGGGGTCATGTGGTTCTGGTACGTGTTCCAACGGAAAATGTGCTGAATCGGGCAAGGCCTGTTCCGGCACCACGCCATATTGTATTGAAGAGGAGACTTGCGGGATTGACTCCGACTGCGGTCCTCAAGGTCCTTGTGTTTCAGGCCACTGTTCTGCCGGTTATACATGCTGGGGATGCTTGGCGGAGCCAAAGTCATGCATGACGCAGGCCGATTGTCCGCCCAATCGAGCTTGCACCGGTGGCTTTTGCGTGAACTGTGCGGCCGATGCCGGTTGTGTTACGCGCTACTGTTCGCCGTTCACCCATAGTTGCGTCAATGTTCAGAACAACGAGCTTTGCCTCGACTCGACATTCTGCAATGGTGATGAGACTTGCGACGTATTTGGAAGCTGCCAGCCCGCTAACCCTCAGAATCCCGGGTGTCCTGCTGCCACGGTTTGCAATGAGGCACAGGATGTCTGCGTGGAATGCAACGACTCCTCGAATTGTCCGATGGGCAAGTTCTGCAATACCAATGAGAATATTTGCGTGGCCTGTTTGATCAGCGCCCACTGCAATGATGGCAACGCGTGCAACGGGGTCGAAACGTGCAACCAAGTTTTGGGGACTTGCATTCCCGGCACGCCAATCGTTTGCTCTCAACCAAATACTTGTACCATTGATGTCTGCAATCCCAGTTCAGGGCTTTGCGTCCCTCAACCCGCCGAGACCGTCACCTGCACCGCGCAAAAACCTTGTCCTTCCGGTTTTCTTTGCGGTCCGACTGGTACCTGCGTGCCGACGAATGCCTGCACAGACTCCAATGGCTGCACGGTGACCGACAGTTGCGTTGGCGGTGTCTGCAATGGGCAGCCACTCGGCAACACCGGACCGATTCAGATGCATCTTATCCCCGAGTTCACCACGCCCTACGCTATTGGCGCAACCGTGAATATTACATTTCGATTGACGAAACCGGTCGCCGGAGGATTAAACACGATCGACTCTGTCGAGGCGAACGTGAATTTTGATCCTCTCAAACTGGTAGTGCAAAACCCGGTGTCCG
>CAZKIN010000078.1:0-4644 GCA_964552515.1 uncultured Phycisphaeraceae bacterium
GTACGTTCCATGCTCGTTAAGGCGGAGCTACTCCTTACGGATCTTGGTCAGTAGGTTCGCCGAAATAGCGCGGGCCAGAGGCGCGCGTGCGAAAAGAAATGCCGAATATCAACCATAGCGACACGCAGGGGCGGAGCGAATCCTCCGCCTCTGCGGTTGTCTTTCATTCGCTCTGGTCGAATTGGATCACGATTGGTGGGCTGCTTACTCTCGCCCTTTCGCTGATACTTCTCGCCACATTCTTCATTTTTGCCGCTATATCGGCTCATACCAATCCATATGTCGACATCATCGGATACCTGATCTTGCCTGCCTTTTTCATGGCGGGTCTTGCCATTGTCCCGTTGGGCATTCTCTTGAAGAGACGGTCATTGCGCCGGCGCTTCCCTGAAGCCCAAACCACGCTAAGGCTTCCCGCCCTGGATTTGAATGACGCGCGGCAACGGAAATTCATTTTGGGATTCGTTGCCGTGACCGTATTGATCGTGCTTCCCGTGGTCGGGGTCAGCAGTTACCACGGGTATCATTATGCCGATTCCACTGAATTCTGTGCCAAGGCGTGTCACGCGGTGATGGAACCTGAAGGTGACACCCATGCGCTGTCGGCCCACGCGCGCGTCGCCTGTGCGGGTTGCCATATCGGTTCAGGCGCTACATCGTTCGTTCAGGCGAAGATGAATGGAACCCGGCAGCTCTTCAAGGTTCTTACCAATTCCTACCCGCAACCGGTTCCGCCTTCGGTCCTCCATATTCCAACTGCTGAGCACACCTGTACCGAGTGCCATTGGCCGGCCAAATATTTCGGAAACCAGCTCAAGACCGTCGCCCGGTTCTCTCCGGACGAACGGAACACACGCCGCGATGTGCGGATGATGTTGAAGACCGGCGGCGGCGACCCCGTGACCGGTCGTGTCGAAGGTATCCACATGCACATGGCTCTGGCTTTCGACATTCAATATGTGGCTTCGGATGAAAAGTTGCAGGAAATCCCCTGGGTGCGAATGACCGACAGGGATGGAAAGGAACAGATTTACCGCTCCGACGGACGGCCTGCGAGCGATCCTCCTCCCGCGGGGCTTGCTCGGCGTATCGACTGCCTGGACTGTCATAATCGCGTCGGACATGCGTTTCGCTCTCCTCAGGATGCGGTGGATCTGGCTATGAGCTTGGGGCAAATTGATACGGATCTGCCGTTCTTTAAGCGCGAAGCGGTGGCAGTGCTGGACACTACCTATGAGAATAAAGCCGCTGCGGCCTCCTCGATCGAAAAAGAACTACTCGAGTTTTACCAGCGCGAGTATCCCCTTGTTTGGAATGCGAGCGAACCCGCGATTCGAAAGTCGGTGGCCACCGTCGTGGGAATCCGGGATCGCATCGCCTTTGAACATATGAAGGTCGATTGGAAGACCTATCCGGACAACGTCGGCCATCGCCATTCCTCCGGTTGTTTCCGCTGCCATGACGGGCGACATGTGAACGCTACGGGCCAGACCATCAGTTCAGATTGCAAAGTCTGCCATACGTTTTTCAATCCACTGGAGGGTGGTGGCTTTGTCGAAGGGGAATTCATCCACTCATTCGATCTTTCGGTGCACGGCAACCTGCGCTGCGAGCAATGTCACACTGGTGGAGTACTTCCGCTTTGTCGAGACTGCCATCAATCGGGTGATTGGCTCGAGGCACGCGGTCGCGGCCGATTCATCCCCCACGAATCCGCGCGGTCGAAGTTGACCATTCCGTAGTCCCGACGGTCCCAAATCTTATTACCGCCGTGGCATGAGAATTGCACTCAAGAGTCTTGGGTGGTTTCCTAACTCATCGCCCATTCATTGGTCGCTGTAGCAAAGGATCGCAGCCATGATTGTATTGAATCGCCGCGAAGCGCACGAAACTAGCCTGAGCGGTGTAGCCATTTTGCGTGATCCAATGCTAAATAAGGATGCGGCATTTACCATCGCCGAACGCAGGGCATTCCACCTTGACGGCCTGCTTCCGCCCACGGTCTTCACGATTGAGCAACAGGTTGCGTTGGAATTGGAACACCTGCGCCATAAGAATGACGACCTGGAGAAATTCGTCGGCCTCACCGCGTTGCAGGATCGCAATGAAACATTGTATTACCGTGTGCTGGTGGAAAACCTGCCGGAACTCTTGCCTATCGTATACACGCCGACCGTGGGGCGGGCATGTCAGAGTTACAGCCACATCATCCGTCGTCCACGTGGCCTGTGGATTACTCCCGCGGACGGACATCGCATCGCTGATCTACTGCGCAATTCGGTGCACAAGGACATCCGATTGATCGTCGTCACGGACAACGAACGCATCTTGGGACTGGGAGATCAGGGAGCGGGGGGCATGGGCATTCCCATCGGCAAGCTGGCCCTTTATGTCGCGGCCGCCGGCATTCACCCTTCCCAATGTCTGCCGATCAGCCTGGATGTGGGGACGGACAATGCGGAATTGCTCGGAGACGTTCATTACTGCGGTTATCGGCAGCGCCGCATGCGCGGGGAGGCGTATCAACAGTTCATTGAAAGCTTTGTCGATGCGGTAGGCGAAGTTTTTCCCAAGGCCCTGCTGCAATGGGAAGACTTCCACAAAGGGACCGCACTGGACCTGCTCGATCGATATCGCAAACGGATCCGCAGTTTCAATGATGATATCCAGGGTACGGCAGCGGTTGCGGTGGCGGGAATACTCGGAGCCCTTCGCATTACCGGCGAATCGTTGATCGACCAGCGAATCCTGTACCTTGGTGCGGGAGCAGCGGGAGTGGGGATCGCGCGCCTCGTACGTTCGGCCATGGGCGAAGAGGGTGCGGATCGTCACGCACAAGAACGGGCCCAAGTGCTAGTGGATTCGCGCGGCGTGGTCCGGGATGGAGAGCTGATTCACGACACGCACAAACGGGAGTTTGCGCTCTCCAGTGACACCATGCGGCACTACGGACTGTCTGCGTCCGACGCGGCGTCATTGCTGAAAGTGGTGCGCGCATTTAAGCCCACGGTGCTTGTGGGTACCACGGCCCAGGCAGGAGCATTTACCGAAGAAGTGGTGACTGAAATGGCGGCGCACTGCCGCAGGCCGGTCATTCTGCCGTTCAGCAACCCAACGTCCAAAGCGGAGTGCACTCCAGAAGAGGCCATCCGCTGGACGCGCGGCCGCGGTATCGTCGCAACCGGCAGTCCCTTCGCCCCGGTGATTTTTGAGGGACGTACTCATGTCATTGGGCAGGGCAATAACGTTTTCATATTTCCAGGTGTAGGTCTGGGGTCCATTCTGGCCGACGCGCGCGAAGTGACGGACTCCATGTTTCTCGTCGCTGCACGGACACTGGCCCAGCATTTGACCACGGCCCGGCTTGAACAGGGGGCCCTTTACCCGGATCCCAGTGAACTGCGTACCGTAAGTCATGCCATCGCGTGTGCGGTTATCCGAGACGCGCGACGCAACAATCTTGGACGCAATTATCCGGATGATTCCATTGAACAGGTTGTAAAGGACGCGATGTGGTATCCAAGCTATCGCGAATTCGCTGAACGGGAACCGGTGCCAGCATAGTATCGATTTAGCGATGATATTGCTCGATGGGGAAGTGCGAATCGCGTTAGTCAGATGGGCAGCCGAAAGGGTAAGAAACATGGTAAGAAAAGTAGTGACTGTCGATGGCAACGAAGCCGCTGCTTCCGTGGCATTCCGCGTGAGTGAAACCATCGCCATTTACCCGATTACGCCAAGCTCCCCGATGGGCGAATGGGCGGACGAATGGTCGAGCAAGAAGCGTTTGAACATCTGGGGAGCAACGCCCTCCGTTACGGAGATGCAGAGCGAAGGCGGCGCGGCTGGCGCGGTTCACGGTGCATTGCTCACCGGATCGCTCGCCACGACGTTCACCGCGTCGCAGGGCCTGCTGCTCATGATCCCGAACATGTTCAAAATCGCCGGTGAACTGTGCCCCTTCGTCATGCATGTCTCGGCACGAACACTGGCCACGCACGCTTTGTCCATTTTCGGCGATCACAGCGACGTCATGTCCGCGCGGTCAACAGGCTTCGCGATGCTCGCGTCGGCGACCGTTCAGGAAATCATGGACCTGGCCGCTGTGGCGCACAGTGCGACCTTAAGCTCG
The DNA here is from genome assembly GCA_964552515.1 of uncultured Phycisphaeraceae bacterium. Taxonomy (GTDB): domain Bacteria; phylum Planctomycetota; class Phycisphaerae; order UBA1845; family UBA1845; genus JACQXM01. The sequence goes on from CAZKIN010000078.1 coordinate 4,133, forward strand.
CGTGTCCCGTTCATGCATTTCTTCGACGGCTTCCGCACATCGCACGAAGTCGCCAAGATCGAGGAACTCCACGACGACGACCTGCGTGCCCTGATCGACAACAATCAAGTGGCGGAACTGCGCGGCCGAGCCATGACGCCGGAGCGTCCGGTTCTGCGCGGCACGGCACAGAATCCGGACGTCTTCTTCCAATCACGTGAAGCCGCGAATCGGTATTACGAAGATTGCCCCAACAGGGTGCAGGCGGCCATGGACCGCCTCGCCATGCTGACCGGTCGTCAAATCCACCTGTTTGATTATTTCGGGGCACCCGACGCGGAGCGTGTGATCGTCGTCATGGGTTCCGCTGGTGAAACCGCCTTGGAGACGGTGGAACACCTGCAGGCCCGCGGCGAAAAAGTGGGATTGGTCAAAGTCCGCCTGTTCCGTCCGTTCAGCGGCGAACACCTCGTGGCCGCGCTTCCGTCCACCACGCGCGCGATTGCCGTCCTCGACCGCTGCAAGGAACCGGG
>CAZKIN010000078.1:4744-11596 GCA_964552515.1 uncultured Phycisphaeraceae bacterium
CAGTTCATTATCGAGGATCCGGAAGCGGTTCGCGCTGTATTCTACGGATTGGGCTCTGACGGAACCGTCGGCGCGAACAAGAACGCCATCAAAATTATCGGCGAGGAGACCGATGACTTCGTGCAGGGTTATTTCGTCTACGACTCCAAGAAGGCAGGTGCCATCACGGTGTCACACCTGCGTTTCGGCAAGAAACCCATCCGCTCCATCTACCTGGTGCAGCGGCCCAGCTTCATCGCCTGCCATAATCAGTCGCTGCTGGACCGCTTTCCCATGCTCGAATCGGCCGCACCGGGCGCGACCTTTCTTCTAAACAGCAGCTTTCCGCGCGAGCAGGTGTGGGATTCGCTCCCCAAAGAGGCACAAGAGCAATTGATTGCCAAGAAGATGAAGTTCTTTGTCATCGATGGATCGGGCGTCGCGCGGGACACCGGTATGGGTTCGCGCGTCAATACCGTCATGCAGACCTGCTTCTTCGCGGTGTCCGGCGTGCTGCCGCGCGACGAAGCGATCACCAAGATCAAAGCGGCCATCAAGAAAACCTACGGAAACAAGGGCGAAGCGGTGGTGGCGAGGAATTACAAGGCTGTGGACTCCACGCTGGAAAACCTCTTCGAAGTTCCGGTGCCCACGCAAGTTACCGCCACGCGCACGCGTCCCGCATGGATTTCCGGCGAAGCGCCGCCGTTCGTGCGCGAGGTGACGGCGCGGATTCTGGCCGGAGAAGGAGACCAGCTTCCGGTAAGCAAGATGCCACTGGATGGCACTTTCCCGACGGACACGGCGCGGTGGGAAAAGCGTAACCTGGCCTACGAAATCCCGGTGTGGGACAGCGAAACATGCATCCAGTGCAACAAGTGTGCACTGGTTTGTCCGCATGCCGCGATCCGCGCCAATGTCTATGCGGAGGCGTGCCTGACGGGCGCGCCGAGCGACTTCCAGTCCACAATTGCACGCGGTCCGGAGTACAAAGGCCTGCGCTACACCATCCAGGTCGCGCCGGAAGATTGTACCGGCTGCGGACTCTGCGTGGAAATCTGCCCCGCCAAAAACAAGAAGGAAACGCGGCTGAAGGCCATCAACATGACCGAGCAGCGCCCCATACTGGACCGCGAGCGCGAAAATTACAATTTCTTCCTTGATCTTCCGGAGTTCGACCGCACGCAGCTCAAAGCAAACACGGTCAAAGGCTCGCAGTTCATGCTGCCGCTGTTCGAGTACAGCGGCGCTTGCGTCGGCTGCGGCGAAACTCCTTACGTGAAACTGGTCAGCCAGCTCTTCGGCGATCGCGCGGTCATTGCCAACGCCACAGGCTGCTCGTCGATTTATGGCGGCAATCTGCCGACCACGCCCTGGGCGAAAAACCGGGAAGGTCGCGGACCGACTTGGTGCAATTCACTTTTCGAGGACAATGCGGAGTTCGGCCTGGGGTACCGACTTTCTCTGGACCAGCAGGAGGTATTCGCCAAGTCCCTGCTCCGGAAACTCGCCGGACAATTGGGGCAGGATCTGGTTGATGCCCTGACCAGCGCCGATCAATCCGACGAAGCAGGCATCAAAGCCCAGCGGCAGCGCGTGGCGGACCTGAAGAAAAAGCTCGCCGGTATTGAATCGCCGGAAAGCTTCAACCTGTTGCACGTCGCTGACGCGCTGTGCAAGCGCAGCGTATGGATCATCGGCGGCGACGGCTGGGCCTATGACATCGGCTACGGCGGTCTGGATCACGTGCTGGCCAGCGGACGCAATGTCAACGTTCTCGTCCTGGACACCGAAGTCTATTCCAACACCGGCGGTCAGATGTCCAAGGCCACGCCCGTCGGCGCGGTCGCCAAATTCGCGGTGGGTGGAAAGAGCATGGCCAAGAAGGACCTCGGCTTGCTCGCGATGAGTTACGGTAACGTGTATGTGGCCCAAGTGGCCATGGGGTCCAATGACAATCAGACGGTCAAAGCTTTCGCGGAGGCGGAAAGTTACGACGGGCCTTCGCTGATCATCGCTTACAGCCATTGCATCGCCCACGGTATCAACATGCGGATGGGCCTGAACCAGCAGAAGTTGGCCGTGGATTGCGGACACTGGATGCTCTATCGGTTTGACCCGCGGCGCACGCCGGAAGGGCTTAATCCCCTCCAGCTCGACTGTCGTGCGCCGACAGTTCCGTTCCGCAAGTACATCGAAGGTGAGAACCGCTACCACGTGCTGGAGATCGGCAATCCGGAACGGGCACGGGAGCTGCTCGCTCAGGCCCAGACAGGCGCCCAGGAGCGATTCCGGCATTACACCCGCCTTGCCGAACCTTGGGCCGCACCGATCAAAGAAACGCCGATACCCGCAGGAGCGTAAACCATGACCACGCACGAAACCGTTTCGACCACGCTCGAACATGGCGTTAACCGAACGGGCAATCACCGACCGGGGCGACCTGACCTGACCACCAACTACCTCGGCCATCGATTGACCAATCCGCTGGTCGCCGGCGCATCACCCATGTCGCGGAGCGTCAGCTCCGTGCGCGCACTCGAAGATGCGGGCATTGCCGCTGTGGTGGTTTACTCTGTTTTCCAGGAGCAGATTGAACACAACGTCGCGCGCCACGAGCACTTCGAAGACTTCGGCGTTCACGCATTCCCCGAAGCGCTCACCTATATGCCCTCCGCCCCTGTTCCGTGTCGCGGACCAGACGAATATGCCGCGCACGTTGCGGCTATCAAACGCGCAGTGAACATTCCCGTCTTCGCCAGCCTGAACGGCGCAAGCCTTGGAGGATGGGTTGAATATGCCCGCGTATTGGATCAGGCAAGCGTCGATGGTCTGGAGCTGAACGTCTATCACGTCGCCGCCGACCCGGAAGAAAATGCCGAAAGCGTGGAGTCGCGGTATGTGGATATTCTGCAAGCCGTAAAAGCCACGGTGAGCGTGCCGGTGGCGATGAAGATCGGCCCCTATTTCAGTTCACTCGCTCATTTCGCCCGTCGGCTCGATCGGGCCGGCGCTGATGGGCTTGTGCTATTCAATCGTTTTTATCAGCCAAACATTGATCTGGAAACGCTCGATGTCGTCCCCGACCTCGCACTTTCCGCGCCGCATGAAATGCGGCTGCCGCTGCGCTGGATTGCGATTCTCGATCCGATCGTGGAAGCCAATCTTGCGGCAACGACGGGCGTCTATACCGCATCCGACGTGCTCAAGCTGCTCATGGTGGGCGCGGATGTGACAATGCTGGTGGCGACGCTGCTGCGCAACGGTCCCGATGTCGTGCGCGAGATTCTAGACGGCATGGAGCGCTGGATGATCGAACATGAATACGTAAGCGTGCACCAAATGCAGGGAAGCATGAACTGCCGTACAGTTAGCGATCCGGCGGCGATTGAACGGACGAATTACATGCTCGCTCTACAGCGATACCAGTAAAACCTCAGCACTTCCAGGCTTCGCTGCTGCAAGGTGTCTGGAACGGAGACACCACCGGCTCAAAGTCCGGCCAATGCAAAGGTTGTTCTTCGTTCGAAAATCGCATCCTCAGAATCCAGACGCGTGGTCACGCATTCATTTCCTGGTTTTCACCATCGGCCCGGCTTTCGACAGAACTTGCCGGTTCGATCATCACATAAAGCTTACCCGCCACGCCGATCGAACTGTGCCGACCAGGTATGACAAAGACTGAGATTCGGAATTGCCGCCACGATGGCTGGCCATGAACCTGTCTCTTTCGGTATATTCGCCGTTTTGTGTCGAGCGGCGACGACCGCGTTGACAGATAAAAGGTCGCTTGAGTATGACGCGAAATGGGTGCTGATGGCCCTCAACGAATCCACTTGCTGGACAATGATTCAAGCCGCCGCCGCGGGTGATGGACGACAGCGCGAACTTTTCGCGCGGACTTATGAGCCGGCCATCCGCGCGTACCTTGCCGCTCGATGGAAAGGTAGCCGCAACGCCGCGCATATCGATGACGGAGTACAAGCGGTGTTTGTCGAGTGTCTGCGCGAAGGCGGAATGCTCAGCCGTGCGAATTCGGAAAGCACAGGTGGATTCCGCGCCTTTCTTTATGGAACGGTGCGCAATATCGCCCGGCGCATCGAATCGGGAATCGTTCGGCACGGCGGCACGCAATCGCTGAATGATACTGCGGTCGGTGATCCACCGGCCGATGAGACCAATCTTTCGCTGGTCTTCGATCGCGCATGGGCGCAACGCATCATGCGCGACGCAGCCATGCGACAGAGTGAAATTGCCGCCCAGCGCGGCAGCGCCGCCGTCGAACGTGTGGAATTGCTCCGTCTCCGTTTTGAGGAAGGACTGCCCATCCGCGACATCGCCGTGCGCTGGAATCGCGAGGCCGAGACCCTGCACCGGGAATATGCCAAGGCGCGTAAAGAATTCAAGGACGCGCTGCTGGAAGTGCTTGCTTACCATGTACCGGGTGATACCGCCCGCGCGCGGCAAGAATGCGCTCATCTGCTCAGCGTTCTGACCTGACGCCACTTGGGTACATCCGGAGAACTGCGGTTCAATTGACCGAGATCCGCGATGCGGATTTTTTATTTTGTTCATTTTTTGCGCGCGAAAAACGGATAACCGTTGAACCTGTCCATGGGCGGACGGATAAACCAACCACCGACCGCCGGGAGTGCTGACCATGACCAGCTCGGAATTCGGGAATGATGGCTCGTTTGATTCCATCGACAATGAACTTGATGTCGGACTTGCCGCGGCATTTCGGAGCGCGGAACGGATGCCCAAGGAAACCATGCTTCGGGACAACCCGGCTGTCAGTGTGATGGCTACCTTGCAGGAAACCCTGGGCATTCAGGCGCGCGTATTGCTTCGCGATGCGGCGGATGACCGGATGCCGATTGCACTTTCGGGACACGGACGCCCGCAATCCGAACGTGACGCACTCGGACGCTATCAGGTGGCCGGCGAGATTGCGCGCGGCGGCGTGGGTGTGGTGCTCAAGGGGCGCGATCCGGACCTGGGGCGGGACGTGGCGATCAAAGTGCTGCGGAGCGAGCATGCAGCGCGGCCGGGGATGATCGCCCGGTTCATTGAAGAAGCGCAGATCGCCGCGCAATTGCAGCATCCGGGCATACTTCCGGTTTACGAACTCGGGCTCGCCGATGCCGGCCGACCGTTCTTTTCCATGAAGCTCATCAAGGGTCGCACACTCGCCGCGCTGCTGGCGGAACGAAATGATCCGACCGATGACCTGCAGCGCCTCGTGACCATCTTCGGTCAGGTTTGTCAGGCGGTTGCCTATGCGCACGCCAAGGGTGTGGTGCATCGTGATCTTAAGCCGTCTAACGTAATGGTCGGCGCGTTCGGCGAAGTGCAGGTGGTGGATTGGGGGCTCGCCAAAGTACTGTCGAGCGGGGGGCTGGCGGACGAGCGCGCTCCCGACGCGGATGTCAGCATGATTGAGACGGTGCGAACCGGGGAGTCGGCGGCGCTGTCCATGGCGGGATCGATTCTCGGTACGCCGGCGTACATGAGTCCCGAACAGGCGCGCGGAGAGACCGATCGCATTTCGGAACGCTCGGACGTGTTTTCGCTCGGCGCGATCTTGTGCGAAATCCTGACCGGTTCGGCTCCGTATGTCGGAGATCGACACCAGGTATTGCAAGCCGCGCAGGATGGGGATCTGGCGGCGGCGCTGCGGCGGCTTGGCGGTGGCGCCCGGGATGGTGAACTGGTTGCGATCGCCCGGCATTGTTTGTCCGTAAAGACCGGGGATCGTCCGCGCGATGCGGGCGTGATGGCCGCACAAGTTGAGAAGTATCAAGCAGCTCTGGCCGAACGGGCGCGGGCGTCGGAACTGGCGGTGGCGCGCGCGGAAGCGACGGTGACGCATGAGCGCAAGGCGCGGCGTTTGACTCTGACTCTGGCGACGGTCGTGGTGCTGGCCGTGGGGACAATTTCGGCCGGAGCATTTTTCATGCAGCAGGAACGGCGCACGCAGGAGAGTGTGCGGGCCGGTCGGGTGAATGAAGCTATTGCGAAGGCGTCGGAATTGCTGGGTGTCGCTGGTGCGGCGGCGGTCGGAAAGCGTGAGCCATGGTTGGAGCTGCGTGCATCTGAACAACAGCTGCGGGATCGACTGGCGGAAGGCATGGTGGATAAGGCTACGTTCGACCGCGCGCAGGCCTTTCTGCAAAAGCTCGCGGTCGCCGATCGTGATCGCCAGATGATTGAACGGATCGAAGAGGTCATCATCCTGGGCGCTACGCACAACGACAAGGCGAGCTGGGTGTGGATGGAGGAGCAGCTGCGCAAGTCGTTCGTCGACTATGGCATTGACCTGGACAAGCTGACGCCGTCGGAAGTAGCCAAGGCTATTCGTGACAGTTGTCAGGCAGCGTACCTGGTGGACGGGCTGGAATTGTGGATTGCCACCTGCGGGCATCTGATGTCCTTTGGCGTCGAAATCAAACCGATGGCCACGCTGATGGCATGGACCGAGGCGTTGTATGAGGCCGATTCTGATCCATTTGCCACAGCCATTCGCAAGATGATGTATGCTAAGGATGCTCCCAATGTCGCGGAGGTCCGGCGACTTACGGAGTCGCCCGATTTCGGTCGGACGCGGCCGCGCACGCTGGCGTGGCTTGCGGCAGTGGCCTTTCGCACGGGTGACATTGCGCTGGTGCGCGATATCCTGCGTAGAGCCGTCATGCTGCATCCGGGCGACTTCATGCTCAATTTTGATGCCGGCTACAGCATGCAGTATTCCGGTCAGAAGGAACTGGCCATCCGGTCGTTCGAGCGCTGCCTGGCGATCCGGCCGAACTCCGCAGGGGTCTGGCGCAGCCTGGGACAGGTGCTGCACGAGACGGGGGATTACGCCGGTGCGAT
>CAZKIN010000078.1:11696-15288 GCA_964552515.1 uncultured Phycisphaeraceae bacterium
TCTGGCGCAGCCTGGGACAGGTGCTGCACGAGACGGGGGATTACGCCGGTGCGATTGATGCGCTGCAACAATCCATCGTGCACCAGGGCGACCATGCGCCCAGTTATCTGGATTTGGGGAAATCGCTGGAGGCGGCCGGCCGGTTGGAGGAGGCGGTAGCCGCCTATGACAAGGCACTGGCACTTGATGGTGAATTGGGCGACGCGAGTGCAGCACTCGAACGCATACGCAGCAAGATGAATGAAACTGAAACCGAGAAAGGAAACGAATAAGATGGCCAGCATGAATTTGTCCACGACGGTGGCGGCGCCGGTCCCTGAGGTGTGGGCGGTGTTCGCGGACTTCCGAAACGCGGCGGGCCGGATCAAGGGGATCAAGAAAATTGAGATTTTGACCGACGGGCCGATCGGTGTGGGAACGAAGTTCAAAGAGACGCGCGAAATGTTCAAGAAGGAAGCGGTTGAGACGATGGAAGTTACCGCCTTTGAACCGAACCGGTTGTACACACTGGAATGCGTGTCGTGCGGCGGGCATTTGAAGTTCACCTTTCGGTTCGCTCCGAAGGGACCGGGCACCCAGATTGACGTCGAATCAAACTGCCGAGCGCTGACCCTCTTTGCGAAACTGTTTTCTCCGCTCACCTCCCTGTTGATGGGGCCGATGATGCGGAAGTGCATGCTGCAGGACATTGAAGACCTGAAGGCGGTGGTCGAGAAGAGATAGGCGGGTTCGATTGGCGAATCACTTTAATTCCTTTGGCTTTGTTTCGTAATTTTTTTTGAGTGTGCCATATAACAGTCACCAATTGCGGCGCACCGTAAGTTCAGCCGGTCGCGGCTGGTGCCGTGCCAAGGCGAGATCCTGCGAAGCTTACGGTGAAGTATACCTAACAAAAGCCGAAAGTCAAGTCATGTTTGGTATTTGTTGTAAGTGCTTGCGGGAGCGGACCTTGGAGTCAGCGGCGAAAGCGGCCCGGCAGCAGGGGCCACAGCGGGGCGCGTCGCGTTGCCTAAGGCCGGCTGCGCAGGTGACCGAATGGCGACAGGCTTGCGGGCTGCTCTCTTGCCGGGAAAAACTGCCCCGCCGTCCAGAAAGTCCACGCGAAACGACCGGCGATTTGTTACAATGCGATTCATGCCGGGCAAACGATGGTCAGCAGATGGTTGGGAACCTGCCAAGTTCTCGACGGGCAATCGATGGGGGGAGCCTTTATCGCGCAAGGCGTGGTCGTTATCCATTGCCGTGTGGTTCATAATTGCTGGCACTTCTGTTCCGGCCCTGGCTGCACCGACTGAATACTACGTCGCCGTCAATGGTCATGACGCCAACCCCGGCAGTTCGGAATTGCCATTCGCCACCATCGCCCGCGCGCGCGATGCGGTGCGCACCCTGGTTGCTTCCGGCCTCAATGGGGATGTGCACGTGTATATACGCAGCGGGACCTATCGTATTTCAGAACCCCTCACGTTTGGAATTGCCGACTCGGGCACATCGACGTTTGGCATTCACTATCAAGCGGAACCGGGTCATCACGCTGTCATCAGCGGTGGCCAGCCCATCCGCGGTTTTTCCTCCAACGCTAACGGCACCTGGAGCACCGTGATTGCGGGCGTCGCATCCGGCGACTGGACGTTCCGGGAATTGTTCGTGAATAATCAACGTCGACCCCGCGCGCGGCATCCCAATGGCGACCAATACCTTCGCGTTTCCTCCGCCTCCCCGAACCAGCGAACCACATTCCAATTTACCGAAGGCGACATTCCCGAAACGACCAACCTCGCCGGGGCGGAACTGGTTTTCTTTCATGACTGGAGCATCTCACGCGTGGCGATCAGTGGCGTCAATCATCTCAATAATACTTTGACCACCGCCAACAACATCGGACCAAGCGCCCCGATCTATGCCCTCACTTTCTTTGAGCAGCACCCGCGCTATTATGTCGAAAACGACGCGCCGCTTCTGGATGCGCCCGGCGAATGGTACCTGGACGAATCGAGCGGCGCTCTCACCTATTGGCCGATGCCCGGCGAGTCTATCGCTACCACAGAAGTGATTGCCCCACGCGCCGAGCAACTGATCATCGTCCGCGGCGTGTTTGAATCCGCCACGACCAACCCCGCATTTGTGCACAACCTGCATTTCAATGGCCTGCACCTGGCGCATAGCGCCTGGCCGCTGCCCTTCGGCGGGTATGCGGAATACCAGGCCGGCTTTTACGAGCCGCGCGATGGCACGCCATTCTACGACCTGCCGGCGGCCGTGGTCTTCGAGCAGGCCGACGGTTGCAGCTTCCAAAACGGCAGCGTTTCGCATGTCGGCGGGTGGGGCATCATGGCCGGTCGGACGACCTGGAACTGTGCGGTCGTTGGGAATCGCATCACCGATGTTGCGGGCAACGGACTCATCCTCGGCGAAGACCAGTTTCGTAACATCCGGGACATCAACAACAATCCGGTGGGCGCATGGTACGCGGTCGCACCGCTGCAGGCGGCGCATGACAACATCGCACGCAACAACCTGGTCGAGCATTGCGGGAAGGTCTTCTTCGGCTGCGTCGGCATCTGGGTCGGCATCACGCATGACAATGACGTGGCACATAACGTCGTTCGCCACGTACCCTGGTCGGGCATTTCCATCGGCGGGTTTTTCGATGATATGCCTTCACCGTGTCATGACAACGACATCTCGTTTAACCACATTCACAACGTCGTGGAGGTCATGTCCGACGGCGGCGGTATCTACACGCTCGGCCGCCAGACGAATACCGTCATCGCCGGAAACCTCATCCACGAGATTCCCCTGCAGCCCGGCCTCTCCTCCAACGTCGGCCTGTTTCTCGATCAGAGCACAACCGACATCCTGTACGATCGTAACGCGGTGTTCTCTATCGTCCGTCCGCCGGTCAAAGTCCACCTCGCGGGCGTCAACACGTTGTCCAACAACACGTTCATTCGATCCTCCGCGGCGATTCCACACATCCTCTACATCAACACCACACCGGGCCAACTTATCTTGCAGAACAACACAACTACGACCCAAAGCGGCCCGATCGGCTGCGCCCACTCCGTATATGCCGTCACGCCGACCGCCGGTCTCGAATCGCCTTATTTTGAGAACTTGCTCGGCCAGCCGACGTTGGACGGTTGCGCGTCCTGTGCCGGGGTTCCCTACTCCGGGCTATTCGCCGACAGTTGCGGAAACTGCCAGGGCAGCGACGAATCGTGCAGTCCGGTTCCGGTGGTGTCGCAGTGGGCTTTGATTATTTTCTTGCTATTGCTTGTCACGGCGGCGAGCGTGCTGATACCCCGTGGTTTTGACGATAGGAAGCGGCAGGTGTAAGCTTACTGAACAGCAGACGGCCCGCATGAAAAGGGCAGTTCGAAGCAAAAAGCGGAGCGTGGTTCACGCATGGATGCAGTAGCGGCAACATCTGACGGCCTGGGAGCTTACGCGGCGATTGCGATCACGATCGTCGTGGTTACGTTTATTGCCATCGCGATGCTGGTGGTTGCCCATGTCATTGGCCCGAAACGGCATGGACCCGTCAAAGACAGCGCCTACGAATCGGGCATGCCCATCCTCATGGACACCC
>CAZKIN010000079.1:0-1381 GCA_964552515.1 uncultured Phycisphaeraceae bacterium
GTCGCTTTGCCGCTCACGCCCATCGTGGTGCGGATCCGCATGTCGGACGACCCGCCGGGTGTCGCTGTCTTGTCAGTCAACGATGAAGCCAACCCTCCGCAGTCCTTTGGGCAGCTAGCGGGAGTACTGCGGGAATTCCAGACCCGGCCGGGCTTTGATCGGGAGACGCCGATTGTGCTGGTGGCGGCGGACGATGTGCCTTGGGATCACGTGGTCTCCGCCTGGAACGCCGCCCTGAACGCCGGTTGCACGCGCATTGCCTTTGGTGACGCATCATGACCCACAGTCGTCACTATATTTTTCGCTTTGCACTGCTCTGGATTGCGGCGGAATGCGCTTACGCGCAACCAGCCGAGGAGTCCCCACCATCCACGCCCCTGCCGCCGGCCGAAGAGGTGCGCCTGAACGCCTCGCAATTCCGCGACGCCCTGAAGAAGCGCGGACTCACCGACATCCTCGAACTTTACCTGCGTGAGTTTCCGCCCGGCGGCAATACCGAGGCCGTCGTGGCGCTGCGCGATGTGAAACTTGCCGAGTTCCAGGACCCCCGTCGCCAGCGCGCCGAGCGCTACGCCGCCATCGCCGAAGGCAATGACCTCCTCGAAGAAGCGATCCACGCCAACCCCACCGACCCGCGTCGCTTCGAATGGTACTTCACGCTCGCCCACTCGCTGGTCTATCACGAGGCCGAGCCTTACTTCACGCCGATTGTCTATCACGGCGGAACACAGGCACAGCGCCGCCGCCTCGCTTCCTTCACCACTCGCGCGTTGCAGGCCCTGGACAAGTTGCAAAAGGAATTGACCATCGAATTTGAGCGCCTCGAGCAGCTCTCACCCGCCGAATACGAGCGACTCGATCGGACCGGCTACATTGAAACGGTAGACCGGCTGCCCGCGCGAGCCGATTACCTCCGACTGTGGACGCTGTACTACGACAGCCTTACGTGCGACAGCGCCGACGCGCTGCGCATCCGCAACCTGAACGAAATCCGCGGCCACTTCGTCAACCACCCCGCCCTGCTGAGCGCCGCGCACGAAGTCAGCCGGATTCAATTGCAGGCACTGCTGCTCGCCGGCGCGACCTACCGCCTGCTCAACGACCTGCCTTCAGCCCGGGACCACCTCGACCGTGCCCTCAGTCTTGCCGAACGACTCGACGAAACGGAAAGGCAGCGTGTGCAGTGGGCGATCACCTTCGCGCACGTCGAGCGCATCCGCACCAGCCGGGATGCACACGATTTCGACGAGGCGCCCGCCGCGCTCGCGCGATTCCGCGCATCCATTCCCCCGGATGCGCCCGATTCCTTCGGTCGCCTGCTGGTGGCTGCCCTGGTGGAACGCTCGGTGTGGCTTGCCGCCGCGCAGCATGCGGAACAGGC
>CAZKIN010000079.1:1481-7508 GCA_964552515.1 uncultured Phycisphaeraceae bacterium
GATCGTTTTTTCCGGCTGGCCCGTGACCGCGGCGACTCCCCCCTCGCCGAAAGTGCACTCACCTACGCGGTGGAGCTTTCCGCCTGGGCACTGCGCCAGCCGGGCGGCGATTCCAACGAAAACCAGGTGCGCTACGCCGACGCGCTGCAACTGCTGCTCGCCCGTCATTCTCAATCGGAAGCGGGAAAGTACTGGCGCTTTTTCTATGCGCGACACCTGGCGGAACAAGGCGCGCACACCGCGGCCGCCGAGCAATTCGCGCTGGTGGCGACGGATCATGAATTCGCACTCGAAGCGCAGTTGAACCGCTTACAAAGTCTGTCGAGAAACTTGCAGACGATGCCCCGCATCGAAGCGGAAGACCAGATCGCCGCGCGCAAGGCCGCAACCACGATACTGGAACAGTATCAGACGTTTGAAAGCGACTTGACGCGCCGCATCGAGATCGAAACCGACGATGCGACGAAAGGAAAACTTCGCAACCTGCGCACTCGGGCGCAGATCGTTGCAGCCGAGGTTCAGGTGCACCCCGCATCAGGTAAGGCCGCCACGGCGCTGGAGCAACTTGCGGACATCGAGTCCCAATTGGCGGATCAACCCGCGCTGCTGGCCGCCGTCTGGAGGACGCGGTTGATCGCCTATCAGCAAACCGGCAAACTCGCCGAGGCCGCTGAGGCGCTGCCGCGTTACGTGGAGGCGGATCCGGACGGTGCTCCCTCCACGTTGCAGCACCTCTACTTCGCGATGATGAGCGAAGCGGAATCGGCGCGGGAAGCGGGTCAGCCCGACGTCGCCGCCGACAAGGCGCAGGTCGCGGTACTGTTGGCCGAGCAACTGCGAAAGTTCGATCGACCCGGCGCAGCGACCGGCCTGATGTCAGATGAACGTCAGCCTGACCTTCAGCTGGCCGAAGCGTTGATTCTGACCCGGGCGTACGTGCGTGCGCGGGACGTGGCGCGCCCGCTGATCGATCCCGACTCCGCCGCACAGACCCCGCGCGATGAGTGGGATACCCGCGCCCGGTTCGCATTGGGCGAAGCATTTTTTGGACTCTCCGAACACGAATCGGCACTCAAGATTTTCAACGTCCTCGCCACGCGCCTGCCCGCCCAACATCCCCTGCGCTGGCGCGCCCTCGTCCGCGATCTGCAGTGTCGCACCGCACTTGGCCAGGCGCCCGCCGATATCCTCAAAGTCATCGCTCAGCAGCGTTACCTCTTCCCCGAACTCGGCGGACCGAATCGGACGCGTGACTTTGAACAACTGGAACGACAGAACCGTGCACGCCCCTAGCGGACACCGATCAGTCGACAAAGGTCCGGGCCATCCACATTCGTTGTGGCGTTGACCGATTCCGGCACCTCCATAACAATGCCAGTGGGTGGGACCTACCGCCTGGTGCGGCGAAACAGCGCAGGAACCGGCAGGAAACGTAAATGACACTTCTCCGCGCCAACCGACTCGAACCCGACCGCTCACTCGTACTGGTCATAGATTTGCAGGAGAAGCTGCTGCCGCTCATCCACGGGGCCGACCAGGTGCTCCGAGCCGCCCGGCAACTGCTCGATGCCGCGCGAATCTTTGACCTACCCGTGCTGGTCACGGAGCAATATCCCAAGGGAATCGGCGCGACCCACGCGTCCCTGCGGGAAGCACTGGCCGGCGCCGGGGCGCAGGTTTACGAGAAGAGCGCCTTCAGCGTGTGCGGCGACGCTGCCGCCCGGGCCGCATTGCGCACACTCGATCGCGGCCAGATTGTCGTCACCGGCATCGAGTCGCATGTCTGCGTGCAGCAGACCGTGCTTGATCTTTGCGCCCAGGATTACGAGGTCTTCGTCTGCGCGGATGCCATCGGCTCACGCGGCACGCTGGACCATGCCGTCGCCCTGGAGCGCATGAAACAGGAAGGGGCCTTCATCACCACCGTCGAAAGCGCCCTGTTTGAATGGTGTCACCAATGCGGCACTGATCGCTTCAAGGCGATGCTCGAAGTCATCAAGGCCAATCCGCCGCGCGTCGGTTAGACCGATCGCCGTGAAAGGACCAGCGCCCGTGTCCTACGAATCCGACGCCGAAGATGATTGGGTGGAAGATGATGACGACGGCGACGATCTGCTGGCCTGTCCCTCCTGCGGAAAAGAAGTCTACGAAGAAACGCAGCAGTGTCCGCATTGCCGTGAGTGGATCATCCCGGTCGACCACGGCGACCGCGGCAAACGCCTCATCTGGACGATCGCCGCGATCCTCATCATCGCGTCGATGCTGCTGTTCACCATTCTCTAGCAGTCGGTTGCCATGAGTACCCTATCCAACCATGACTCGCCGGTCGATCCGCAGCGCCCCGACGAAATCAACCAGCGCTGCCCCGAATGCGACTACAATCTCACTGGCGCGATCGAGCGCTGCCCCTGGTGCGGATGGGATATCGATCTTGAAGTACTCGACGCCGCGGCGCAGCGACGCGGCGGACGACGAATCGCGGTGGTGATCGTCGCTCTCACCGCGGCCGCCGCGACTATCGCCGCCGCATTTTTCCTCTTTCATTTCGGACGCGGCCTCCGCTGGCGCGACGCGGCCGCCCTCGTGGCCGTTACCCTGGGCGCGGGAGGACATCTCACGCTCGCCGTCACCGCCCTCCAGCAACAGAGTGTCTGGCCGCTGCGGCGCGGCGAAGTTTCTTCCATTCTCTTGGTGATGAGCCTGATTTCCATCGGCGCAGGTGTCACCGGCGCGACACAGGCCCTGGGCTTGGCGCCCACGCCGCTTTTTGCTCCGACCGGCGTGCAGGTCAACGGCATCTTCGAGTTTGCGCTCACCGCCGTCTTCTTCAGCCTCCCCGGGCTCTCACTTCTTGCCCTTCGCCTGGTTTCCTTCCGACCGCGCCGCAAAGTCACGCCGTCGTCGCCAGGCCGTGAGCGCAACGCATCTGCGGAGGAACGGGCGCCGTTCTTCGTGCAGTGGATCGGTCACGCCGCTCGTGAACAGGTGGACATGAGCTACGCGGAGCAACCCCGTCCCACCACACCAGAGGTCGAACGACTGATCTCCGAGACCTGGGACACCGTCGAAGAGCAGGCGCGTACGGAAAACCGCATGCTCTTCAATGGTCCGCTGATCCGCCTCGTTCACTTTGCCCACCAGCAAGACCACTTGCGCCTCGAAGTCGGCCCGACCTGCTACCGCGACTTCGTGGGTACGCATTTTCATAATGCCGGACTGATCCGCGCGACCGCTCCCGATTCGTTCGCCCAGGCGCTGGGCATCAGCGTCCTTCCAGTGACACGTGACGGACAGCTTGTTTTGGGCCGCCGCAGCCCGCGCGTGGCCTGGCACGGCGGGTGGCTGCACCCTTTCGGCGGCATGGTCGAACCGTCCGACCGCTCCACCGCCGGCCACATTGACGTATTTGGCTCCGCGCGGCGCGAACTGTGCGAAGAGCTGAACATCGCGTCCGACCATGTGAGCGCGATGACACTCATCGCCCTGGTGCGCGATGCCGACCTCTGGCAGCCGGAACTCATCTTCGACGCGGCGCTCGCCCAGTCCGGCAGGGAATTGCTGAAGAGCTTCGATCGCCAGCAGGGCGATGGCGAACACGACGCACTGCACTTCGTGAGCGACGACCCGGAGTCCATTGCCGCATTCCTGCGCGAACAACTCCGCCTCACGCCGATCGGGCAGGCCGCCCTGCTGACCCATGGACGTCGGCACTTCGGCGTCGAATGGTATGACCAGACCTGCCTCATCCTTTACGGCACACTTCCGGACGGCATGAAGAGTTCGACGGCCTGAAAGTTCTCGCGTGCTTCTATTTTTCGCCCGCCGCTGACGCGCCTTGCCGGCGAATGGGTTTGTTTTGCAATTTTTTTTCTAGTGTGCCACATAACAGTCACCAATCAGTGCGTACCGCAGGCGCTGCGACAACCCGATCGGGATGGAAATGCGGGCATGGCGATCCCCCCCGGAAAGCCACCGCGGCACATCGGCCGCAGTGTATGAACTTATACCGAACATTTATCGAAAAGTCAAGCAGGCTCGTGGAATTCGCCTAAGTCGTTGCAGTCACAGGGGTTAAGGAGAAACTCTCCGCAAGAAAGGGTCATCCCGGGCTGCGTTCCAGTCCGAGCCAGCGCGGTTCAGATATGTTTGAGGTAATACTCCGTTGCCGGCGTCCACTCGACACGGGCCAGGACCGCGCCGCACACCTCGCCCGCCCCCGCCGCCTTCAGAACCCGCGCGCACTCCTCCATCGTCGCGCCCGTCGTCTTGACATCGTCAACCAGCAGGATTTGCGCGGCGTGCAACTCCACCCCGCGCACCGTTTCGAAAGCCCCGCGCACGTTCGCCTTCCGCGCAGTCGGACTGAGTCCCACCTGGTTAAGCCCGGCGCGCGTCCGACGCAGCAGCGTCACCAGGGGCAGGTCGAGTTGATCCGCCAGAGTGCGGGCCAGGCGCTCGGCCGTATAGAACGGTTTCGATAGCTGCCGTCGCCAGTGGGTAGGCACAAACGTCACCACCTCCATGCGCGACAGCCAGGGTGCCGCACGCACCGCGGCCACCAGTCCTTCGGAAAGCAGCGGATGCAGATCTTCCCGCCCGTCGTACTTGTACCGGCGCACCGCGTCGGCCAGTCGCCCTTGATAGGCCCCGACACGGGCTGTCCCCGCCACGCGCGGCGGCTCGCGCCGGCAGGTCGCACACAATCCGGCCGAGAGTTCGTGCGGGCCGATCGTTCCGGCGCAGCGCGGACAGCTCGGCATCCGCTCGGCGAGCAGCCAATCCGCCCGACACTCGGCACAAACCAGCGTCGCCAGCCGATCGGCCTCCGCGCTCGTGGAACGGCACAGCGCGCAGGCCGGCGGAAATATCAGGTCACCAACTCCGGAGAGAATGGAACGCACCAGCCTCATATCAAAGGTATTTCCAACGATCCCGCCTTCGAGCGCCAACTTGTCGGCATTTGTACCGCGGCGCGGCATTCTTCGGGAGTCGGCGTTTTCCGCACGCCGGTCCGAGATAAACCAACCGCAGTTTACCCCCACCGACCAGTGCGTCCGGAAACTAAGTCGAGGATCGCAGCGCCGCGCCATAACGTCGCCGCGCAATCATTGTGCGAATTGTAGACTCAGGATGTGTAGAGGTCCTAAGATTACTTTGGGACCAACAATCATCGCCGACCGGAGGGGGTATTCGCGATGTCCTATATCGATCTGTTTGCGACATTACAGGAATGGCCTTACGACCCGGACCAGATCTCCGTCCGGAAGATCCTCGGCACCGACGGCAAGGTGCGCATTCAAATGCGCGTCGAGCTGGGGGTCATTCAAATGGAGGAGCAGGGGCGACCCGACGGCGCGCGGCCGCAAGGCTGCGATTCGCTGCTCGACTACCACCGCAAGCGACTGCACGCGCATGAAGAGCGCAACGGCACTTCACTCGGTTTCGTGCTGACGCCAACCCAGTGTCAGGACCTCCGCAACGAAGCCTCGCTTTATTACCGTCGGTTCGTCGCGCGCTTCGTGCTGGAGGAGTTCGGCGAAGTGACCGAGGATACCGCGCACAACCTGGCCATCTTCGATATTTGCCGGGAATTCGCACACGAACCGGATGACCGCACCTGCCTAGAATCATTCCGGCCTTATGTGCTGATGATGGATGCGCGGTCGCGGGCGTACCAGGCGCTGCACGAGCATCAACCGGCGAGCGCGCTGGCGCATGTGAACCGCGGCATCCTGCACATCCGCCAGGCATTGGACCAGCGCGGCGAGGCGGAAGCGGTGAATCGCTGCGAAGAATTAAAGATGCTCCGCGCCATGACGGCCGAGATTTCTTCGCAAATGCCGGAAGATTCGCTGGTGCTCACGCGGCGGGCGCTGCGCACGGCGATCGAAAACGAGCACTTCGAAGAGGCCGCACGGCTGCGCGATGCGCTCCGCAACCTCAACGACGAAGCAGCGTAGGACTTCGACACTTTGAAAATCAGGAGAAGCCGGCGCGCGGGAAACCGTCGCCGGCTTTTTCATTTCA
>CAZKIN010000079.1:7608-15213 GCA_964552515.1 uncultured Phycisphaeraceae bacterium
TTGAAAATCAGGAGAAGCCGGCGCGCGGGAAACCGTCGCCGGCTTTTTCATTTCAGAGGGCAACTACGCAGGGTATCATCAGGTATGAAGTTGCGCTACCGCATCTATCTCATCACTTTCTGCGCCATCGCCGGGTTCGCGCTGCTCTACCTCGGCTGGGCGTGGCAGCTCAAGCGTCGACTGGTGAACTTGACCGCGGGCTGCGATCGCGTGGTCATTGAACTGGCCACCGTCGATTACGAAACGCGCGAACGATCGAACCGAGTCCTCGAAATCAAAACTCAAGACAAGGTCAGCGCTCTGGCCGCCGCCATCGACATGTGGCCCACGCCGTTGATCCGGTGCAGGTGCCGCGGCGACCAACGTCTAAAGTTCTATAACGGACAGTCGGAAGTCACCACGCTGGCCTTCGCCCATGGCACGCAGGTGAAGTGGCCCGGCGTCGTCGGCGGCGAATACCGTCTGACCGCCGCCAGCCGCGAAGCCATCCAGCAGTGGTTTCGCGGCCAGGGGTATGAAACGCCGCAAGATACCAGTTGGGGCGGAGCGCTGATCATTAACGCGCCGCCTCCGCCATGACTGCCCCATGCCAACACGGTTGCAGCGCAGTCTTGACGGAACCTCTTTGTGCACCGCCCCGCCGCCGTTGCCTATCGCCCGCTCCTGCGCCACAATGATCCGCATGCCGAAGTGCAATAAAGCTACCTCAATGAAAGGACGTACCATGAAACGCGGAACGGCTTGCATAGCAATGCTTATCCTGACTGGTTTTGCCTGGACCCATCGTATCCATGCCCAGGCCGACGCCCCCAAGCCGGCCGAACCTGCCAAGCCCGCAGAACCCGCCAAGCCCTCCGATGCGCCACGGCCGGCCAAGCTGACCCCGCCCGCCCGCGTCTCGGATGACGGATCGAAACCACGATCCAATATGAAAGCGCAGCTTCGTCCGCTCGGCGATGAAAACGCCGCGGTGGGTTCGACGGGCGCCAACGTCATGCCGCAGCACCGGAATTACGCCATGCTGGTGGGCGAATGGAAAGTCGCCGTGTCCTATCATGGATTCCCCGGCGGCGCTCCACCTTCCACCAAGGGAAGGATCAAGTTTGAATCCGTCCTGGGCGGCCGCTTTCTGATGGAAACGGCGCAGACCGACATGGCCAATCCCGGTTTCGAATGGGTGGGCATTTACGGCTACAACCCCAAGTCAAAGAAATATTCCGCCGTCTGGGTGGACAATGAAAGTGACAACAACGACACCGCGACCGGAACCTATGACGAAGCCCTCAAGACATTCACGTTCAACGGCGAACAGGACAATCCCCAAGGTAGCGGAAAATCCCAGTTCAAATGGACGATTCGCTTCCATCCGCCGGATGAACTGACCGTGGAGATGTTTGAGCCCGATGCCGACGGCAAGGACAAGCTGGTCATGCGGATCACGGGCAGCAGGCAATAACCTGCATTCACCCGTTCCATAGGATGCCCATGCCGGTCGTTACGCCTTGCGCAGTGCGTCAATGATCCGCGTGCGTGACGCGCGAATGGCGGGAGCCAGCGCGCCTACGACGCCCACAAACACCGAAAGAATCAGCGCGCTGATCACGATGTCGCTCGTCACCCGCAACTCGAACGCGAGTACGGTGAACGTCTGGTCGGACATGTAATCCTGCTGCATGCCGCTGAGCAGCGTCGTCGCGGCCAGTCCCAGCGCGCACGCCACCAGGCAGATGAGCAGCGATTCGAGTATGAAGGCCAGTATGATCGCCATCTGCGAAAACCCGATCGTGCGCAGCATGGCAATTTCCCGCCGCCGCCCGTCCACCGCGCTGTACATCGTGTTGGCCACCGCAAAAATAGCGCCGATGGCCATGATGGCGATGAGGATTGTGGTCAGCCCGACAATTTGCCTGGTGGTATTGGAAAGCTTCTCGTAATACTTCGGCTCCGCGTTCGCTTCCAGTTCCACCGCCGGGCCGTTGAGATAGGCGATCGCCTCGGCGGCGTGACTTTCATCCGTCAACCGCACCACAATGCTCGATATCTGATTGCGCTGGTAGGCGTCGGAGACATTCGAGCGCGGCGCCCAGATTTCACTTTCCAGCGCCCCGCCGCCCGCCTCAAAAATGCCCACCACCTTGAACGTTCGGGTACCCAATCTCCCCAGCGACAATTCCCCGCCCAGTTCCAGATTCTGGTAGCGCTCCCGCGCCGCCTTGCCCACGATGACCTCCAGCGCCCCGGTCTCAAAGCGCCGACCTTCGATGATCTTCACGTCGTCATGAATCAGGAACGCCTCGGCATCCACGCCGCGCACCGCCACATTCGCCGGACTGCCCTCCGGACCGCGGCGCAGGATCGATGTCTGCACGCAAATCTCCGGACTGATCAGCATTTTGCCGTCGTTGTCGCGCACGATGTGCGGCGCCTGCACCACCTTTGCCGCCTCATTGGGCATGATGATGCTCGTACTCTCGGCCGTCGCCCCCGGCTTGAGGATCAGCAGATTGCGCGGCGAGCCGCTCGCCGTCAGGGAATCTCGAATTCCCAGCCCGAACGCCAGCAGCACCGCCAGCACGAACACCACGACGGCCACGATGACCAGCGTGAGCGTCGTACTCAGCTTGCGCACCAGCAGGTTTCGCCAGTTATAGGTAAACGGGAGAATCAAGGAATTTCTCTACTCCATATTTCGCAATGCCTGCACCGCGGTCAGACGATACGCCTGCACCGACGGCCAGAACGCGGCCGCCGCGCCGATCACCAGCGAAATCAGCAGCGCCTGCGCACACACCACCAGCGGAATCTCCAGGTGAATGATGATTGGTATCTCGTAATCCTTCAGGCGTGTGTAGGTAAACAGGACATACGGCCCCAGCGCGCCGACCAGCCCGCCGAGCAGGCACACGAATAGGCTTTCCACTTGGATGAGCGCGAAGACCAGCGACCCGCGAAAGCCCAGCGCCTTGAACACCGCCAGTTCGCTGCCGCGATCGCGAAAGTTCATGCTCATCGTGTTCGCGCTGGCCATCACCGCCACGCACACCGTCACCCAGGCCAGAATGGTCAGATTCCGCGGCAGATTGAACGCCTGCGTGATGAAATCGTTCATGAAGGTTTTTTCGTCCTGCGTTTTTGTTTCGTCCGGACTGCGCGCAAACAGTTCATCAATGGCCAGTCGATAATGGTTCAAATCTTCGGGCGTGGCGCATTTCACGAAGATAAAGCTGACGATCTCCGCCTCGCCCGTTGTGCCCTTGTTCGCTTCATCGAGATAGTCCCGCCGACACCACAGCGAAATCTTGTCCGACGATTTCTCCGCCAGCGACACCACGTGAAACTCCAGCTCCGAGTAGGGGGGAGTACTCTGCCGAATGGTGACGCGATCGCCCACCTTCCAGCCCAGCGTACCGGCGGTGCCATATCCCACCACCAGCGCCTGCCGATCGCGCTCCCACGCGGCCACTTCCTCTGCCGAAAGCTGATGCTCTGGAAACGTCGCGAGAAACGTATCAGGATCGATCGCCAGCGTAGAGAGCGGCACCTGTCGACCTTCGAGCAGTCCGCCGACCCAGCGCACTCCGCAGACTGACAGAATCCGCTCCTTGTTCGGATCGAGCGATTCAATCTTGCGAACATAGGACGACGGCAGGGGATTCACGATCGAAGACTTGTGGGTGACCACGAGCCGCAGTTGTTTGGCCGCGTTATCGAGGAACTTGTCAAACCCCGCCACTACCGCGGTCGACAACACGTAAATCATGATGGGCAGCCCGACCGCCGCCAGCGTGAGCAGCGTGCGCAGCCAGTTGCGCGTCAGATTATGGTAGAGGTAAGAAAGTCGCAGCATGAACCCCGGATTCCCTTTACGGCTCGCGCAGCGCCGACACCACCTGCACCCGCGCCGCGCGCATCGCCGGCAGCAGCGCCCCCAGCGCCCCCACCACCGTCACCGCAACCATCGCCAGCAGAACAATCTTCGGCGTCAACGAGATCTCAAACGCCAGCGTGGTGAAGGTGTTAGCGCCGAACATGTCCTTGGTGTTGCCGACCAACTGCAGCCAGCCGAAACAGGCCAGACATCCGATGGCCCCGCCCACGATGGACAGCATCACCGCTTCCAGCACGAACCCGCCCAGGATGCTCCCGCCGGAAAAACCAATCGTCCGCAGCATCGCGATCTCGCGCGTGCGCCCCGCCACCGTCGCATACATCGTATTGGCAATTGAAACCACCGCCGCCAGGCACATCACGCCCACCAGCGCATAACAAATGTACAGATAAATGCGGATGTTCTTCGACTGCGCTTGCCAGTATTCCGTCTCCGTCTTGCCGTCCATTTCGATCGGCGGACCGGCAATTTGATCGGTGGCCAACTTCGGATCGACATCGCTACGCAGCCGCAGACTGGCCGACGAATACAAATTCCGCCCATACGCATTCATCAGCGCGGGCAGGTATCCCCAGATTTCGCTTTCCATCGGACCGCTGTCCGCTGAAAAGAAACCCACGATCTTGTAATCCCGGTCGCCGGCAAAACCCAGCCGGATGGAATCACCGATCTTCAGCCCGCCGAACTGCTTCGCGGCCGCCAGCCCGACGATCACTTCCGGCGAACCGGTCGAAAAAATCGCCCCCAGCGGTTTGACGTTGCGATGCACTTCAAACGCCTTCTCGGTCACGCCGCGCACCGCGACATTCGCACGGGTCAGTCCGCCGTCGCGCACGCGCGGCAGCGATACCTGGATCATGATCTCCGGACTGATCAGCGTCTCGCCGCTCTTGCTCGACACCTCCAGGTTCGCCACCTGTGCAAGCTGGTTGTATTCATCAATCGGCATCGCACTGTTCGACTCGGCCGTCGACCCGCGCCGCACGACGATGATCTTGTGGTCGTCGCTGGCCATCGACATCGAAGCCCGCAGCGCTCCCGCGAAACCCAGCATCCATGTCAGCACGCCTACCACCGCCGAAAGCACCAGCAGCGTCAATATGGTCGTGGTCTTGCGCACCCACAGATTGCGATAGTGATAGCCGATCGGCAGTGCCATCCTTATGCCACCTTCCGCAGCGCATCCACCGTGCGCAGCCGCATCGCCTGCACGCCCGGCCACAGTCCCGCCGCCAGGCCCACCGCCAGCGCGATCACCACCGACAGCGCGATCGCGGTCGGCGAAACTTCAATCGCCCCGATCGGCCCGATCCCGAGGTTGCGCGGCGGAACCAAGTAGAGCAGCAGTGACATCGGAATGACACCCAATAGCGCTCCGATGAGCGCGATCAGCACGCTCTCACCGACAATCAGCCACATCACCCGGCTGGATTGAAAACCCATCGCCTTGAAAACACCCAGTTCACGCGTGCGCTCCCGGAAATTCAGCATCATCGTATTGCCCGCGACCAGCGCGACGATGAACACCACCACCATCGCCATGGCGCGCATCAGGCCCGGAATATCTCCGGCCCCTTGAATGAACCCGGCCAGAAACGCGTTCTCGTCATCACTCCGCGTCGCATCCGGTGAGTTGGCGGTCATCTCGTCGATTTCCTTCTGCAGCGAACGCATCGCATCCACCGACGTGGTCTTCATCCAGAAGACATTGCACCGCCCGTACATTTCGCCCGCCGCCTTCAGCGATTCATCCAGGTAATCCCGCCGGATGTAAAAGACGTTGCTACGCATGGAGCTTTGCATGATCGCGACGACCTTGAACTCCAGGCTTAAGTAGGGCGGAACGGTGCTCTCCAGCGTTACGCGGTCGCCGACCTTCCACTTGTACTGCTCCGCCGCGCTTTGGCCGATCACCGCCGCGGTGCGCTCGCTCTTCCACGCCTCCACGTCCGCTTCGGTCAGACCGATGTCCGGGTAGACCAGCGGAAACGTATCCGGGTCGGCCGCGAGGTTGGTCAGCGACGCCTGCGTACCCGGCACGCGCCCGCCGAACCAGCGCATGCCGCACACGGCCGTGATGCGCTCCTTGTTCGGATCGAGCGCCTCGATGCGCCGGCGCAGCGCCTCGGGCATCAGGTTGATCAACGAGATGCGGTTACGCACGCCCAGCCGCAGCTGCTTCTCGTTGTTCTTCGAAATGCCCATCATCACCACCACCAGCGACAGCGCCGCGACGAACACCGCCATCGGCAGCGCGAAGGCAATCGCGGTCAGCGCGGTACGCAGCCGATTGCGTTTGAGATTCTGAAGTAGGACGTAGGTGAGATTCATAGGCCGCTCGATGTTGCGTGCGTTTTCCGTAACGCGAAGTTCTTAGTTGACGTGCGCCGCGGCAGGTTTGCTCGGCCGCGCGGGCATCGCCTCATCGCGTGCGAGTTGCCCCTTCTCCAGGTGCACCGTCCGCCGGGCGTGCGCCGCGGCCTTCGGATCGTGCGTAACCATCAGAATCGTCTTACCGAAATCGCGGTTCAGCAGGTTCAGCAGATTCAAAATGCCTTCCGACGTCGTCGCGTCCAGATCGCCCGTCGGTTCGTCGGCCAGAATCGCATCCGGATCGGTCACAATCGCCCGCGCGATGGCCACGCGCTGTTCCTGTCCGCCTGAAAGCTGGTTCGGTCGGTGGTCCGAACGATCCGCCAGACCCACCACATCCAGCGCGGTGCGCACGCGGTCGCGCCGTTCACTCGAGGACATCTTGAAGAGCAGCAGCGGCAGCTCGACATTCTGTGCGGCCGTCAGCACGGGGACGAGGTGATACATCTGGAAGATGAACCCCACGTGCCGACTGCGCCATGCCGTAAGCTGCCGTTCGGAAAGTGTCTCTAAATTGACATCACCGACCCGCACCTGCCCGGCCGTCGGACGATCCAGTCCGCCGATGAGGTGCAGCAGCGTGGACTTACCCGAACCGCTCGGCCCCATCAGCGCGACGAACTCCCCGGCCGCGATGTCCAGCGCCAGCCCGTTGAGCACGGGAATCTCAATCCGGTTCTTGTAATAAATCTTGTGGACGTTCCGCAGTTCGATATTCGCCTGGCTCATCAGTGCTGACTCCGGCGGTCTGGTGGTACCCTGGCAGACCGCGACGCCGCATCGTGTTCATTTCTTCCGGCTCATCCGGATGCGATGCAGGAGACTCATTATATGGCTTCGCCGCACTCCCGCACAGATTGCCGCCGCGATTGTCGATTTGTGTAATAACGGGTGGCCGGTCCACGCAGGGGAGTCCACGTTGGGTCTCACTCTCCTATAACCATCTACCGTCTAACCGGCATCGAACATCAAAGCGTGGCCATGTCTTCATTGAATCGTGTGAGGGACGTCTATCGTGCTACTTCGTGTGGCATGGCCACGCACGTGCGCCCACATCGTGGCGCAACGATCTTCACCCAAGAAACTTCCAGGGACCTGCCCATCAAGTCGTGGCCATGTTCTGCGCCGTATGGGCACACATGGTTATGGCTTGTACCCGCTGCCGCACGCACAACATCCCCCTTGCTTTCGCCGCCGCAACATTGCCACCATCCCCCCGATCAACGCCAGCACGCCCGTCGTCGGTTCGGGGACAATGGATAAGAATTCTAAGTCACCTCTCACTATTACGCCGGTCCCTTGCCTTCCGAAGCCAAATGAGTCGACCTCCGAAAGTGCCAGTG
>CAZKIN010000080.1:0-1838 GCA_964552515.1 uncultured Phycisphaeraceae bacterium
CTGCGTCCCTCGGGCGTTTCGTCCGCCAGCGATGACAGTTGTGCGGCATCGGCTAATTCTTCCATGCGGATGCCGTCCGCCGGGACGAATTCAGTTGCCTGGCGGTTGCCCAGCGTGATGGTGCCGGTCTTGTCGAGCAGGAGCGTATCGACGTCGCCGGCGGCCTCGACAGCGCGGCCGGACATGGCGATGACGTTGGCCTGGATCATGCGGTCCATGCCCGCGATACCGATGGCAGACAGCAGGCCGCCGATGGTGGTGGGAATCAGGCATACCAGCAATGCGACGAGCACCGTGATGGTGATGACTTCGCCGCGTGCGAGTGATTTCACTGTGAATAGCGAGAATGGCAGCAGCGTGGCACATACCACGAGAAAAATGATGGTCATGGCCGCAAGCAGAATGTTGAGCGCGATCTCGTTGGGCGTCTTCTGTCGCCTGGCCCCTTCCACCAGCGCGATCATTCGATCGATGAAGCTCTCGCCGGGATTGGAGGTGATGCGAATGACAAGCCAGTCTGAGATGACGCGCGTACCACCGGTGACGGCACTGCGATCCCCGCCGCTTTCGCGGATGACCGGAGCACTTTCGCCCGTCACCGCGCTCTCATCGACGGAGGCGACGCCCTCCACCACTTCACCATCAAGGGGAATGAACTCCCCTGCTTCGACCAGGACCAGCATACCCTTACGCAGATCATCGCTTGCATAAGGCGCGACTTCACCATCCACCATCACACCGGAGGGCTTGGTGCGGCCGGACACATAGTTTTGCTCAACCAGCACCTTTGCAAGAATCGAGCGGCGACTCTTGCGCAGCGTATCGGCCTGCGCTTTGCCGCGACCCTCGGCCATGGCCTCCGCAAAGTTCGCGAAAAGTACCGTAAACCAAAGCCACAGCGAGATGGCCAAGATGAATCCCGGTGATGCTTCTCCCTTCCCAAGCCATGCCTGCACGAAAAGCAGCAGCGTCAAGGCCGCGCCGACCAATACGACGAACATGACCGGATTGCGTACCTGATGGCGCGGATCGAGTTTGCGCAGTGACTCCAGCATGGCAGGGCGCACGATAGCTGGGTCGAACAACGGACGACTCTGGGTTGTTGAAGTCATACTCATAACTCACCTGGCAGCGATTAACTCCACATGCTCGGCAATCGGTCCTAATGCCAGCGCTGGAACAAACGTCAGCGCGCCGACGATCAGCACCACTCCGATCAGCAGCACCACGAACAGCGGTGTATGGGTGGGCATGGTTCCGTCCGAAACCGGAACGTGCTTCTTGGCCGCCAGTGCTCCGGCCAGAGCGATGACAGGGATCATTACCCAGAATCGGCCGATGAGCATGGCCACGCCCAAGAGTGAATTCATAGTCGGGTTGTTCGCGCTGAAACCGGCGAATGCACTGCCATTGTTGTTGGAAGCGGACGAGAAAGCATAGAGAACTTGCGAGAAACCATGTGGAAGCGGATTGGTGATCGAGGCGTTTACCTGCGTAGTCATCACTGCAATTGCTGTTCCGACCAAAACGCACAGGCAGGGCGCGAGCACTGCGATCGAAGCCATTTTCATCTCGAAGGCTTCGATCTTTTTCCCGAGGTACTCCGGAGTTCGCCCAACCATCAACCCGGCAATGAACACTGTCACCACGACAAAAACAATCATGCCATACAATCCGGAACCAACTCCGCCAAAGATCACTTCGCCGAGTTGCATCAGCACCATGGGCACCAGGCCGCCAAGCGGGGTGTAGGAGTCGTGCATCGAGTTCACCGACCCGTTTGAGGCGGCCGTGGTGATCGTCGCCCACAATACGGAATTGGCCACGCCGAAACGGAC
>CAZKIN010000080.1:1938-6371 GCA_964552515.1 uncultured Phycisphaeraceae bacterium
AGGCGGCCGTGGTGATCGTCGCCCACAATACGGAATTGGCCACGCCGAAACGGACCTCTTTGCCCTCCATGTTGGCTGCGTAACCGTCTTCCGCGGCTGTTGAGATGCCCATTGCAACTGCGTCGGGATGAGGGCGTGTCTCGGACCAGAGGCCCGCAGCGTGGAATCCGACCAAAACCAAAGTCATGGCCGCGAGCAGTACCCATCCTTGGCGAGTGTCCTGGACCATTTTGCCAAATGTGCAGCAAAGCGCGGCCGGGATCAGCAGGATTGATAGCATTTGAAGAAAATTGGAAAACGGCGTTGCGTTCTCAAAAGGATGCGCCGAATTAACATTGAAAAAACCGCCGCCATTCGTGCCCAGTTGCTTGATGGCAATTTGTGATGCCGCGGGACCAACGGCCAGAGTCTGGTCGGTCACCTTCAGTGTTTCCATCACTGGATGGCCATTCGCGTCTTTCAGCGCGGCGCCTTCCGCATCCAGCGTCGGTTGCTCGTAACTCGTTGGTTGTAGCAATGCGACATTTTGAGAGGGCTTGAACGTCTGCACCACCCCTTGCGAGACCAGCAGAAGTGTCAGCATGATCGACAGCGGCAACAAGATGTACAACGTCGAACGCGTAAGATCGACCCAGAAGTTGCCGATCATTGTCGTCTGCCGTCGCACGAATCCACGAATCAACGCCACCAGCACCGCCATGCCCGCTGCCGCGGAAACGAAATTCTGCATGGTGAGGCCGACCATTTGCGTGAAATATGACAGCGTTGTTTCACCACCATAGCTTTGCCAATTGGTGTTCGTTATAAGGCTCACGGCCGTGTTGAACGACGAATCCGGAGTTACCGCACTCATGTTCGCCGGATTGAGCAGCCACATGGCCTGGGTGCGCTGCAAGCCGTACAGCGCGGCAAATCCAACCAGGTGGAACATCAGCATCGCGCCGGCGTACTGCTTCCAGTTCATTTCCACATTCTCGCGCACGCAACCAATTCGATAGATCAACGTCTCAATGGGTCGCAACCAGCGCGCCGGTGCCGGCGCGCGCCCTTCGAAGATGGCCGCCATGTAGGCGCCCAATGGCTTCGCCAAGGCAAGCAGCACCACCAGAAACAACGTTATCTGTAATAATCCGTTTGCGGACATTAGAACCACTCCGGCTTGAGCATCGCCACGAACAAGTAAATAAGCAGCAATGCGGCAAGAACCGCGCTGACAACATAGAACACGCTCATGACCGCACCTTTGGGAATACGCGTTCAACAATCACTATGGAAATCAGGAAAAATCCGATGCCTGTGATGAGATAAATCGCATCCATCTTCTGTCTCACTTATTCTCGGAACCGTATGGAAGCATAGCTCCCGGCATGTCAGGATGCTGTCAAAACGAAGTAAAAGGCCGTAAGGAAATCGTAAAAGAATGACATGGGTGTACCTGGTCGCGATCAGGCAACCGAAAATGCCATTCACTGCGCCAAGGCGCGGGCGTCGCGAGTCGGCCATCGTCAGGCGTCTGAAACCCGGGTACCATGGCCGCGGCGTATTGATGTGGGACGGTGCAGCCATGAAATCGGAATTGGCAATCCAGGAATTCTATCCCGACGATGTTGCCCACTGCTATGGATGCGGGCGGCTCAATTCGCATGGTCTACATATTCGCAGCAACTGGGATGGTGACGAAACTGTCGCCATCCTGACACCTCGTGACTACCACACAGCCATACCCGGCTATGTCTACGGCGGCTTAATCGCTTCGCTCATTGACTGTCACGGAACCGGCTCCGCGGCTCTCGCGGCTTATCGAGCATCCGGGCGCGAACCCGGCAGTGCGCCGCCCCTCCGCTTCGTCACGGCATCGTTGAAGGTTGACTACCTTCGACCCACTCCCCTGGGAATACCGCTGGAAGCACGCGGCCGTATTAAGGAAGTACGACCGCGAAAAGTCGTCGTGGATATTGAGGTCCGCGCCGGCGGCGAGGTGTGCGCAAACGGTACCGTCATCGCGGTTCTCATGCCGGAACAAATGGCCTCCAGCGGGTCGGTGCCATCGTCACCTCCTGGACAACACGAGACCAAGAGGTCGAACCTCCCGTGATGCACCATCAACCGCGCTCGCGTTATCTCGTCTACGCAACAGTGATACAGTTGTGGGCGGTGTTGTGGGGATGCGCTCCGTCCGTATGGAACGGCAGGATCGAGCAATGGGGCTCCATGCGGTCCGTGCTGCGTGATGGGCAGACGGAAGGCCGGGTGTCGCTCGCGGATGCCATCGCCAGGCCAAACGCGTATGGCGTCGGCGCCCTGGAAGACCTTAACGGCGAAGTGGTCATTCTGGATGGCCAATGCCGGGTCGCGCAACCGGTCGATCACGGATTGGTCCGGGTTACAGACATACCCGGCGATCACCGCGCAACGTTTCTGGCGATTGCGTACGTGCCAACGTGGAATAATGTGGACGTACTTCGTGACGTGGATCCTGACGAATTGGACCGATTTATCCGCGATGTCGCGATCCAGGAGGGCCTTGACCCTTCACGACCCTTCCCGTTCGTGGTTACGGGCGAATTCGGTGCATTACACGCACATGTGGTAAATGGTGCATGCCCCATGCAAGGCAACGTCTCCGGAAAACATGCTCCCTACCGGCTGGACCG
Source organism: uncultured Phycisphaeraceae bacterium (assembly GCA_964552515.1). Lineage (GTDB taxonomy): Bacteria > Planctomycetota > Phycisphaerae > UBA1845 > UBA1845 > JACQXM01. The sequence continues at coordinate 4,593 of CAZKIN010000080.1, forward strand.
CGCTCGGGCAAGCGGTACGCTGGTCGGCATCTACGCCGAGAATTCCGCCGGCAATCTGACGCACCATGATACTTCCACTCACTTGCACATCATCACAAATGATGAAGTTCCAATTGCCGCTCATGTCGAGAAAGTTGGTTTAACCACCGGTTCTATCCTTCGTCTTCCCAGGGTTAAGGCGAATACACCCTAAAAAGAAATCCGCTATGAAGGGCCGCAGAGCGGTGTCGCCCGACTTACGTGCCTGCATTTTCGGTCGCGGTGTTGACGGTGGGCGAAACCTTCACGTGGTCGGAGTACCGCTGCGCGGTTCGGACGCGTACAGCAATGAGTAGGCCACTGGAATTACAAACAGTGTAAACACCGTCGATGCGAATAAACCGAAGATCAGCGACCAGGCCAAGCCTGAAAAAATGGGATCGATGGCAATCGGTGCGGCCGAGAGCATGGCGGCACCCGCCGTGAGTAGAATCGGGCGCAGCCTTACGACCCTGCTCTCCATGATGGCATCGAACATCGTGCGCCCCCGGGCTAATGACAGGTTAATAAAGTCCACGAGTATGATGGAATCGCGTGTCACGATTCCAGCCAGTGCGATCATTCCGATCATTCCAGTTGCGGTAAAGAAGATTGGATCGGCGTAACCGCCGACGCTGCCGCCGGCGATTGCGTTCAACAGCCAGAAACCCGGCATGATTCCGAGAATGCTCAGCGGTATGGCCAGCATCACTATTCCGGGAATCATGAACGAACCGGTCTGGGCCACCAATAGAATGTAAATGGCAACCAAGGCGGCCCCGAACGCAAGACCGAGGTCGCGAAACACATCCAAGGTGATCTTCCATTCACCCTCGCCCGCGAAATCGACACGAATCCCCTTGGGCAAGTCCCATGCAATTCCACTTCCACTTCGGAAGAACGTGCGCCCCGCGACAGGCCTTGCCTGCGTCTCTGCAACCCATTCGGTACTGCCAGCGTTTGTAGCGTCTCCAGTTGGTCCCGCCATCGGCCTGCGATCCGCCAGGACATCAACAACGACGTCCGCCGGAGGTCGGCCCGCTGTTTCGGCGAAGACATACACCACACGCTGCAGGTTTTTGTGGTAGATGGTCCGAGCGACCGATCCTTCCTCCCAGCGACCCAATTCCCCAAGCGCGACCAAGTGGCCGCCTCGGCCATTCACGTTGATCTGCGCGAGGTCGGCCGCGCTTGAGCGATTGGCGCGCGGCACTCGAAGTGCAATCGTCAGAGGATTGCGCTCTCGCTCCGAATGCACCACTCCGGCCGGGCGGCCATCCACGCTGATCTTCAGTGTCTCGACAAGGTCGCTGACACTCACGCCGTTCAATGCGGCCTTCTCCCGGTCGGTGATGAAGGTAAGCTTGGACCAATCTGCTTCAACGGAATCGTCAACATCAACCACGCCGGACTCCGCCTGAATGCGGCGGCGCACAACGTGCGATGCGGCGATCAATTCGCCATACGACTGGTCGGGTCGGCCATAGATCTCAGCGACCACACTTGCGATGACCGGGGGTCCGGGCGGTGTTTCCACGATCTTCAAAATGGCCTCGTGCTGGCGCGCGATACGCGTCAGGTCATCGCGCAGTCGAAGTCCGATCGCGTGACTCTGCTGTATCCGGCTTTTCTTCCCGGCGAGATTGACGCGTATCTCCGCAACGCTTGGGCCATTTCGCAGGTAATAATGACGGACCATGCCGTTGAAATCCATGGGCGATGCCGTGCCCGTATAGGAAATGAAGTCCGTCACCTCGGGCA
>CAZKIN010000080.1:6471-15168 GCA_964552515.1 uncultured Phycisphaeraceae bacterium
AAATCCATGGGCGATGCCGTGCCCGTATAGGAAATGAAGTCCGTCACCTCGGGCACACCCTGCAAGTATGTCTCGATCTCGCGGACCGCGGAATCGGAACGCTCAAGCGTGTTGCCTTCATTGAAATCCATGACCAGAAGTAGTTCGTTCTTGTTATCGAATGGAAGCATCTTCAGCGGTACATGCCGCGTTGCCGCCAGGATGGCCGCGGCGATCGTCAGCAGACCCATCACGCTCATGAAGGTCCATGCGGCCCAGCGTTGGTGCAGAAGCGGCGCCATAAACGGGTAAAAGAGGCGGTACAGCGCCGTGCGTTTGACGAGACTGATGTCATGGGGATCTTCTACCGTTTCCCCTCCGCTGATAGGCGCAAGATATTTTCGCTTCAAGGCGTGGTACGACAACCAGGGAGTGATGGTAAACGCCACGACCATGGACATGATCATGGCGACTGGTACGTTCAGCGCCATGGGACGCATATACGGGCCCATCATTCCCGTTATGAAGAACATCGGAAGAAATGAGACCATGACCGCCAGTGTGGCGGTGATCAGCGGCGGACGGATTTCGGCCACCGCTTCGAGCACGATATCCCGAGTCGCCCGCCCGTGCAGTGCGAAATGTCGGGCAATATTTTCGACGTCCACGATCGGATCATCCACGAGCAGGCCCAATGACAGTATTAGCGCAAAAAGTGTCACGCGATTGATCGTGAAACCAAAGAGGAGGTTGACGGCCAAAGTAAGACCGAAGACGACGGGGATGGCGACGGCAACGATCAGTGCTTCACGCCACCCGAGGCCGATGGTGAGTAATCCGACGACGATCAAGACCGCCACGCCAAGCGCTTCGACCAGTTCGTTCACTTTGTCGTCAGCGGTAAGGCCGTTGTTTCGGGTGATAACGATTTCAATGTCGTCGGGAACGATATCTTTTTTCAGCACCTCCGCGGCAGAGAGAACACTTTGCGCCACGCGAACCGCGTTTGATCCTTTCTTCTTGGCAATGGCAATCGTGACGGCGGGCTGTGCAGTGGACCCCGGCACCGTGTTCGCTGCGCCCATAATGCTCCCGGGGGACCCCTCACGAGTTTCGAAACCGCGTGCCGGCCCCCAACCATGCCTGACGTATTGCGCTGCCTCTTCCGGTCCGTCGACGATGTGCGCCACGTCTTTGAGAAAAACCGGGCGGTCGCCGTGAACCCCAACCACAAGCTCATACAGTTCATCGGGCCGCAGGAACGCCTGGCCGGCCTCAACTCGTACCGATTGATCGTCGCGCGAAAAATCGCCGGAAACTCCCGACTGGTTCGTGACTTGTATCGCTCTCTGCACGTCGAGCGGCGAAACCTGGAACGCCGGCAATCGCAGAGTGTCGAGGTAGATTGAAACAGTGCGCCGCAGTCCTCCGGTGACGTACGTTCGCGAGAGGTTTTCCACTTCGGAAAGTCGCCGGGCCATTTCGTCAGCAACCCGCCGTAGCGCAAACTCGTCGGACGTGGGGCTGGTCAACGTCAATGTCACGATCGGTACATCATCGATCTCTACCGGCTTGACCACCCAACCGGTAACACCCGGGGGTACAATATCGCCGTGCTCTTCAATGCGTTTGTAGAGTTTGACCAGGCTGCGCTCGCGATCTTCGCCGACAAAGAAGCGGACGGTGATGATGGCGAGTTCGTCGCGCGACATCGAGTAGACGTACTCAACGCCGTCGATCTCAAACAAGAGTTTTTCCAGAGGAGTGGCAACGAGCTGTTCCACCTCCGCAGCGGAATGCCCCGGAAACTGGACGTATACATCCGCCAGCGGAACAACGATCTGTGGATCCTCTTCGCGCGGGGTCACGACGAGTGCGACCGCCCCCACGACCAGTGATAGAAGCATCAATACCACGGAGAGATGGGATCCCAGAAAGGTACGTACGACCGCGTTGGTGAAGCCGTGCTTCGCGTCAATGGTCGCCGCATTGTTTTGAAGGTGGTTTGTCAAGGCACACGCTCGCGGGGTGAATCAGAAAGCGCGACCTGTTCTCCTTCACGCAGCCCGGCCAACACTTCCATGTCATCGCCCAATTCACGACCCAGTTGGATCGCGCGTCGTTTCAGAAAGTTTCCGTCGACCACTTCCACGACGTCCAATTGACCAATTCGGCGCACGGCCTTTTTTGATAAGACGGTAAGTTCCTCCTCCTCCAGTGGGACCAACAATCGCCCGAACATACCGGAGTAGATTCCAGCCGGACACGGGCCAGTCACCTTTACCAGGAACGACCGACTGGCGGCTTGCGCCTCCGGCACAATTTCACTCACCAGGCCCATACACCTTTTTTTCAAGGCGTCGATCTCCACCTCGACGGATTGACCGACGGTAAGCCTCTGCGTCAGCGACTCGCGAACGCTTGCGACAAGCTGCATCCGCGTAGCATCATAAAGCGTAAGCAATGTCTGCCCCGGAGAAACCATGTCGCCTGCTTCTATTCTCTTGTCGATGACCACTCCGTTGATTGGTGATCGTATCGCGGCATACTCCAATACCGCTTGCGCTTCTTTGATGGCCTGTTCTGTTCGCGTCGCTTCGGCATCAGCGGATGAAAGGGTGTTTCGTACTCGATCCAGTTCGATACTCGCGGCCGCGCTTTGTTCGATGAGCTTTGCAACGCGCTCGTATTCAATTTTGGCCTGATCCTGCGCCGCTTTAGCGCTGCGCGCCGCGGCCTGGGATTGTTCCAGGCGTGCCTTCAGATCGGCATCGTCCAACTGGACAAGTAAGGTGTCCGCCTCCACCCGCTGTCCTGCGACGACGCGCACGTCCAAGACTTTGGCCAGGAGTTTTGAGGCCACTGCCGCTTCGTGAACGGCCTTGATCGTCCCCACCGATGATTCCACGCGTGGCCTGCGGATCTTGCGAACCGACACAACACTGGCATCGCCGACCGGGCGCCCTGACTGGATTGCCATGGAAGTGTATTGAACACCTGCGCCGATTTTCTTGTGGAACACACCGGCCAGCCAGAGTAGCGCGAGCACTACGACTACCAGAAACGTGGCGCCGATGGCCGCCGTTCTCAAGGGGTTTGCACGTTGAGGCTGCTCGGGATTCATGGCATTTCTCCGGATTGACCAACGGACATCCCCTACAGCCCAGGTCAATCACCTTCCGCGCGACCGACCATATCGATTCTCAATGCAGGCCATGATGCCGCTGAGGCCCTCATCGGCGACACGGTAAAAGATTCGACGTCCGTCGCGCCGGCATTCCAGCAGCCCGCGGTCCTTCAACCGCCGCAGATGTTCGGACGCCATGTGACTCTGGATTCCGCAGGCTTCGGCCAGTTCGCCAACAGTGCACTCCCGGTTCAACAGCATTTCGACCATGCGCAGTCGATGCGGATGAGCCAGCGTGCGCAAACACTCTGCGGCTCGTTCCAGCGCCTCAAGACCAACCCGACTTGCACGCGTCTTCGCCATCGCAGTATATTATATCGTAATATTGAGATATTTCAACTTATCGAGCTTTTCCATCGTGTCGAAATCCGGCCTATGTGCGGTCCAGCGTCATCGTGATGTTGGGACGCAGAGGCAGATCTGAAGACCAGACAAAAGGAACGGCTTACAGGGAAGGCGGAGGACTAGTGTTCTAGAATGCCCCGCTCTTCACTTCCTAGTAACCTACCATTCCCTCTGCAGGTGGTTGGTTAAATCAACGGGCCAGAGAAACGGCAAACCTATCCGCTCGCGGCTCCAGCACCGACCGGGACACTCGCTCCTTCAACATCCGAGATTCCCTCGGCGAGGCGCGATTGGAGAATTGATTCCCGCCGGTGGCTTTCTTGCCCCGTGGGCGACGATAAAATGGAGGCGGGGGGAATCGAATTCGATACCTAATGTTGGTGAAACCTGCGTTTTTGATGGCAATAATGCGGCTTTGTCGAAGCTTACGAAAAAACTGACCTGACTTCTCTAGACCTGTGGGACCCTTTGGGACCGTTCAAGACTGCCTTTTGCGTGCACCTATCGTGTACTCGTGCTGTTCCATCTCTCCGGGTTCAAATTCCCTCTTAGAGGCTCAAAGTTCTTTGTCGAATTGCGATTGTAGGTGACTTCGAGTAGTAGAGACTCGGCGGCCCCAGGTTGAAGCGAGGTCGACTCCATCTCCTTGAGCGATGCCGACTGCGCATAGACGTGATCATGTACCGTCTCCCGTCAAACCTCACGTGAGCCGAGCCGTGTCAGGCGAACGTTCCGCATTCCGCAATTGCACCTCAAGCTCCGCAACACGAAGTTGCAGTTTCTCCACAAGATTGGCTACTTGGCTGGCTGGCAGCCGCTGGTGGATGTGCTGCGGGCAGTTTACATCCCACGCCTCCACCTCAAAAACCACTGCACGTTCTACCGGCACATCGCAGGCCGAATCCTGAAGCCTCGATGACAGAGCGGCGTCATCTTCGATGACCCGCGCGGCGCCCCAGATCTTGATGCGGCGTCGATTGACGTAGTCCATCAGAAAAATGAAGGCCCGCGAATTCTCCGATAGATTTCCGACGGTGATGTATTGACGATTGCCTGAGAAATCGGCGAACCCCAGTGTTCGATCATCAAGCACCTTAAGGAATCCCGCCGGGCCGCCGCGGTACTGAATGTACGGCTGACCCTCCGCATTGGCTGTGCCGAGGTAGAACATGTCTAGTCCTGCAAGGAATTCGGCCAGTTCGGGCGTAACCGCGGTTTGCCACCCGCGTCCTTTTTCCATTTGTGAGTATCCCGTCCGAGAGCCGAGCCGTTCCTGCATGGACTTGACCGCTGGGCTGAAGGCGACGTCACTGGCATACCGCTTTTCCATTTCGATTCTCCTCGATGATTCGGTGCAGCAGTCGGGCGACGCCGATCTTGCGTCGCCCGACTCGCCACAGATCTCAAATCGGTTCTGTTAGGTCGCGGCTACCTTGTTTTTCTGCCAAGGAAATCCCGAATGAGCGACCCGATCTTTGCCCCATCTTCTTCTAGGGCGAAGTGGCCGGTGTCCAACAAGTGAAACTCCAGATTCTTGAGATCCCGTTTGTAGGGCTCGGCCCCGGCTGCCGGAAAGATCTGGTCGTTCTTCCCCCAAACGATCAACGTCGGTGGCTGGTGCTTACGAAAGTAGTCCTGCCACTGTGGGTACAACGGCGGGTTGCTTCCGTAACTGAGGAACATGTCGAGCTGAATCTCGTTGTTGCCGGCGCGGTCGAGCAGCGGCTGGTCCACGTTCCAGGTGTCCGGACTGATCGCTTCCTTGTTACGCACTCCATGGGTGTATTGCCATATCGTGGCATCCCTGGTTAGCAGGCCGCGCAGGGCGTCGCGGTTTCCGGGGTTCGTGGGATCGGCCCAGTAGGCCTTAATGGGTTTCCAAAAGTCGTTGTCGATCCCTTCATCATAGGCGTTGCCGTTTTGCACGATGAGAGCCGTGACACGCTCGGGGTGCTTGGCCGCAATCCGAAAGCCAATCGGTGCTCCATAATCCATCAGATACAGCGCGTAACGCTCGACGCCGATCTTTCCAAGAAACTGGTCGACGACGCCGGCCAGGTTATCGAATGAGTATTCAAACTTGTCATGAGGCGGAGCCGAGCTGTTTCCGTAGCCGGGATAGTCTGGGGCGATAACGTGATAGCGTTCGGCCAGCGTTGGAATCAAATTCCGGAACATCTGCGAGGAAGTCGGAAAGCCGTGCAGCAACAGAACCGTTGGCGCTCCCTTCGGCCCGGCCTCGCGGTAGAAGATTTCCAGCTCGCCGACCTTCTGGGTCTTGTAGAGCACCTGCACCGAAGTCGCTTTCGCATCCGAGGGCTTGCTCTGCTGAGCGACAACCGTCGGTGTGAACGCCAACTGTGAGGCTAATAGAACCGCATGGAGAGTTGTCACAAACATCAGAGTTTCTTTTCGACCATGAGACATGTTGTTATCCTTTCGAGTCAAGCAAAGAGTTTACACTAGACCGATACGAGGATTCCTACTTCGTGTTCTTTTTCACCAGTTCTGGCCAGTTCTTGACGGCCTTGGCAACATTCCCCTCAAACTCAGCATCGAACTTGATCCGGATGTCGGGATTCAAATTGAAATACAGTTTCCCGTTCCGCACCTGCCACGTGCTGATGTCCACCGGAAGCAACTTGTTGATGGACACGCCGAACGCACAGAAGCCGCCGAACTGCGGGACGTATTCGTCCGGTTTCTCCGTGAACAGCTTCTTATGGTCCTCGGCTGCAAAGAAGTAGGTTGCGCCGTTGTATTCAGCCGTGATGAAGGGCGACCCGTTCACCGGCTTGGAATCGGTGAAGAACGCGACCGGATCGTAACCACTCACCGCAACCCTGCTTGCGCCTGAGACGTTGACGAGGTAGTTGCCGTTGGTCCCTCCGTTCACCTTGGTCAGGGCTTGTACTGTTTCGGCCGTGCTCCAGACATCGCTGGCGATCATGCGGTAGTTCACGAACGCCGCCTCGAATCCGTCGTAGCCGGGCAATTTCGCGGCGGCTGTGGCGTCGGCGACCACCACCACCTGGAGTCCCTGTTCGATAAGCTCACGCATGTGCGATTCCACACATAGATTCGCGGACATGCCCGCCAGGATGACCTGGCTGATTCCAGCCTTCCGCAATTGCAGGACAAGGTCGTTGGATTCCGGGCCGAAGACCTTGTGGGGGCTGGTGACGACGGTGCGACCATCCTGGATATAGGGCTTGTACTGCTCCAGCCAATCAGCGCCCGAACCGCTGAAGCCTTCGGGTTCGAGCGGGCCCTTGCGATCGAACATGCCAATCTTGTGCATGAGCGCTTCCAGGGCTCCCTCAAACTTCCATTGGTGGTCATGCGGGTAGTAGTAATGCGGGCTGACAAAAACCGGCACGCTGGAGCTTCGCGCAGCCTTGAATAAGCTCTCGATATTCTCCACGGTCTTGTTTTCCGTCACGCTCTGTCCCACGACACCCCAAGCAACTCCCTTGGAGCTAAGGAAGTCGTTCTGAGGATCGGTGATGACCACTGCGACTTGCCCTGCGACAAGAGTCATCCCAGGGCGGGGAATGGACGCGTCCTTGCGCGGTGCGCCGATGAACTGGACCATCGCGTCTGCAGGCTGCGCGACAGCGGAAGAGCCAAACTGGGTCGTGAACAGCGTAGCCGTTAGAGCTGCTACGATGATTTTGCTTGTGAAATGCATGATTATCCTTCTTTCTCACTAGTTATGTTTTGAATGTTAATCGTCGGATGAACGAGGCAGTTCGGCACCGCGTCGCCGGCCGACACACGTCTTACCTCACGTCATTAATTCCGACGTGATCACTGGGACGAGGTCCGGGAGCAGCCCAATGGAACTTCCTTTCCGATTCTGAGATCAAAACGTCGTTGATGCTCGCTTCGCGGCGACGCATCAGCCCATGCTCGTCAAACTCCCAGAGCTCATTTCCGTAGCTCCGGCTCCACTGTCCGGCAGCATCGCGGGACTCATATTGAAACCGCACAGCCATGCGATTATTTAGAAATCCCCAGAGCTCCTTCACTAGCCGATACTCAAGCTCACGCGCCCATTTACGTTGAAGCAGCGACTTGATCTGGTCGCGGCCTTGGACAAACTCGGTGCGGTTGCGCCAAATCGAGTCTTCCGTGTAGGCCATGGCGACCCAACTCGGATCGCGAGAATTCCAAGCGTCCTCGGCAGCCCGGACCTTCTGTATTGCAGACTCGAAGGTAAATGGCGGGGCGATCACAGATGGCGATTTCGTTGTGAGTGGCTTATTCATGAATTCACCCGATCTCCTGCTGAAGAATTGAACCACTGCGTTTACCCGTGAAAGTAGCGCTCGTTCACAATTTTGCCGTTCTTCCATTCCGTTCTTACAACTTGCTCCAAATGGATGGTGTTGCCGGACTTGAGTTTGAGGCTGAGCGTGGAGTCGTAGAAACTGACACTCCCTGCGACAGCGACGTTGCCAACTTTGTAGCCTAGAAACTCTGCAACACCGACCGTTTCGCGAAACTTGTTTAGGCGTGCGATGGCCGCCTGCTTGCCGTAAACAGGGGCATCATTGCCTTCCTGCGTAACGACATCGTCGGCGAAGTACTTCTCCTGCCCTTCGGTCATGCGACCTTCCTTCAGGATGCCGAGCATTTCGGTCAGTCGCGCTCGTACGTCCGTTTTCGCGGTGCCGAGAGCCTCAGCCTTCGGAAAATCGATGGCCGTCGCGGCGACATGGTTGAAGTAGTTGGTGAACAGGTTCAGCGCGACGTTGGCGACGACCTCCGCAATTGCACCGTCGCTCAGGTCCGCGCTTCTGGCTGCGGCGAGGTCAGCGTCCGTCACCTCTCCACGTGTCTCGACGATTCGCCGCGCGAGTTGCAGGGCCGCGCCCGTCGTCGAGTCGACAGCAACGCCGATTCGACTATCGCGAATTTGCTCAGCCGTGAGTCCGGCCATCTTTCCAATGGCCGAGTGCGCGGCGAGGCAGTAATCACATCCGTTTGCTTCGGCGACGGTCAGCGCGATCTGCTCACGCACTTTGGCCGAAAGACCACCTTTCGCCAGGGTGCCGCTGAATTGGAGGTACGAGTCCAATACCGCCGGCGACGCCGCCATCGTCTTCATCATGTTGGGCGTCATGCCCAGTTTGGCCTTCACGGCGTTAAGTAATTCCTTGGCCTTGCCGCTGGCACTATCC
>CAZKIN010000081.1:0-10401 GCA_964552515.1 uncultured Phycisphaeraceae bacterium
TGGCAAGCCTGCGGAAGCGGTGGGGCCGCTGCTTCGCGCATTGGCGCAGGAGCCTGATAATGAGTTCATCTACCGATCGCTGTGGCAGGCTTTGGTTGCTACCGGAAAGCGGAAGGAAGCCATTGCCCTGTTGCGTGACGCCCAACGCCGATTTCCCAACAAGCAGCCATTTGTCTGCCCGTTGGCCCGCCTGCTCGCAGTAACCCCCGGACTCGGCGCGGCGGAGCGGACGGAAGGACTCCAGCTCGCGCAGGTATGCGCCGGCACCGCCCCGGACAGTGCTGAAATGCTCATTCCGCTCGCTCTGGCGTTTGCAGCCAACGGGGACTTTACGAAAGCGATCGGAACCGCTGAAGTCGCCCGCCAGCGCTTCGAGGCGGCCAACAAACCCGAAGAGTTGCGCAGAATCGACGGTTACCTCGCAACCTTTCGCGCCGGCCGAGCGATTACTGAATAATCGCATTCCCCGATCGGTAATTGAAACCGCGGAAATGGGTTCGCGGTCCCTGCTGTGCCATCGCCCGTGCATCTGGCGGGGCGAGTTATGGGACCATGCCGCCAACACATCTCGCCCCGGAATAGGATTCCCGTAACTTGACTTGAGGCAACATCGGAAATTACGGAAAAGCCGATCTTTTTGCTTGACCTCGGATCGCGAGTTTGGTATAAGTACGGTAAGCCGAGCGGTTGATAAGGGATTGGAAAGTCGTTTCCGAGCGGAATCGCGTTAGCAATACAGGCAATGGCGGAAAGTATGAAACTTGCGGGCGTTTGCGCCCGACCTGGGGGTTGCCGCGACCTCAGATTTGTGACAGGCCAGTGGCACACTTAAAAAAAATGCAGAACGAACCCATTCGTCGCTGGTGCGGATCGATCCCGGCCGGGCTGCAACCTGCGACATTCATCATCGCTTTATTTTCTCCATGCCCGCAGTGGTCCGATAAGGCGGATTCACAAAATAGCCGGATTTCGCGCTTTTGGGTTGAACTTGGGTGGGGTTTTCGATAGTATGCGAGTTCAGGTCGGGAGAAGCATCTCCCGCAATGCGTCAGATTTGGTACAGCGTCGTGCCGGATCACATTGCGTCGACCTGATAAAAACAGGATCCCTTGCTTGGCGAGTTTACGCGTCAAAACTCGACAGCTCAGCGCCGAAGGCCACCGGTTGGAACTTGGCAAGACCATAGGTCTTGCGGTCCTGCTCGCGGCCAGTGCCTTCATGATGGCACTTTCCCTTCGGTTGGATGATGCGCGCTGGCTCGGCTGGATCACTCTTCTTCCCCTGTTCCTTTCGATTCGCGTCTTGCGTCCTCTGGAATCGCTGGTTGCCGGAAGTTTCTGGGGCCTGCTGCTCGCGGCATTCTCGGCCAGCGGGGCGGAAGCTTCCCTGGTTCCGGGCCTGAAGTCGTACGCGTTGTTGACGCTGGTGCCCGGTTTGTACGCCGCGCTGGCCAGCCGCGTCACCCGCAAGGTCGGTTTTCATCCGCTGCTTCTGGGCCTTGGCTGGGTCGGCGTTGAGCTGATTCTGCAGCCGCTCACCGTGCGGAATGGTTTGCTTGCGGCGACCCAGGGCAACGGTTTGGCGATTCGCGCCATCGGCCACTTGGGCGGCTATCTCTGCGTCGCATTCCTCGTTGCTTACGTCAATGCTTCACTGCTTGAAATTCTGACCGTGGCTTGCCCGGTCGGTTCCGCGCGGCGCATTATTGCGTCCGCCGCGACTTTCATCGAGACACTTTCCCACCATGAGCGGTGGGTTATTTTGACCCACCAATCCAACCAGGCATCTCCCCGCGGTCCACCCGCGCGACAGTAATGTGGCCTTGTCGATGTGCCCTTAAGTGGTGCATCGGCGTTCTTCGCGGCAGCGTCTGGTCGGACGCGATGCAATCCGTGAAGTAGGTCTCCGCTTTTGCGTTACAGGCGGGACGCCACGAGACGACGTAACTAACCTGCATCGATTGTGTTTCGGCGCGTCAGGCTGGTGCTTCTTACGGAGAGTTGTTTGAACGGACTTTTTGTGTTCCCTTCAAAGCTCTCGGCGTCATCCAAAGATCATTAAGGGAAGCAACCGGCGTTTACTAGAGGTCTCACCGAAGGGTGTCCTTCGGCGAACATGTCGCCCGCGCGGGCGGCAGGAATCTTTGGAGTAGGGATGAGGAATATGAAAAGAACAGTGATTAGTTTGATGGCAGTGGGCGCGATGCTGAGCTGTACGCTCGTCGCGCAGGGCGCGCCGCAGAAGATTGCGCGGCAGAACTACGCTTATCCGGCAGGTGACAATGGTGCCGGCCAAGCTCCCAATGCGGGTAGCATCGATGATGACTGCTCCGCCGGTGGTTTCACCATCGGAGCCTTGTCGCCGTTCATGTCCATTCCCGTGGACACGACCGGTTTGCTGGATGATTTCGGCTGTGATCCGGCTGCGGGTCCGCACCCGTGCGATTTCGCCGGCATTTGCTCGTCGTACGGTGGTTTGGGTACTGACGGCATCGCCAATTTCACGGTGCCGGTGAGCGGCATGTGGACTATCGCCACTTGTGCATCCGGCGTTGCGTATGACTCGTCGCTGGCCATCCGCGAAGGCGGCGCTTGCCCGGGTACCACGGTGGTCGGTCAGGACAGCGATAGCTGTGCCGGCTGCGCGCCGCCCTACAAGGCGACGATCAGCGCGAACCTGCTCGCAGGAACGACTTATTACCTGATCGTGGATGGTTACGGCGGTACCGGCGCTGCAGAGAACCTGCTTGTAACCGGTCCCTGCACGGTGGCTGGCGATTGCTCGGACGGCATCTTCTGCAACGGTGCGGAAGTTTGCAATGCCGGCATGTGCGCCGCGGGTGCGAATCCCTGCACCGGTCTGACCCCGTTCTGCGATGAAGCCGGCGATGTCTGCTTCGGTTGCAACAACGATGGCGACTGTGAAGACGGCATCTTCTGCAACGGCGATTCGGCCTGCGTAAACGGTGCCTGCTCGCCGCAGTCGGGTAACCCCTGCTCGGCCGTCCAGGTCTGCAACGAAGGCACCGATGCCTGCGACAATCTGGATCCCTGCCAGACGTTCCGTAACTCGGACTTCAACCTTCCGGGTAACTTCTTCCCGCAGTGCACCAACCAGAACTGCAATACGTCACCGACCGGCGATTACTCGTACGGCGATGACATCGAACTGGCTAAGCACTCGTCGCGTATGGTCGAGAGCTATCAGTTCTACACTCAGGGCCGTGATACGGCTTCCTTGGGTGCGACTTGCAATAACAACGGCGCTGGCTTGATCTTGGGTGCCACCCTTGGTGATCCCTATATCGTCAATACGGCACTCTTCACCGTTGAGCCGGGCACCTGCTTGCCGGACGCGCTCATTCCGGGTTCGACCTGCTCGCTCAGCCCCGGTCCGATTACCGCTGGTGGTACGCCCGCACAGATCGTCAGCTGCGTCCTGCCGGCCCCGGTTGCAGTTCCGGACGGCTCGGATGACCAGGTTTGCTTCGGACAGTGCTCGGACGACCTGGCCCCGTGCACCGCGGATGCGCAGTGCAACCTCGGCGCGACTTGCGATGGTCCGAATCTCGGCGTTGCCTGCCTCACCGATGGCGATTGCGGCGGCGTTTCGGTCTGCCTCGACACCAACCTCAGCCAGTGCGGCGTTGACTTCTACATCGTCATGAACTCGAACATCGACAGCGTCGGTATTTCAATCGGTTGCACGACGCTCATCGGTGGTCCGGGCGTTAATGAAGAACTCGCCGACGATGCCATGGTCTTCGCGACCTGCACCGGCGTTGCCGACCCGACTCCGGGTCAGTGGAACGGCTGGCGCTTTGCGTTGGCCGGTCCGGGCGGCGGTTGCGCGGTGAACCGCGGTAACTGGCGCGGTGAAATCGTTTGCACCACCCCGACGGGTCCGTGCTGCAATGCCACTGACGGCACCTGCGGCGTCGCCACTTCCGACGATTGCGCTGCCGCCGGCGGTACCTACCTCGGTGACATCCAGGTCGATGGTACGGGCGGTTGCGATGATGGCGTCGACACCGACGGCGACGGAACGCGCGATGAGTGCGATCTGTGCGACGACGATGCCGGCAAGACGGCTCCGGGTCAGTGCGGTTGCGGCATCGCCGACACCGACACCGACAACGACGGCACCGCCAATTGCAACGACGGTTGCCCGAACGACCCGGCGAAGACGTCGCCGGGCGCTTGCGGTTGCGGTAACTCGGATCAGGACACCGACCAGGACGGCACTGCCGATTGCCAGGACGGTTGCGTCGATGATCCGAACAAGACCGATCCGGGTATCTGCGGTTGCGGCGTTGCCGAAACCGGCGACAGCGACGGCGACGGCGTGTCGGATTGCGTCGACGTTTGCCCGGGTGTTGATGACTCGGTGTTTGCTCCGGGTTGCGTAGGTGCGATCCCGACCGTCTCCGAATGGGGTATGGTCGTTCTCGCCCTGTTGCTCCTGGCCGGCGCGAAGGTTTACTTCGGTCGTCGTCCGGTGCAGGCGTAATCTGTAGTTTCCGGTAGTACCAAGTAGTAAATCCAGACGGTCCCGGATCAGGCGAAATGCCTGGTCCGGGCCGTCTTCTTTTTATGGACTCGAATTGCCGATCACCTTGACTTGCGTTGTAATGATTGCCATGAGCGAAACCGGCCACGTTGTTGATCTGCGCAGCGACACTGTCACCCGTCCCACTGCCGCCATGAAGAAGGCGATGATGGACGCTGAATTGGGAGACGATGTACTCGGCGATGATCCCACGGTCATTCTTTTGCAGGAGAAAGTGGCCGCGCTGCTTGGTAAGGAAGCGGCCATCTTCGTTCCCTCCGGTTCGATGGCCAACCAGACGGCCATCAAAGCGCACACCCAGCCGGGCGATGAGATCATCGCGCACCAGGACAGCCACATTTATCATTACGAGGCGGGCGCGCCGGCCGGACTGTCGGGATGTTCGTTGCGTTTGCTCCCCGGAGACCATGGCTTGTTTTCGGCGGCTGCGGTACGCGCGGCCGTTCGCCCCGGCGATTCTCATTTTCCGCGAACCTCGCTGGTCGTAGTAGAGAACACGCACAACCGTGGCGGCGGAACCTGCTGGAGCCTGGAATCGATTGCCGACATTCGCAAGACGGCCAATGAGTTCGGATTGAAAATGCACCTTGATGGGGCTCGCCTGATGAATGCCTGCGTGGCCAAAGGGCATCGACCGGCCGATTACGCGCAGCACTTTGACACCGTGTCGACCTGTTTTTCCAAGGGACTGGGCGCGCCGGTCGGATCGGCCGTCGCGGGTACGAAGGACACCATCAAGCGCGTGCATCGCTTTCGCAAGATGTTCGGCGGCGGCATGCGGCAATCGGGCATTCTCGCGGCGGCGGCCATTTACGCGCTCGATCATCATGTTGAGCGTCTGGCCGATGATCACGCCCACGCGCGGCGACTGGCCGAAGGCATCGCGGAATTGCCCGGTGTCAACGTAGACATGCCCGCGGTGCAGACCAACATTGTGTATTTCGATGTCCGCGAAAGCGTCGGAACGGGCAAGGACTTGTGCGACCGGTTGCGTGGTGAAGGTGTCTGGATGATGGCAGTATCCCCGCAGCGCATTCGCGCGGTGACCCACCTTGATGTGTCACGCGATGGCATCGACCGGGCGGTCAAGACCATGCGCGGCCTGCTCAAATCGTGATGGTCCGGCGTGTGAAGTTGTCAATTCTGCGGCATGCTTGCGTGGGATTCGCCCCGTTGACTTGCACCCTACCGGCCTCTCCCGGTAGGGTTCCCAATGGCTCGGGCAGGTTCTTCGGTCTGCCGGGATGATCCTGAAAAAATAAGGAAACGATGGATGCGCCAGAAAAGTGTCTTGCAAGCGACCCTTTTTGCTTTGTGCCTGACCACAATTCTCATCGGCATCGGTTGTTCCGGAGCGCGCCGCGACCGTGGCGGCTCGGCCGGTGCCGGCTCGACGGGCGGTGGGACCGATCAGCACGCGACCATGAGTCGCAAGACCGTCGGCGACCGGGCCGCGCTGGAAGCTTTTGTGAAGATGCGCTGGCCGGTATCGGCTACGCTCGCGCCGGACGACACGTTCTACTACGTCTTCAATCCCGATGGAATTTCGCAGCTTTACGCGCTGAAGGCCGGTGAATCGCAGGACAAAGCGGTGAAGCTGACCAGCTTTCCCGATGGCATCGGCGGGTATGACGTTAGCGAGGACGGCAAATGGGTCGCGATGCTCGCCGACGTCGGCGGTAATGAGAATGACAATGTCCACCTGATGAACGCCGCCGATCGCAAGGTCGAGCCACTGCTCAACAATCCCAAGGCGGTCTTCGGGAGCATCGTCTGGAGACGCGATTCCAGGGCCTTTGCCTATCGTGCCAATGATGAGTCACCCGCGGATTTCCACGTGTACCTGTATGACATGGAGACCCGCAGCCCGCGCAAGTTGATGTCCGGCCAGGGTCACTTTGAACCGGCAGATTTCAATCGCGACGGCACGAAACTCGTGGTGACCAAGGCGGTGTCGGCCACCCATTCGCAGTTGTTTGAAATCAATGTGACCACCGGCGAATCGCGGGAGATCACACCGGCAGGGGAGGCGTGGAGCTTTGAGCCGATCGGGTACAACGCCACGGACACGGCGTTTCTGGTGAACACCAACTATCGCGGCGACCTGATGCGTATCCACTCGCTGGCTCTGTCTACCGGCGCGTTGACGGCGGTCCTGCCCGACCTGTCCGGTTTTGAAGTGGACGGCGGGGCGCTGAACACGGACCGTACGGTGCTGGCGGTGGCGGTGAACCAGGATGGGTACGGCAAGCTGCACCTGCGCCGCGCGTCGGATTTTTCCGCGCTGCCGGTGCCGCCAATGAGCGAGGGCGTGGTGGGGAACGTGCGTTTTCAGGGTCGGCATTTGCTCTTCGCGCTCGATAATGCGCAAACGCCGGGTCTGATCTACCAGTGGGACATGAACAATCCCAGTGCCGCGCCCGTGGCACTAACCAGCGCGGATACGCAGGGGATTGACGTGGCGCAGTTTCCGCTTCCCAAGCTCGTGCACTATCCGTCATTTGACGGCCAGAAGATTCCGGCATTCCTCTACCTGCCGAAGAATTACCGCGCGGGCAGCAGAATTCCCTTCCTGGTGCAGTATCACGGCGGACCCGAATCGCAGTTTCGCCCCAATTTCAATCGTGCGTTTCAGTATTTCGTATCGCGCGGCTATGGCGTGCTCGCACCGAACATTCGCGGTTCCAGCGGGTACGGCAAGGCGTTCCTTGAGGCGGACAATTACAAGGATCGATTCAAGAGCGTGCAGGACGGCATCTGGGCGGCGAAGTATCTGGTGGACGAAGGCTATTCCGAAAAGAAGCGCATCGCCGCGTGGGGCGGCAGCTACGGCGGATTCATGACCATGGCCGTCATCACGGAAGCGCCGGAATATTTCGGCGCGGCCTGTAACGTGGTGGGCATCGTCAACTTTGAGACGTTCCTCGAACAGACCAAGGACTATCGCCGCAAGTTGCGCGAAGTCGAATATGGTCCGCTGGATGACCGCGCGTTCCTCAAGTCCATTTCGCCGATCTACAAGGTGGACCGCATCGACATGCCGCTGATGATCGCGCATGGCCTGAATGATCCGCGCGTGCCCGTCGGCGAGGCCATGCAGATTGCCGTGGCATTGAAGAAGCGCGGTATGCCGGTGGAGGAATTGTACTTCGCCGACGAAGGCCACGGCTTCGCCAAGGAGGAAAACCGGCTGCTATACATGCAAGTGATGGCGGAGTTCTTTCAGCAGTATTTGAAATAGCGTGCCGCAGTTCGATGGCGTGACGCCGGTCCGATGGGCTCGGTGACCCACGTCAGACAGTTAAAATTTGATTGGCCGTCGCGCAGAGAGTGTCAATGAACAGACACCTTCGTTGACACCCCGGCCGATGCCGTTTCCATTCGTTGGGGCAGCGCGGCCGCCGGCAAAACGCGGTCCTGTTCCATGCTGACCGGTCGCAGCGCCTGTTTCATGGCGCCGGCGATTTCGTCGACCATTTCCATGCCCAGATAAGGGCAGATCGGCAGTGACATCAACTGGTCCGCGAAGCCTTCGGTATGCGGAAGGGGATGCGGAACGACGCAACCCCGGCCGAAACACACTTGTTGATGGACCGGTACGGGATAATGAATGGCCGCCCCGATTCCTGCGGCATTCAGTTGTGCCAGGACCGCGTCACGTGACGGGCAGCGCACGACGAACAAATGGTAAATGTGGTCGCCATAGGCGCTGGCCGCGGGTAGTGCCAGGCCGCTGTCAGCCAGTTGCTCCATGTATCGCATGGCCAGCGCGCGGCGTGTTTCGTTCCAGCGATCCAGGTGGGGCAGCTTGGCGCGCAGCACCGCCGCCTGAATGGTGTCGAGCCGCGTGTTCATCCCCTTGACGGTATGGCGGTACTTGATGGTGGAGCCGTAATTCCGTGCGGAGCGCAGCCAGGCGGCCATGTCGTCGTCGTTGGTGACGATCGCGCCGCCGTCTCCGATCGCGCCCAGGTTTTTTCCGGGGTAAAAGCTAAAAGCGGCGGCGTCGCCCAAGGTGCCGCAGCTCTTGCCCTTGTAGGTTGTGCCATGTGCCTGCGCCGTGTCTTCGAGCACTTTCAATCCGTGCTCGGCGGCGAGGGCATTGATGGCGTCCATGTCGACGGATTGGCCATACATGTGCACTGGGATGATTGCCTTGGTGCGCGAAGTGATGGCGGCACGCACGCGTAGTGGATCGATACAGTAGGTGTCGGGATCATGATCGACGAGCACGGGGGTCGCGCCCGCCTGATGGATCGCCAGCGCCGTGGCGACATAGGTGTTCGCCTGAGTGATCACTTCGTCGCCCGCTCCGATGCCCAGCCCTTTGAGCGCGAGCGTCAGCGCGTCGAGTCCGTTGCCGACGCCGATGCAATGTTTGGCGCCGAGATACGCCGCGAATTCCTCTTCAAACGCCTGTACGTCCTGGCCAAGGATATAGTCACCGCGCTGCAGAACGCCGTCGATCGCGGCGTTGATGTCGCGCCGCAGTTCGGTATGCATGGCCGCAAGATTAACCAGTGGAATGCGCATCGTTTGAGTTCTCCTTACCGGCGGAGGCCCAGGCCCAGCAGGAAAATGGGGCGCAGGATGTTCCACCACCCGGTGATCGGTTTCATTTTGGTCCAGCCGAGTTTCTTCGGCGGATAGATTTTGGTGCAGGGTACCTCGGCGTGGCGGTAGCCCAGGACCAGCGTTTTCCAAAGCAGGTACACTTCCAACCCATAGGCGTCGAGCCAGCGCTGGTGCAGATTGATGCGCTGGTCGTCGAGTAGTGACAGTTTGAAGGCACGAAAGCCGTTGGTGCTTTCGGTGATCGGACGGCGAACGAAGCGGCTCACCAGCCAGGGATGCAGCCGAGTGGCGATGCGGCGATAGAGCGGCATGTCTCCGCCATAGGAACCGCCGTTCATATAGCGCGAGCCCATGACCAGGTCGCAGTCGCGGTCGCAGATCGAGTCGAGCAGTCGCGTGATTTCGGCCGGATTGTCCTTGTTGTTGCCCGCGAGGATGACGGCAATGTCGAAGCCGGCCGCTTTGGCGTGCTCCAGGCCGCTGCGCAGTGCCGCGCCGACGCCCCTGCGCGCACCATGTGACAGCACTTCGGCACCCTTGTCGCGGGCCACCTGCGCGGTGTCGTCGGTGGAACCGTCATCGATGACCAGTACGAGATCGAGCAGCGAAAAATCGCAGCGCGCGATCACGGCGCCGATCTTGGCCTGCTCGTTGAAGGCCGGAATGAGGGCGGCGATTCGTTGGTTCTTGTACACGGGAAGGCGGCCCTCGATTATTTGTGAGTGGCAGTGGGGATGAAGTTGTCCGCGTCGGCCGTTGTGCGGCGGACCATCGATTCATCGTTGAAGGAAACCGCGCGACGCATGGCGGATGCGCTGGTCAGTACGCCGGACTCGCAGTCCGACACGGGAGTTTCCGCTCCGCGGTGCTGCATGGAGCGATCCGCCGCTTCGAGCACGAGCGCGGTCTGCAGACCCTCGGCGACGCCACAGGGACTTGGACGGCCATCGCAAATCCAATCCAGAAACGCCTCGGCCTGATTAACCAGCGGCTCGGTGCGGCGAATCGCGGGCAGGTGCACATCCGCATTGCGGAGCAGGTATTGAAACTCGCCAAACGAGTTGTACGCGGGCGGTTCCGCGACGCCGCGATCATAGAGGCGCAGCGTGTTCTCCGGATCAATATCATCCCAATGTGCCATCTGACGGTCACCAATGAGCGTCAGCGTGCGCACCTTGTGCGGATTCATCCAACTGACATGAATGTGTCCTAAGGTTCCGTCCGCGTACCGCAGCGTGGCGAAGCAGACATCTTCAA
>CAZKIN010000081.1:10501-14973 GCA_964552515.1 uncultured Phycisphaeraceae bacterium
ATGTGTCCTAAGGTTCCGTCCGCGTACCGCAGCGTGGCGAAGCAGACATCTTCAATCTTGGCCTGGCTGATGCACCGACCGACGGCACTGACCGCCACGGGCGTCGCATTCATCAGGTAATTCATGATGGTAATGTCATGGGTTCCCAGGTCGTACAGAGCGTTCACGTCGCCGCGGATGGGCCCGAGGTTCGTACGCACGGCGTCCATGTAATGCAATCGCCCGATCTGTCCGTCGGTGATGGTTTCGCGCAATTTGCGAATGCCGTTGTTGAACAGGAACACGTGGCCGACCATGAGGACACGGTCGCTTGAGCGCGAGAGGGCGTGCAACTTGCGCGCTTCGGCGCTGCTGCGGCACATCGGCTTTTCCACGAGTACGTGCTTCCCCTTCAGCAGAGCTGCCTCGACGATGGCGCTGTGCGTAACCGTGGGCGTCGCGATGACCACGGCATCGACACCGGGATGGTCGAGCACGCGGCGATAATCCAGCGTGGTGGTGATCGAAGGAAAACGCGTTTGCAGCGTGGCCAGTCGAGTGGGGTTGCTGTCCGCCACCGCCACCACATGCGATCGTTCCCGCTCGGCAAAGACGCGGATGTGGTTTGGTCCCCAATGTCCGCATCCAATGACGCCGATGCCGACGGAATCGTTCAGTTTATGGGTCATAGGCTCTCCTCCACCGCTTGCGTTACACGAACTATCGGAACCTGAGCGGTGGGAGTGCATTCGACCGGGACAGGACTCCACGTCCCATAAGCGCGCCGGTGGTACTATCGGCCAGCCACGCAGCGTTCCCGCATGATCGGTGGTTCGGCTGGCGTGAATGCCTTTCGTTTGTCGATATCGATTCCGGATTCCCTGCGGATCGGCGTCGCCCGTTCCGTGATCCAACCAGGTGTGACGCGGTAACCACGGATGGCCGACATTCCGCCGATTCATGCATCCGCCGCGCAAGCGGGCTTTCAGGCACGAGAGGCCGGAAAGGTTCGTGATGCGCGGCGCAACGACCAGACCCAGGCCGCAAGTCAGCAGATCAAATCGGTGACCGACGCAACGGGTATGGTGGACACGATGGATGCGGACAATCAAGTGTTCGTCGATTCGGAGGGGGCGGGAAGCCAGGGGCGCGCGTTTGACGAGCCGGAACCCGAAGGCGAGAGTGCGACGACCGAACCGCCGACCGGTCCTGCGGGAATTACCAAGGACGACCGCGGCACTTTGCACATCGATTTGAATGCATGAATCTCGGATCCGTGGCGCAGATCGACTTCGTAGGAGAAGCATGATTGCGTACTTTCGACGGCGCTGTTCAAACCTATAATTGCGATCATGAAATTCACGAAAATGCACGGTCTGGGAAACGACTACGTCTACGTGAATGGTTTCACGCAGCGCGTGCATGATCCGGCCGGGATGTCGCGGATGGTCTCGGATCGACATCGCGGCATTGGCAGTGATGGATTGATTCTCATCATGCCATCGCGAGTGGCCGGCGTGCGGATGGAAATGTACAACGCCGACGGTTCGCGCAGTGAAATGTGCGGCAACGGAATTCGGTGCGTCGCCAAATACGCGGTGGATCATGGCCTGGTGCGCGAGGCGGCGTTCGACATTGAAACGGATGCGGGCGTCAAGCATGTGGCATGCGTTGTGGTGGAGGGAAAAGTGCGCAGCGTGCGCGTGGACTTGGGACCACCGCGACTGCATCCGCGCGAATTGCCTTGCACCATTGCGGGTGAGAGCGTCGTGGACCATCCGCTGACTGTCGGCAACGAGACATGGAAAATCACCTGCGTTTCGATGGGAAATCCGCATGCGGTGATTTTTGTTCCCGACGTGGAAGTGGTGCCCCTGGAAGTGCTTGGTCCGCGGATTGAACGTGCGCCGGAGTTTCCACAGCGAATCAACGTGCATATTGCGCAAGTCATCTCCGACAAAAAGGTGCGCATGCGCACGTGGGAGCGCGGCAGCGGGTTGACGCAGGCCTGCGGGACTGGTGCGTGTGCCGTCAGCGTGGCGGCGGCGCTGACCGGCCGCGCGGGGCGGAAGCTCATGGTGACACTTCCCGGCGGCGACCTGGAGATCGAATGGGGCAGCGATGAACACGTGTACAAAACCGGTCCGGCCGTGGAGGTTTTCAGCGGCGAATGGCCGGATTGAGTAGGACTTCCTTAGCCGAACGGTGTCCCCGTGGTATAATGGGCAGCAACGTGGGGCCTGTAGCTCAGCGGTTAGAGCAGGCGACTCATAATCGCTTGGTCGCGGGTTCGAATCCCTCCAGGCCCATGCATCGACTGTGTCACCATGTGGCACTTTGGGAACGGCGGAGAGATCATTTTCGGCTTTTGGGTGTAATCGAATCGGGCACTGGGGTTTTCCCGTGCGTTGCGAAATCAGCGCGGTCATCGGCTTCCTCCTTTTCAGACGGCGTCTGCACTATGCTCCCGACCTATTAGACACCAGGGGTGGTTGCGGAGGTGGCGCGCCGCCATGTAAGTCATTGTCAATTAATGGTTTAAGATCAGTTTGCAGGGTTGCGGGCGGAACGAACCGGTGCGTGTGGGGGTTGTGGCGGTCAGCCGAAGGAAGAGGCGGAGCACGAATACGAGTGCCATTTGAAGGCACGATACGGCACCTGATTTCCACCACCCCGGGCGCCGCCAAACGCCACCCCCACGCCACCCCGGCGCAGCGCGGTAACAAGTGTCATAGTTCTGGCACAAGCAGTGCCCGTGAAAGAATTCACAATCTCCGCATGCTCCGGAAAAAGGACAGGTGCCTGACACCATCCGCACGACGGCCGGCGGCCGAAGTCTCGGAGCAGCGCAAAATGTCTATAAAAACAGGGGTTTGCCGTTAGCGGAATGGTTGCGTCGAGACGTGATCGATGGAAATAGCGGAGTGATCATCGGAAGACTCCGGTCGGGGACGAGCTGGGACAGGGTTGTAAACTATTATGAAATAATAAGTTACGGACAAATCGGCCCGGTTTTGGTTCCGCCTGTGGACTGGATTGAAGGTGTCAGGTCATTGGCACCCGATGGAAGAATCGAACCGTCGAAAAAGTCAAGGAGCGAATGGGCGGAGAGATCGCGCAGAGAAAGACGTGGTCAGGGCGGGGGGTGGCTGGTAGGTCGCGACGGAGGAGTGGGGGCGGCGAGCCTCATGTGACATGTTCTTGGCACCGATTGTGAACTTGGGCACGAGATGCAGCGTGAATCATTTGGGGAGAGCGAGTTTTGCCCTGAGTTCCTCCAGCCAGTTGATCACGACAACGGGCTGGGGAGACTGTTCGACAATTTCGCCAGCGGGTCGCCAGAACAGAAAGCGGCCGTCGGCGGCCACGTCGACAGGTCCAAAGTAGTCACTGCTGGGCAACTCGAAGAGCTGGCGGGCGAGCGTGACGCTGGCGGTCTCGTCCTTAAGGGTGACGGTAACGGCCATTAGTTTGCGATCGATGCGGTAGAAAATCTCTTTGCCGTCGGCAGACCACTTGGGGCCCCAGCCGCGCGCCGTGGAGATTTTTACGCGAGCGCCGGGACGAAGAAACGGTCGGACGTACACCTCCGGATCGCCCTCTTCGTTGGAGACGTAGGCGATCCATTTTCCGTCCGGCGAAAGTGTTCCGTTTCGCTCGAAAAAGGGAGTGGCGAGTAATACTTCCGGCGCAGCGTCCTTGCGATCGAGCGGCAAGTAGAGAATATCGCTTTCGGAGCCGGGGCGGTTTTCAGAGAAAATCAGGATAGAGCCGTCCGGTGTGAATGAAGTGGCGATTTTCGGGTTTTCCCCAGTGGTGATGCGTTCCGCTTCTCCGGTGCCATCGGCGCGGCGGCGGAAGAGATTGAGGCCGTCGTTTGCGGGATTCGATGTATAGATGATCGCATTTCCATCGGGACTCCACCGAGGGTATTGATCGACGGATTCGTCGGTGGTGAGGCGCGTGTATACATCGCGCTCGATTTCGAGGATCCAAATATCGAGGTTGCCGGCCTCCATGATCGACGCCGCGATCCGCCGACCATCGGGAGAAAGACGAATGTCGGCAAAGTCACGTTTGTGCTGGGAAATATGTGACTCTTTGCCGGCACGGTCGATCCAGATTGGCAATTCCTCCTCGCCGCCGGCGGTACCACTGACATAAAGAAGCGCGCCGTTCTGCGCGAAGGCATAATCAAGTCCGCCGAAAGTCGGGAGGGTGAGGACCCCTTCCAAGACCGGAATGGGGGCGCCGGCGGCTTCCAGTTTCTTCAGATCAAAAGGCACGGCCATGAGCGTGCCCGTGCGGCCAAAGACGAGGTGTCCGGTGGATACGTAGCGCGCATATGTTCCGCCGGAGTGGATGAGTTTCTGTGCACCAGTATCGACCGACAGTGTCATGATCCGGGCATCGGAGAAATCGCTGTTTTTGTCCGTGGCGGTAAACAACGCCGTTTTTCCGTCGGGAAGCCACTGCGGCCAGCGGTGACTGGG
>CAZKIN010000082.1:0-14950 GCA_964552515.1 uncultured Phycisphaeraceae bacterium
TGAACTCCCCAGACTCCATGTACCCTTTCATGATGTTGACGCCGTCCTTCTGGTCAAAAGACACACCGGAAATCTCATCAAAGCAAACCACATCATATTGGCAGACCAGGCCACGCTGACCGTTCGCGTTGTTGACAAACATCCGCGCGACCGTCGCCTTACCTCCAGAGACCAGGTGAGAATACGGAGAAATCTGCTGGAAAAGATGGCTTTTGCCGGTGCCGCGGGGGCCGAGCTCCACCGCGTTGTAGTTCCGCTCGACAAACGGAATCATACGGAGCAGCAACACATTCTGTGCGCGAGGCGTCAAAGCAGCCGGCTCAAAGCCGACGCTGCGCATCAGAAACTGCTTCCATTCCTCTGTCGTGAAATGCTCGCGCCCTTTCCACAGAATTTCCAGGCAGTCCCGTTTGGAAAGCTGGATCTCTTTCAGGCTCTCCACGCCAAATGGACGACCATTTGATTCCTCTGCGATGAGTGGGTCGTAGACAAGGTTGATCTCAGCGTAGAAGCCGCCGGTGAGCATCCGGTCATGCTCGTTTGCGAGGCGATCCGAAATTCGCGCATCATTGATCCGCAGGCTCGGAAGCTCCGCCAAATACTGATCAGTCTTGGTGTCTAACCGCGCGCGGATAATATCGATTACCCGCACTGAACCCTTCTCCTTGGCACGGGCTTTGAATAACTCCTCCTCTCCGGCACGCACCGTGCGGTCGCCAAGCTGGCGCTGCACAATGTCGAGGCCGTCGCGTATTTCGTCTTCATTCACCGTCGCACAATAGCGCCCAAGCAGAAACTCCGTCACGTACGTTGGCACCGGGTATTGGCCTTTGAATTTCCGCACCAGGTCCTTGCGGACGATGAATCCTTCGAAGGCCCGCGCGGCGAGCTGGTCCAGATGATCAAGTTCCATGAACGTTACTCCAAGCCGACCCGGGTGCGACGACGGGCCAACACATTTCCATCGGAATCCAGGACGACTACTTCTGCATCAACTCCGTCTGCGTCGTCCTTGGCATAGATTTTTGCCTGCCCCAGGGCATCGACCGGACGGGGTTTGTCTGAGTCCAGAAGCGTGCTGGCCGCGTCCGCAGCATCGCGGCGCAAATCGACCAGCACTCCCTGACCAGTTACTTTCACGCGCCCCGTGAGTTGGTTCCAGGAGAGTGACACAATATTGACATCAGCGGCGGTCGTTGACGCACCTTCAGAACTCGTCACTGTAATAACTGGCGTCACCGCTTCCTGTGCGCTCAGCCCACCGTGGGCATAATCGGCACCCTCCCGAAAGCAGGAAATCCCCGGTGCTAGAGCGATGGAGATTGACGGATTCCAGTGCCAGCCATGTTGTTGACACTCCGGGCTTGCGCCATCCTTGACGCTCGCACACCGTCGCCAATTAGTTTCGACCAGATATTTCGGCAACGAGACCTTCGGCAATCCGCCTGGTAACAGAAGCCACCCGTGATCGGTGACGATTTTGACCCGCTTCCAACCGGCCGCGACCAAATCCGCAACGCGATCCGCAATTAGTCGAACCTCGTCATTGAGCATGGATGCCAGTCGGACACCCTCATGGTGTCCGCGGGCGTCGATCGTTCCCACCTCCAACCAGGCCGACGCCGCGGTATTCCCCCCAACGCCGGTCACACCCGCGAGAGGCTCAACGCCCAGGTCTTTCAAAAGCGTACGAAACCGGTCAGACGTCCAGTTCTTTCCGCTCTCGGCGAATCGAGGAGCGAAGTCATCGGCTTCGCTGGCGTGGTTCAACATAGGGGCTACCGGAGATGCTGCTGGCTTTGCAGTTGCCGTAACGGTCGGAACAGCAGACCAGCGCCATTCGACCGCTACGCTCATTCCGCGTTTGGCCAGCTCAGCAGCGAGCCGTTGCCCGAGGTCCATCCGGAGCCCATCCGCAAAGACAATGCAAGTACCGGGCTCGACAGCAATCGGCTTGGCCTCGCTGGCGGAGGGCAGCGGTTCGGCGGCCACGAGTCTCTGGAAATTCTCCGCACCCTTCTCCAGCCAGGGGCGATATACGGCGGCCACTGCAGCACCTACCGCATTCAAGTCCGCCGCCGATTTCACCGCGGCCAACGCGGCCATCGCCGCATCATCCACGCGCCAGCCGGATTCCGCATAATGCTTCGCCGCCTGATTGCGATCACTGCCACCCAGTGAACTTGCCGAAAGCCGAGCGAGTTCGGCAAGATGCCAGAGCGCGGCCGCGAGGGGCGATTCATCCAGCTTGGCCCATACCAGCGAGCGCCGCGGCGCGTGTTCATTTTCCAGTTCGATGATCTTTGCGCGCGCGTCCGCTTCATTCAGCTTGCCCACTGCCAGAAGGTCGGTCCGCAGACTACCCTCGGCCGCCACATTGTCCTGGGGATAAACGCTGATCCCGGGATCAAAGAGGCTGCCGGTACCGGATGGTTTGCTGCGTTTGAGCACCTCCCGTATGCCCGGATATAAAGAAGGATTTTCCTCATACCGGCTCCACACGCCGGCCCACGCCCCCTGCCGCTCGGCAAGCAATTGACCGGCCTTGGTCACATCGGTCTTCTCGGGATCGAATCCAAACTTGTCCTTGCACACGGTGCGAAACGCGGCCCAGCCCGATCCGGCGCGCGCCTTGAAGCCCGCGCTGTCGCTCAACCAATCGAGCACTGTCCGCGCGGGGTCCGGGGAAAGTAGTTCGAGAAAATCGCCGGAATCAAGTGTTCGACCACGCAAGCGCGCTACGGATTCATCCGCCAATTTTTCGAGTGACTGTCGCATGGCACTAAGTGTGGCAGCATCTGTGGCCAAATTCAGCCCCAACCCGCCTTCGGCGCTCTGTATGAATGCACGTGGGGTCCAGTCCTTGCCATTGACCTGCGACCAAAGCGTGCCGCGGAATTGCAGCTCACATACTGGCTTAAGTTCACGCGGGCTCTCTTCCAGAGCCCGGAGGTGCGGCCTGCCGACGCCGGGCATATATACCACCGGCACAGCGCCTGCAGGCCAATCGGCCTGGGCGAGCAATCGTTGGCCGTTCTCACCTTCGCCGAGCATCGCCTTGATCCAAATCGCCGGACCGGTCCTGGACGCAGCGTCGTAAGTTCCAAGCGTCAGCAGCTCCGGCATGGCCGCGCGCAGCTTGGGCAGCAGATCGACCCAGGCCTTCTCTTCATCCGGCCATAACACCACCACCGGCGCGACCTGATCATTCTTGTCGAATGCCGCTGCGCCGCGCAAAGCGGCAATCAGTGCTCCGAGCACGGTCTGCGGAGTATCAATGTTTGGGGCGGTCTGGACCATACAGTCGTCTCGCTTCAACCGGATTGAGCACTACCCAACTCACGAACTTTCTCGATCAGCGCGAAAACCTGTTCATACGCATCCCGCACCAGCATCTCGCGTGCCTCGGTGTCCTGCACCCCCTCGAAATCCGCGACAGATTGCGGCCCATACGCGTTCGTTGCTGAAAACTTCTCGGCGATGTTCGCAATTCCCTCTTTGACCAATCCGTGCCCCGCGAGCCCACCAAACTCCGACGCAAGCGCGTCGACTCCGCCCGGGAAATTTTTGATGCAAAAGTAGATGTCGTAGGCGTCTTTCTCTTTCAGCCGACCCGCCAGCGCCATGCCCTTCATGATCAGGAACGGAACGATACCCGCGACCCGAATTCTCGTACGGTCTTCGGCACCATTGGGAAGCCGTCCGGGGAAATCGATGGTATCGAACGAATCAAACGCCAAATCACAGCCGCGCGCCTTGCGCGGCCGCACATCCTGAACGGCTTGCCTGCGATTGGACCGTCCCGTCCCCTCATACTCGCCCGCCAGCAGATCAACCTCAACCACAATGTCTTGCGTGCCGATGCGGACGGTTCTTTGATAGGTAAAGGAACTCTCATCGTCCCGCACATATCCCCGGCCAGTCAACAAATCATTGATCGTCGCATACGCCGCATCGCCAATCGCCCGATGATCCAGCGCCAGGTCGATGTCCAGGCTGCCGATGTGCTTCGGCTCCGCGTCTGGAAACAGAAGCTCTGGCACCCACCCGCCCACCAGCACGATCTGGTCGCGATACTCACCGAGGATCCGCCACACTTCCAACAGAACCGAGCGCGCCGCGGCCACGGCATCGGCCCTATAATCGGGTCGTGCTACCATTGCGGCCTCAAAATCTGCGACAGTATCGCTTCTGCAGCCTCTTCTCCGCGCCCCGGGTTCCGTCGCAAGTCCAAGTACGCCTGCACGGGTGACACCATGGCGACACCCTCCACGTCTTGTGCCCTATAGAAAACACCCGCATCTCCAGGCACGGTCAAGGTCACATTCGCTCCGCTGGTCACCGGCTTCAAGCCAAGTTTTTCAATCAATTGCGGCGTGACCGCGCTGACATACGCGGTGAGCTTCTGATTGCGTACCATGGGAGCCAGACGCATCGCTGCCGAAAATCCAGCCAGCGCATATCGAGTTTTCGATTTCGTGCATACTCGCGCCAGCGCGTTTTCAAGATCGGGCAGCGGCTGGAGCGCGTAGTAATCCTCCGAACGATCATCATTGACGATCTGATTCGCCGCCCATTCGCGCAGCACGGCCTCCGGAGTCGTCAATTCGATTCCACTCCCGTGTGATCGAATCCACTCCCGCTCTGCTAGCATGGCCTTGACCTTGGATGACTGTCCGATACTGATCTCCGCTTCCCGCGCAAGCTCCTGAACTCTCCAGGCTCGGCGAGGCGGCGTGAGCAGAACACGCAGGGCACGCGCGGCCTTGGGTGAAAAAAGTGAACGCGCCTCACGTCGCACGGCCACGCGGTTCTTCGCGCCGACTGTGTGGATGTAGACCTGTGCAAACGAAAGCCGGCAGTTGCCGGCCAGGTCGAGATATCCAACCCCCGCTTCTTTGCAAATCTGGGCCATGCGCGGTGAAACGTATCGGGCGATGAACACGCCGTATGCAGTTTCACTTCCGCGCATCGTGGCGACCTGCTGACAAAGGCGTTCGATGGTGGGGCGAATGACGCCGGGCTGCGGCTCACGCTTGATTTCACACACCAGCGTCCAGCGCACAGACCCGAGTGTCAGCTTGGCGATCAGATCGGTTTCCTGACGACCACGCTTTGCGTTGTTGTGGAGTACCAGCCCGCGCGCGAACGGTACCTCTGCGAGGACGCGCTGCAATGCGTCCGTCGCGGCTTTTTCGAAACCCTCAACTTTCACTAGAGTCATTGATTTCATTGTGTATTGAAATCTCTATTCCAATGAAACTGATAGCCACTGATCATGTAAATAATACATTGTTTCATCGAAATGGCAAATTTCATTCTTTAGTGAAAACTAGCTTTTCAGTGAAATATGGCCATCCCGGGCCGCCTGCTTCGCCTTAATCGTGTAATGCAGGTCATTCAGCCGCTCGCCGGTGAATTCTGGCCCGCCGGCATAGTCGATGGGCGGTGCGTCCTCCGGGCAGTTCCAGAACCATGGGAACTGTGCCTTGGGGCGAATGCTCTCCGGTTCCTTGCCGCGGTCCTTCTTCCATTTCACGTTCACCTTGCCGCGAAGCACGCCCGCGGTGATGAACGGGCGAATGTTCATACGCACGCCGTCGTTGATGTCCGGGTTCCAGCCGATCGGTTGCTCGTGCAGCGGCTTCCAGCGCACGAAGATGTCGAACGGCGGCTCGCCGGTGATGATCGCCTCCAGTTTTTTCTGCAGGTCCTGCGCGGCCTTCAATCGGGTGTCCGCGCCGGTCTCGCCTCGCTTAGCGCCGGCCTGCTGCTGGGTAATCCAGTCGCCCAGGTACGTATAGGTGATCTTCTCCAGCAGCTTCTTGCCCTTGCCGTTGCCCTCGGCCAGGCGGTGATAGTGGACGAGAATGTTGAATCCATCCTTCTTGGTGTCCCAGATCTGCCAGACGAAGGGGCGCTGGTGAAACACGGCGCAGTGTTGCGCGAAGAAATCATGCTTGACCCATTCGTCGAGGTTCTTGCCGTCCGAGCCGGCCGCGGCGAGCAAGTCATGGAGCAGGCCGGGCGACCACTGGGAACAGAAAGCGGCTTCGAGCAGCGTTCGGACGCGCTCGCTGCCGGGCGGTTCTTTATTGATGGGCACGAGCGGCACGACCCCGTCATCGTCAGCGAACTTCTCCAGTGTCTTACACTTGTCCACCCACGCGCGAGCTCCTGGCGCGAGGCGCATGTTCTCATCGAGTTCTGCCGGCCAGCGGTAACCGGCGATCCGCGCGACGGCGACCTGCAGGACGGTGGCAAGGTGCGCATTCGGGTCGTGCGTCAGCGGCACGCGCCCCGCCGGGTGGCCATGGAAGATCCACTGCGTCGGATCGTCGGATTGCGGCTCGGGCAGGCCGTTGGGAAATTTCTCCGCTGCAACATTCTGCCAGTGGCCGAGGTCGAAGGGTATATCAAGGACTGCATGATTGGCTATGTCTGTTTTCTGATCCACCTGGCGGCAATTTCTTACAAACTCAGGATGACGCGCGTATGCAAGAATTGGTAACAGGTGCTCTTCGGATTTTGGAATAATTACATAAACATTTGCACCATATTTATCACCGACATAAACAGCGCTGGGTAACGCATTCATCTTTACGATTACAATTCCGCGCTTTCCCCAAGCAATCTCTCCTCGAATCCAAGCGCCAACTCCAGATGGCCCAAGTTTCTCTGCGACAAACTTGTAATAGTCCCCGTGGCCACCTTCCCATAGGATCATCTCTGACATGCCACCATACAATGGTGCATTACTGAAAGAGTTCTGCATAAACTGCCATTTGGATTCCCTAGTCGCGAAGTCCCAAAAATAGCGGACAAAACGCTCTATGTCGGCAGCGTTAAGCCCTGCGTAACAGCCGGCATACTCGGAAAGCACATTTTTCGCTCTTCGAGTCTCCAGGAGAATTCGAGAGTTTGCATTCATAAACTGGTCTGACTGCGGGACGAACTTGATAGACCCGTCGGTGGATCCGGGGGGCACCGAGTCATCTGCGGCTTCGACTGAGCTCAGCTTATGTTCCGCGGGTGCATTGGCAACGATCGCTTCACCACGTAGCAACATGGCCTTCTCAGCGGGGCGTTTGGCGGTCGCCACGTCGATGCCGGCCATAATATGGTCCTTGAGTGGCTTGCCGCCGGACATGATGGCGAGCATGACGTTGAAATCCCACATCGGGGTTTGGAAACCCTTTGGACCAAGCCGCGCCACCATGTTCCACGTCCGCTCCTTTAGCAGGCGCTCGCGGAGCTTCTTGTAGCTGGTTAAGAAGAGACAGTTTTGCGGCGTGACAACTGCGGTGGTGCCTCCTTCTGCCAACCACTGCATGATGCGCGACACAAACACCGTCGCCAGGTCAGCTTTGGCCTCGGGATAATGTGCCTCGCAAAATGCTTTGATCTTGTCACCTTGCCCGGCGCGACCCAGATACGGCACGTTGGTGGTGACGAGCGTGTATTCCCCGGAGAGAATCTCCGCTGCCTTGGCCATACCCTGCGCCGCCACGGCGCGCTCATGGGTGTCGTCGTCACTACCCTTGCGCTCTTCCGTGAGCACCGTGGCAAGGAAAGGCGCGGCGGTCTCCCAGTCCGCAGAGCCGAGCGTTCCGGCCGTGGCGGATGGGTCGATCAGTGAGCCAAGCTCCGGAGCCTTGCTGAACAGTTCGTGCATATCACGTAGCGTGTTCCGGATGGCCGAGCGCTCGAGCGGTGACTCCTTCAGGGCGATGCGGCCGTCTGCGAGCTTAAGCCACTGTTCCACGGTGCAGTTGGGCGCCAGGCCCGAGCATGCGATGTGCAATTCCGGCAAAGAAACGTGATCCCCGGCGAACTTCCACGCGGCGAGGGCGACATTGAACGCGGCGATCTGTGTGCAGCGGGCGTCCAGTTCCAGACCGAAGAGATTGTCGGTGATGACCGGGTGGACGGCGGCCTTGGTATCCAGCCCTTCTTCGGCCATGCGCAGGTGCGTGAGCAGCTCGAGCGCTGCGACGAGAAAGTGTCCGCTTCCGCAACAGGGATCGAGGACTTTCAGTTCTTTGGCCGACTTTGGCCAGCCGTCGAACGCGCCGGCCGCCGGCCGCCACGCGCCGCTTGCGTCATCTTTCACAAAGCGCAGATAGTCGAAGGTGTAATCGGGTAGCGCAACCGCGGCGCGCACGTCGGCCTCATTCTGCCATGCGGATGTCTTTGCCGGAGGCATCTTCGCAATTTGCTTCGCCGCATGCCATGCGCCGACGGTGTTGTGCAGCAGGAACAGCACCATGTAGTGCTCGGTGAAAAGCTGCGTGACCGCCGGCAGCGTTTCGCCGGTGATCTTCGCGCCGGCTTTCACTGTGCTATTCACGCGCTCCTTTTCCGCCGACTGCCAGAACTGGTATACCCAGCCCAGCGCGTCATCAGCGGTGAAGACCTGCGACGGAAGCGATTCGAGAATCTTCTCCAGTGCCTGCTGGTGCTCCGGCGCGAGTTGCACGGCGAGGGCGGGATCATCGGGCCGGAAGATCTGCGGAAGCATTCCGCTCGCGAATCGCCCCGCCAGCGCCCACGTGTCGGGCTTGGTACCCACCTTGGCCGCTTCTTCCTGGGCCAGTTCTGCGACTGTTGAGAGTTCGACGGGCACGCCGTGCTCGGGGTGCATAAGCAGATTGTTTTCTGCGAGAAAGCGGGCGAAGAGCATGCGGTGCCAGTGCTCATAGGCGACTTCGTGCGTGAGCCGATTGAGCGCTGCAAATGTCTGCTTGTCGGCGTTCCAGGAATCGCCCAGTTGCCGCGCGGCCGCGCGGAGCCGGGAGCGCAGCGCCTTTTCAGCGGGCGTGAGGTATGGGGGAAATTCCTTGGCAGCAATGGCGAGACGCTTCAGCGCGGCGCCGGCGGCGGTCGTAGCTTCCTCGCGCGCCGCGATCACAGCGTTCTCCAGAACTCGACGCAGATCGGAAGGAAGCGGAGGCATGGCTTAGATGATAACCGGTCCTTCCTTGAGCTTGGCGCTGATCGTGGATTCGGCGGTCTTGAGCCACGCGGCGAGGTCCTCCGGTGACTTGATGGTGGCAGCCGGGAGCTTCACGGACTGCGCCTTGGGTTCCAATGCCTTGGCGGCCTCGCGTCGCGCCGCGTCGAACTGGCCGGGGATCGCGGCGGTGAGTTCCGACCAACTGGTCAGCGAGCGATTGCCCAGGGCCGTAATTAGCTCGTCTTCCGTTTTGGCAACGACGGCATCCGGCGGACTGAGCCGGTTTGTGGAGGCGATTGATTCGCGCGCGGGCTTGTTCTTTTCACCCAGGGCCTTCCATGCGGGGTCGGCCGCGATGGTCGCGGACTGTTGTTCATGCACGACCGCAGCTTGGGTTGCAAGCTCGGTGAGCTTTTTGCGCAGCGCTGCGCCGAGCGCGCCGGATAGCGGGGGCACGGGGTCTGTCGGGTCCAGCAATTGGCGTTGTGCGATGATGGCATCAATCTGCGCGCGGGCGTCAGCTGCTTCGGGCAAGCCTCCCTTCTCGGCCTGCGCCAGCAGCGTGAGCAGCGCTGACCAGCGCGGCTGCCGCTGTTTGGCGAGCGCTGCGCATTTGGACCAATTGGCGATGTCGGCATCGATGGTCGCATATTGACGGAGTATTTCAGAGAGCTGTTCATTGCCAAACGACGACTGCAGCGCCTTCACGTAATTCGTGTTGGGCTGTTCGGGCAAGGGGGGATCGCCGCCAGCACTCTGCGCGAGGGACAGCACGGCGCTTAGAAATTCAGCGGCCTTGATCTCAACATCATCATTGCTCTGGCATTTCACGCCCGCCTTCTGGAAAAGGCCGCGCAGTTTGACTTTGTCGCCCGCTGCGATGGGCGGATGGTCGACGCGGAATTCCGTGGGGCCGATGGTGGATTGCTCCAACGCCTGCCGAGTAACCGGTTGGCCATTGCGCGAAGCGCGCAGCAGGCCGGCGGCGAGCAGCACCATGACGCCGGCGTTTACGGCGTTGTTGGACCAGCCATAGGGAGGCGCAGTGAACTTCTTGGTCAGGTCCGAGCCTTTCTTGCCGGCGCCAACTTCGTCCAGAATCGCCTTGCACACTGGGTGCTTGTCGGGATCGCCATTGTGATTCACCGCTTGCAGCGGGGAGCCGGCGCCTCCCTTGGCTTGTTTGAAGACTTCCTCCCACTTGTCGGAATCACCAATGGAAAACTGCGGGTAGAGTCGGGCGAGCGCGGCTTCGCATGCGCCGCGCAGTTTATCCGTGAGCATGATGCCATTGAATTCCTCGCTGCCGGCGACGATGACCTTGGCGTCCCTGAGAATTTCTTGCAGGAGGAGCTCTCTGGCGTGCTGTTTGGCCAGCGTCTCGCGGCTGGCGATCGAATCCCGAGCCTCCAGGCCGGCGGCGGTGGCGGGGGCACCGCGCTCCCGCAGCGTTTGTTCCGCGGCTTTGGCCTCCGCCAGGGCCTGCTTGAGCTCATCGTGTTTCTGTTTGGGAATGAGCACCGTGACGCGCGGGCTGGTGATGCCTGCGGCGTGCGCCTCAATGATGGCATTCTTGAGAGAGACATCCCACTCCGTGCGAATCCAGACGGGAACGCCCTGGTCGGAAGTGGGCGGCGTGTCGGTGAATGACGATTCCACCCGCCGGCGAATCTTCGATTTGCCGTGCATGAGCGGCACATCATCGATCATTGCGCCGACTTCCTGGCGCAGCAGTTCGCCGCGGAGAAACCCGATCTCGCCATCGTTATTCAGTAAGGCTGCCAGGCGCTGACGGTAATGCTGTTCCCACGCGGCGGAGTCGGGCGTTTGCAACCGGTATTCTTCCCCGACGCGAAGGAGTGCGCCCTTGGCCTCGTGAATCGATAGCAACTTGGGAATGCGCTCCCGCAAGGCGGAGCCGCCGGTTTTCAGGTCTTCAATGAGCAGATCGGCAAGTACACCGGGAGTGGCGCGGATGCCGAGGTCCCCGGGCTTGTCGCGCGTTTCATAATTGATCTTCCCGATCATGAAGATCAGTGCGTACAGGCGGCCAGCGAGTTGATCGTCCTCCCCTTTGCTGGCACGGAGACGCTGGATGATGTTGTGACGCTCGCGGTCGAGCACGCCTTTTTCAACCAGGGCATCGGCAAGCTGGTCAAACAAAAGGTCTGCGGGGATGACCGTGCCGAGCGGATCATCGGCAACGTTTGCCACCGCGTCGTGCGTGATGCGCAGTTGGGTGCGGAGCTGGCCGGTGAGACCGGTGTCGATGTTGCGGAGCGATTTTTCCCAGAAACGCTGACGCACGGGCAGCAAGGGATAATCATCGACGTAGCGTTCCTTGTCGGTGGGCGTCGCTTCAATTAGCGTGCCCTGGAGCTGGCGCGTGATCTCGCCTTCGGAAGTGCTGACCATCTGCTGCACCGCGGACTTTTTGTCCGGCCGTTTCTGCAGAACCACTTTCCGGATGACCGTTTCGATGTCGTTGTCCTGCAGGTGGAGCATCCGCGTGAAGCGATCCTGCAGCTTGGGAAGATTGGCCGTGCCGGCGCTCAGCATGGATTGTCCGGTGCCGACGACGATGAGCTTTCCTTTGAATCGACTGGAAAGCGCTTCCACACATTTTTCAAAGGTGAAGGTGCGATCCTGGTCCAGGCCGAGGCTCTGTTGAGCTTCGTCTATGACGAGAAGCATGCAAGGGAACTTTCCACCGAAGCGGTCGGTGACTGCCTGGCTGATTGCTTTAACCATGCGATCGATGTCGACAGCGACTTCCTTGGGGAATTGGCTGTTAATCTTATTGAGCACATCGTCGTCTGTCTTGCCCAGAGCTGGTTCGTGTTGGCGCAAGGAACTTGCGATGTCGGGTGACACGCGAAAGGCATCAATCTCCTGCTCGTATGCGAAACCTGCGGCCTCAATGTCGTTCTTGACTTTGCTCTCCAAGCCCTTGCGCCGCATCCACAGGATAAACTCCGCGGTCGCAGAATCGGTGGGCAAACCGAGGGCCTCATAAACAATGGATAAGATGCCCCGAGGCAGTTGTTCCGCCGGCACAGATTCGAGCACGCCGGCTGCCGCGAAAATGCCGCCTTTCTGCTTGCCCGCGGTATCGAGTTCCTTCAGCAGATCCTTGATGTCGGCGGGGAGCGTAGCGACATCTCGCGGGGTTCGGCCGTCGGAGAGTGGTTCATTGGTCCAGAGGTAGCGCAGCACTTTCACGAGGTGGGATTTTCCGCAGCCATAGAAGCCGCTGATCCAGACTGCGGGCTGCTGTTCCTTTTCGACGTTGTTCAGAAACGTCTGCAGGACCATCTCCAGGCCCTTGGTGTACTGGCCTTCGCACACGAACATGGCGAGCTCTTCGCCCACAACTTGTGCATCGGCCGCACCCTTGACCTTCGCCACTCCCTCATTGGGGAGCTTGCTGGTGCGGGGGTCTTTGACGAACAGTTCGAAGTTCTTCAAGTTTGCCGTCATGCATTCGCCTCACGCTGCGCCAGAATCGGAGCGGCGAGGTAGCTCCATCCCTCGCCGGCACCGAGCAGGCGGTACCTGTGAAAATCTCTTTCGTATGTCCCGGGAAAACAGACGAGCAATCGACCCTTGATCGCATTATCAATCAGCTTAAGCACCGCGGCCAGCGGAGTCAGCCCGAACAGCGCGCCGGCGCCGATGATCGAAACCACGTCACGTTCAGTAGCCGAATCGAGAAATACCCGAATTTGGACGGCCATCGACTCGACGAAGCGTTTTTCCGGAAGGCCATCGGGGCGTTTGAAGAATCCCTCGGCGTGACGCTGGGCAGCAATCCACTGCGGGAAAGCGTCCGTGATGTCGAAGGGCTTCCAGCCATGTTCGGCATCGCGCGTGGCAATTTCGAACTCGCCGAGGCGATGCCGCATTCGACGTTCGTTTGTTGGGGAATAGACGAGGAACCATACGCGTTCGGAACCCGAGAGGCCATCACGCCAGGGCGTGGCCACATGCGCTCCGTAAGCGCGTAAGAGGAGGTCAAGTTCACCCATGGCAAAGTGTCTCCTCATGAGGCCGCAGCAGCGCGGGGAATTGAATATCCATCACATCGCCAACCTGGCGGAAGTTGAGCAGCCCAACACGATTTCCCGCTTGGACGAGCTGATTCAGCTCTGCGAAGCTCGTATCGAGCAGTCGTGACCAATCCGAGGTGAAAAGAGCACGGCCGCGCAGACCAACGACATACGCCAGCAATAGCGCCATGCATGCCGATCCGGGCGAGGCGACGGGTTTGGCCCGGTGCTTCGTGGTGCGACCCTGGAGGTGGCCAGATTGCGTCCATGACGACGAAGCGTTCCGCGCTACCTTATTTCGAACCGATGGATTCAGTCGCGTGCCGAGCCGTTCATCAAGCGCCGCATCAATAGCTGCGGTCGCCACCGGTCGGCCGTGTTGGACCGGCAGCACCGCGTCGGTCGTGGTCCGCAGAAGTGGGTCGCGCGCGTACGCCACCAAGAAAGCGAGCAGTGGACGGCCCGTACGATCCGACTCCCAAAGTTGTCGCATAACCCGGAAGATCGGAACGGCTGGATCGAGGCCGTACAACTCGGAGAGCCGCTGCGCAGTCAGCTTCCGCGTC
The DNA here is from genome assembly GCA_964552515.1 of uncultured Phycisphaeraceae bacterium. Taxonomy (GTDB): domain Bacteria; phylum Planctomycetota; class Phycisphaerae; order UBA1845; family UBA1845; genus JACQXM01. The sequence continues at coordinate 13,572 of CAZKIN010000082.1, forward strand.
GCCACCGTGCGTTTGCCGAGCAGGTTGTCATCAATAATCGCCGCGCGATACGCGGCTGCTCCGGCGGCCGCCGGCGTGAATTTTATGAGTTCCGTCAATTCGCTCAGCATCATCGTCCGGCTGGTATGGGTACCGCGGTCTCCAAACCGCAGGCCAAACCAGCTACCGGCGGGTTCCACTTCCTGCTTTCGGGCAATCGGGGCAACAGTTTTCACGTGGCCAGTTTAGCCGGCGGACAGCCGGCGTGCGAGACGATGCGCCGCCTATCGGGCCAAAGCAAACACAACGCTGTTGGGCTCTCCAACTCACCGTTGCCACAATGCAACAATTTACGGGCACACGGGACACAATGCTGGATTAAGGATTTTTCCAGTCGACGGCGGTCCATAACTATCGCCCGAAATTGCACGCACGGAAATCAACACGTCAGACGTGTTAACAAATGGATTCAGACACGAGTCCGGTGAGCTGATGGACTGCAGATTGGCCACCGTGAACTCGGGCCTGATTGGGGCGCCGCTGATGAATGCCAGAATGGCGAGCACATCCTGCACATTGGTGAACTGATTCGGCGGAGTCCATTCGATGCCATTGTTGGTTCCCACTGTGTCGCCCCATTGTTTGCCGTTGAGCGCCGGAATGGGAATGGTCTGTGTCAGCAGCGGCACCGGATTCTCCAGCGGACCAGGTCCATTGACATAAATTGCATAACTCGCCACGGGAATGATTGGGCAGTCGCCCACATGGATCACCGGTTCAGGCCAAACGCGGAATACTGGATTCGCATTGCATTTGGCGGTGTATTGGTCGGCACCGGCCTGCACCGGTGCTTGCACCCAGCAGAATCCGGCCGGCGCAGTAATCTTGAACACGCGGAATGCCACCGCGATGGTGCCGTTGTTCGGAAAAAACGATATATAGCGGTTCTTCAGTCGGTCAAAGGGCGGCGGCGCTGCGAGTGGCGTATTCGGACACTCGCTGCCACTCACCACACACACACCTGTCTCACAGCGGATGGGTGCGGTCGCCGGACAAACGAGTTCGCAATCTGGGGGCGTCAACACGCAGACACCGTTAGCGCATTGTACGGTTCCGATCGAGCAAACCTCAGGTAGACATTCGGCCAAGTTTGCAACGCACATACCGTTAAGACAGGTCACTGGTGTCGGAGGCGCACAAATGTTGGGGCATTGACCGACGGTTGCGACACACGTCCCGTCCGGGCAGCGGATCGGTGCGCTTGAAGGACACGAAGGCGGCGTGCAATCACCGACCGAAGACACACATACGCCGTTGGCGCAAAGCACCTGACCGCTCGGACAGTCCGGTGTGCAGCCGGCCAGGTTTGCGGCGCACATGCCGTTCGAGCAGGTCACCGG
>CAZKIN010000083.1:0-8818 GCA_964552515.1 uncultured Phycisphaeraceae bacterium
CGCGTCGCCACGATTGCGCGGGAAATCACTCCGGTATTCCTGGGAACGGCTTATCAGAACAAGGGCGTGCAGCCCCTGCTGGATGCGGTGACGCGTTACCTTCCTTCGCCGATCGATCGAGTGGCGTATGCGTGCGACAATGCCAACGACGGTGCGGAAATTACAATCACGGCCGATACCGCCGGACCGGTTGTGGCCATGGCCTTTAAGATCGTCGATGAACCGTTCGGCCAGGTGACTTACACCCGGCTATACCAGGGCGAGATGCAGAAGGGCAAACAGTATCGCATCACGCGCAACGGCCAAATGCAGCGTCTGGGCCGCATTTTCCGGTTGCATGCCAACAAGCGCGAAGATCTCGAGTCCGCACAGGCCGGAGACATTGTCGGAATCATGGGCGTAGAGTGCGTGTCGGGCGATACCTTGTGCGATCCTTCCATCAGTATTTCGCTTGAGAGCATGCATTGCCCGGAACCAGTAATTTCCATTGCGATTTCCCCGGAGCGCAGCCAGGACCGCGACGCGATGTCCAAGGCGCTCAACCGCTTCGTGAAAGAAGATCCGACCTTCCATACCCGGCACGACGAGGAAACCGGCGATACGATCATCTCCGGCATGGGCGAACTGCACTTGGAAGTCTATGTCGAGCGCATGAAGCGAGAGTACAAGGCCAACGTGATCGTCGGCCAGCCGAAAGTGCAGTATCGCGAGGCACCCACCGTCGAAACGGAGTTTAATTACAAACATCGCAAGCAGACGGGTGGATCAGGCCAATATGCACACGTGGTTGGTCGGCTCGTTCCGATGGAATTGAATTCGGGCAATGATTACGAGTTTGAAAACAAGGTCACGGGCGGCCGCATTCCCACGGAATATATTCCGTCGGTCGACAAGGGCTTCCAGATGGCCCGTCCGCAGGGTCCGCTTGCCGGATATGAGGTTGTCGGCGTGAAGATGGTGCTGGAGGACGGATCGTTCCACGCGGTGGATTCGTCCGACCTGGCGTTCCAGCTCTGCGCCCGTACGGCCTTCCGCGAGGCGGTCCGCAGCGCCAAGCCGGTCATTCTTGAACCGATCATGAAGGTGGAAGTCGAAGTACCGAATCAGTTCCAAGGGAACGTCACCGGCGATTTGGCGTCACGACGCGGACTCATCACCAACAGCGAAATGAAGCCCAATGCGGCGGTCATCTTGGCAGAAGTGCCTCTGGCAAGCATGTTCGGTTACTCCACGCAGCTCCGCTCGCTGACGCAAGGACAGGCCACCTTCTCGATGGAATTCGCCTGCTATCGCCGGGCGCCGGGCAACGTCCAGGAAGAAATCATCGAGCGCGTGGCAAAGGCGAAACTGGCGGAGAAGAAGTAGAACGCCGGGTAGTTGAATAATCGAACTCCAAGTCGTCGTGAATTTTTCGGCGGCGGTTCCACGCGAAGTGCGTACCGCCGCCGCTTTTTTGTTAATATGTCCCGATGCCCAGATATGTCGCCTTCTTGCGCGCGATCAACGTCGGAGGCCATACCGTCAAGATGGATGTGCTCCGCCAACACTTTGAAACAATGAAATTCAAGAACGTGGAGACGCTAATCGCCAGCGGCAATGTGATCTTTGAATCCAACGCGGGTGATGCCAGTACCTTGTCACGGAAGATTGAAAAACACCTGCACGAAACGCTGGGATATGAGGTGCGCACTTTCATACGCAAGTCGGATGAACTCTTGAAAGTCGCCGCGCATGAACCGTTCAAGGACGCGGATATGTCGGCCAGCGGCAACGCGATATATGTCGCGTTCTTTAATGAGCCGATCGGCGCAGATGCCATGCGCAAGTTGAAACCTCACGTCACCGCATGGGATGAGTTTCAGGTAATGGAACGAGAAGTCTACTGGCTTTGCCGGAGAAAGATGAGTGAGTCCACCTTCAGTGGTGCGGTACTGGAAAAGACGCTGCAGACACCAGCTACGTTGCGAAATATGACGACAGTACGCAAGATCGCCGCGAAGTTCGCTCCCCAGCCGTGATATCAGATCGGCAGTGGTCCAAGACCAGCCTTGGGGCCGGTTGCTCCACGCAGCACCCGTGGGGGCTGTTTCATTTTCTGTTGATAGGCACCGCACACTTCAGCCAGCGTTTGCTCCGCGATTGGTGTAGCACGCATGAAAACGGCCACCATGCCGCCACATCCCCTGCCGCAGGCCTTTGCTCCAAGGATGTCCCTGTCTTTTCCTGCCTGGCGAAGCTGTGACACGAGAAAATCGGTTTCCACCCCGCCGAGGCCGCAGCGCTGCCCGTAGCTCCAATGTGAGGCATACATCAATTCGCCGGCATCAACAAACGCTTCTGCGTCGGACGTCCGCAAACCGCGCGAAAGCAACTCGGCAAAATGCGTGGCTCGCGCATGCTCATAAACCATGTGCTCGGTCCGCGATCGGACTTTATACAAGTAACCTGGCTCCAACGGTGCGTGCGCATCGCCAGGATCGCCGAACCGGTCGAGGAACTCCCGCCCCTTCATCTTGGTGGGTAGGCGATCGCGAAAGCGTTCCACATAGTCGGTCATGGACAAACCGGACAGATGGCCAGTCCATCGACCAAGATCGCCAGTATCATGCTCCATGATGCGCTGGACCAGCACACGGCCCATGGTTGCGGCCGCACGCACGCGCTGGTTGGTCAGCCGCGCATCCGCCGCTTCAGCCCCACAGTCCACGGCAACAATTTCCAAGTCCGCAGGAAGGTTTATGAAACCGGCAGAGGAGCGTGAATCCGACCGAAACTGCAGCAACCCGCTTGCGGAGTCCGTAGTCGCCGCGTGGGCATCGCCGACACCAACCGGCCAGCCGAGCCAATCCTGCTGAACGGTCACTGCGATCTCGGCAATCCGACGCGGATCAGGCTTTACACCGGCGACAATTGATGCAGCCTGTAGCGACGCGGACACCAACGGAGCCTTCAACGCGGAAATAGTGGAGAGACCCGGACACCCGACGCCCCCCAAACTCCAACCCGCTTCACTCGGCGGCAAAAGGCCTTCGCGTAACCCTTCTACCAGCGCAGCGAGCAACGCCAATCCGGGCCTGCTCAGTTTACGTCCGAAACGCTCAACAATTTCGGCGGCCGGCAGGAACTGACGGCCGGAAGTTTGAAAATCGCTTATCGAGGCATGAAACGGTGGTGCGCCGTCTTGTTGCTCCGGTTCGCACCAGTGGATGAGAACCTGGTCGGCGGCGTTCCGGCGTACCGCAGCACTGATCGTTTCCGCCAACAAGGAATGCAGCAACAGCGCCCCGGCACACTCGGCAATGCCGCCCATCACATTCAATGGGATGGAGGCGCGAACCAGCACTCCGCCGCTTCCGGGAAGTCGCTCCACCAATTGACGTTCGCGCTTGGTGAGCATGGCATCCGACCTTTTTGAAACGTCCAGCGGCAGCGCGTCTTGTGCTGCGGCGCGAGGGATGATCTCCTGTTGGAGCGTCATAAGCAAGTCAAATCCCAAATGATTCAGCAGACTTCCTTGAGAACGGAATCATCCACGAAGATCGGAGTATCCGTGCCTGCGCCAACCGCAATGGCGTCTGACGGACGGGAATCGATTTCAACCATTCGCCCGTTACAACGCAAGACCAATTTGGCAAAAAAAGTATTGTCCTTCAGACCGCTGATGACGATCTGCTCCAAGTGGCATTCCAGCTCAGCCATCACCCTGTCGAACAGATCGTGCGTCATCGGCCGGGGTGCGGCCAAACCGCGTGTGCGCCGGTCAATGGCATACGCCTCGTGAATCCCGATCAGGATAGGGAACGCGCGTTTACCGTCGTGCTCCTGGAGGACGATCATCGACATCTCGTCCGCCTCGACGATTACGATACGCGAAAGGTTCATCCGCACCAGCATAGCACACGCCCCCGCGGCAAGTGGCCCAAAGTATCGGTGCGAAGTCAAAAGTCAATACGATCTCAGTGCGGCTTTGCCATTTGAAAACGAAAACGAGCGCCATACTGCGCAGAATTGTTTCCGCATTTTTACGCCACACCACTTGACATCATGCGACGCAGCTCGTTCAGTTCTCCGCGCTCCATCGCCATGCAGGTGGACTCCGATGGAAATTGGCCGCCCGAAACTTCGCTCGCGTACTCGCGAAACGCGGAAATCAATATTTCGTGCAACTTGGCGTAAGCCTTGGCGGAACGCGGTGGGTGCCCTCCGCCATACCCAATCATGTCATGGAACACCAGCACCTGTCCATCACACTGCGCGCCGGATGCAATTCCGATCACCGGGAGATCTGTTGCTTTCGTGATGATCTCGGCCACTTCAATCGGAACCGCCTCAAGGAGTAAAGCGCATGCGCCTGCCTCCTCCATTAACTTTGCGTCCTCAATGATTCGCAGCGCTTCCACCGCACGCTTTCCTTGCACCCGATACCCGCCGATGGACTGAATGGATTGCGGCTTCAGGCCCAGATGGGCCATGACCGGAATAGTCGCCGCCGCCATGGCTTCCACCGTCTTAACCAATCGACGATCGACTTCCACTTTGACGCAATCGCAGCCCGCCCGCGACATAAACTGCCCCGCGTTGCGAATCGCTTCCTCGGGACTGACCTGAAAGGTGAGATACGGCATGTCGCCGACCAGATAGGCGTTAGGTGATCCCCGGCGCACCGCCGCGGCAATGGTCACCATGTGTTCCAGCGTAACGGGCAACGTGGTGTCATGCCCCAAACACACTTCCGCATAGGTGTCGCCAACCAGGAGACTATCAATACCCGCCTCCTCCATGATCCGCGCGGTTGCGCTGTCGTAACAAGTAAGCATCGAGAACTTTGCCCCGGTGCGTTTCCTGTCGCGAAGCGTACGGATCGTGATCTTTTCTCGACCGGACATTGCTGGGCAGAATATGTGCGGCAGGGAACCGTGACAAGGATGGTGCCTCCACCCCTAGGCCCGCATTGTTGCAAGAATCCTTGCCGAACGTCTCCGTTTGGCCCAAAGTACCCGTTGTGAGCATGATTCGCGTTCTATTTCTCGGGCCGTCGCGAGTGTTGGCGGGTATCGAATCGGCGTCTTTGCCGCTGCCGACCCCGCCTACAGTGAACGAATTGCGACGGTGCCTCGAAAAGCAGTATCCAACCATGGCGCGTGCGCTCCCAACCATGCGGCTGGCCATCAACATGCAGTATGCTCTCGACGAAACTGCTTTACATGCCGGCGATGAAGTAGCGGTCATCCCTCCCGTATCAGGTGGGAGTAACCAGCCCATCTGGGTAGAGGTGTTCCGTTCGACTTTGCCACTGGCTGCAGTGCGGACATTCATCGGCGGCGAAACGGCACTTGGCGGCATCGTTATCTTTGAGGGAGTGACACGCTCAGAGCATGACGCAGAGCACGGCGCACTGCTTCGCCTGGACTATGAAGCGTACGAGGGGATGACGCTGAGCGAGATGCGTCGCCTCGCCGAGCAAGCCATGTCACACTGGTCGCTGGGCAAAGTTGCATTACTGCACCGTCTGGGGGCGGTTTTGCCCGGTGAAACGTCCGTAATCGCGGCCGTAGCGGCTGGTCATCGCGCAGAAGCTTTCGACGCGTGTCGATTCCTCATTGATACGCTCAAACAGGACGTACCCATTTGGAAAATAGATGTCTTTGCCGACGGCCATACGCGGTTTGTGCAACCGCAGTAAGCGTCGAAATCCAGACCAGCGACACAAATGCCGACTGCGGCATTTACGGGCAGGGCAAGCACATGGCCGGATTACGTTCGAACGGATAGGGCACACCGCGCACAGCAAGAACTGCCACGAAAATGTCACCAGCATTGAGCAACTGATTCAAGCACGAATCCGTTGTCGAAACCGTTTCCAGATCGCAGCGCACGGCAGCCGGAGCGGCCGGTTTGCCTTCACGGGCGGCAATGATACCCACAATATCGGAGACATTCGCGATGCCATTAGGTGGAGTCCATCCGGCCCCATCGAAAACACCAACAACATCGCCCCAATCTTTGCCGGACGGTTGTGGCGTGGTCGAAATGGTGATTGGCGATGAAAACGTGATGCCATCTGTCGTAGACCGCAGTTCATAAACCGATCCTGGCATGATTTCGCAATCGCCGACATTGACCGCGAGTTCACTCCAAGTGCGAAAGACCGGCGCAGAAACTACCTCGGATACTGTACCCACTACGCCCGCTTGAATAACCGGCTCGCCGAGCCAACCTATAAAGCCCACTGCGGCCGGATTCAAAGTACTGGACAACAACTCCACGCGATATGCCGCAACGGATATACCAGTCGCAGGCACAAAACTGACATAGCGATTCTTCGTGATTCCAAGCGCAGGGTCGGGAACAGAGAAGTCGGTGACAGTAATTTTGGCAGTCCTCAACTCAACGGGAGAAATCGCAAATCCGCCGATTGTCGTGATATAGGTGAAGTTCATTCCTGAATCGTTAAAGAGGCTTATTTCGTATGTACCCACCGCCTCCGGCGGAACGACTAGTCGCAAAGTACCGAAGTAACCGCGATTGGCATCGTGGTGATCCAGGACTCCACCCGATTGGCAAACGGCACCTGCTTCGTATCGAAGTGAACTTGTCGCTGCAAACGCTATGGGAAAGCACCCCGAGACAACCCAACGTGAATTGACTTCACAACTTCCATCAGCCCCCGCGCAGGGTGGCTGCCCAAAACTACAATCACGACCACTGATGGAACAGACATTGGTTACGACAAAAAAACCCAAGCCTCGAGTGCCCCCGTTGGGGTCGGGCAACGCATAGCCCAAGGGAAGCAAATCGACACCAGGTTGCGGGGGACTTGCATTTGCACCTAGGTAACTTTCCTGGTTCATTGCGCCAAACACCGCTTCCAGAGGCGGACTCCCGGCTGCATTGGACCAATCAGCCGCAACCAGCTCGAAATCAACCGTGGCTCCACCGGCTGCGATCTTGATCTCGTCGTTGTTAATCACGTGAACACCCGAACTGGAAACGGGAACAAGTGAAATCGACTGGCCGAAAAGCGTAGTCGTGCCCGTGATTGCAAATGTTCCCACCATCGCAATTCGAGCAATCAAAGAGGAAGTCACCTGCGCGCTCTTCATTTGAACCTCCGATCCACATTGATCCAAAAACCCACGAATTGTTCAATGAATTCAGGCCTTTAACATTCACAGAAAACTCGTTTGAATAACGACTGCCTTGAATTCAGAAAGAAGAGACCAAGATTGCCCTACACAACCTTGGAAGCAATTGGGGAAACTACCGGACGAACAGTTCAGATGACCGGTAGTCTACTCAAAATGAGCATCGGCGTCAATACTTCCGCCCAAGAATGCAATAATTCCATGGTCCTTGAGGCTCGCCAGTTTGCATTCCCGCAAGTCACTGCTCAGAATGGTCACGGCGGAAGGAACGAGTGCGGTGGCGCTATCGGACATCCTAATTGTAGGCGGCGGTGTACTTGGATTGACAATAGCGCGGCACCTGCGCGCCGACGGCAACTCCGTTTGCCTGCTGGAACGTCACGAATGCGGACGCGAGGCCTCTTGGGCCGGCGCGGGAATCCTGGCCCCATGTAACCCGCAGCGCAGCGATTCCTTATTCCATTTCCAAGAGCGCAGTCTCGAACTTTTTCCGCACCTCTGCGCCGAGTTAGAACAGGAAACCGGTATCGACGTTGAATACGAGCGCTGCGGAGAACTTGAACTGGTTTTCCACAAGCAGGCGATGGGCATTGCCCGCGCGGATGAACGCGGTGCCGCGGGAAAGCACTTTTCGGATGACCGTCCACGAGTCGAACTACTGACACCAAGTCAACTAAGTGACCTCGAACCGGCAGTAACACCGGACCTGCTGGGCGCGCTGCTCTGTCGTCACACGGCGCAGGTTCGCAACCCGCGCTTGCTGGCCGCATTGCGGAAATCTTGCGAACTGCGCGGCGTCGTCGTTCGCGAACACTGCGCGGTCCACGATGCCATGTTCACTGACGGGCGCGTCGTTGGCGTGATAACCAATCAAGGTAACATTGCTTGCGAGAACGTGATTGTTTGCGCCGGCGCTTGGTCAGGGACCTTGGGGGAAAACATTGGCCGTGCATTGCCCGTTCATCCGGTCCGTGGTCAGATTATTCTGCTCAAACTCGACCAGCGTCCATTTCGACGCATCATCGCCCGCGGCAAGACATACCTTGTCCCGCGGCGCGACGGACACGTCATCGTTGGATCAACTGAGGAGCCAGAGGCTGGTTTCACCAAACGGAACACACCACAGGGCACGTCGCAGTTAATGGAACAGGCGCTCAGGTTCGTGCCGGCGCTCGCAGACGCTTCCGTGATGGCCATGTGGTCCGGACTTCGACCCGGCACTTGCAATGATAAGCCCATACTCGGCCCCGTTGCGCACCTGCCCGGCCTCTTTGCCGCCACCGGGCACTTCCGCTCGGGCCTGACTAATGCCCCTGCCACCGCCGAATACATTTCGTCGCTGCTTGCCGAACGTCCTTACCCGATTGACCTTTCCTGCTGCGCGCCGACGGCAATCTAAGACTTGGAGCGCCCATAATAGCATGTGACGCTTCCGACGAACCACGATATTATTCCGCCACTGGTCTTGGACAGCGCGGCAGCGAGTTTGGCGATATTTCGAGGTGGCGCATACGATAAGGATATGGGGCGAATGGTCGCTCCCGGGAGTCGCCCGGTCTCATGACGAACACACGCATTGTCATCGTTGGTCCCAATGAACTGGACCTCATTACCGAACTGTATAACCAGATCATGAGCCCTCCGCAGACGGCGGAGTATTTTCGCCGGCGCTT
>CAZKIN010000083.1:8918-14519 GCA_964552515.1 uncultured Phycisphaeraceae bacterium
TGCACGTCGCGATCAGTGAGGGGTTCGACCTGGTCGGTATCCGCTGGGATACCGCCACCGCGGACAACGTCGTAATCTTCGAACGCGACTTGCGATAGGCGCCACCATTCGCTATGTAATTCGGTAATCGGATGCCGTCGGGATGTCCGGGTTCATTGCAATGAGCCGTTTCGTTGCACGCAGCCGTCGCATGGCAGCATCCACCTGTTGATCAAGTAATCAAGAAAAGGTGAACCACCGTGATTCGGATCCATCCTTTGTTAGTCGCAGGTGCATCGCTTGTCCTTAACGCGATCGTGGCGGCCCAATCACCACCTAGCGTCGGATCAAACCCTGCGCCCTACCTCGCGAACGTCAGATCCGTTACTTTACCGGCCAAGAACCCGTCCGGACTTGCCTACCACGAAAAACGAAATAGCTTGCTGCTGGTTGACAATGGCGGAACGCTGATAGAGCTCGGCATTGATTTGAAAGAAAAAAATCGTTGGAGCATCTCCGGAGATCTTGAAGGAATTGCGATCCATCCGGTAAGCGGCACCATATTCGTTGCATCCGAACGCAATTCAGCGCTTATCGAATTCGACCTGGAAAAAGGCAAGGAACTTCGTCGGTTCATCGTAGCACTTGGATCTCATCCGGAGTTCCTTGAGGACCGCAATCCTGACAAGGGCATTGAAGGGGTTGCGCTTACCGCTACCGGCGACAAAGTCGCAATCTATGTGGTGAGTGAAGTCTCACCACCACGGTTACTGCGACTGGCGGTGAGTCTTTCTCTCACGATAGATGCCGAGTTGCACCACAATGAACCGGCCACGAGTCTCGTTCCGGTCGAAAAGTACGCGATGATCGAAAAGGGCTGGGACCTTGGAACACGTTCGCTAAATGACCTGGCTTTTGACAACACCGCGCAGACGTTTCTTGCCACCAGTGCACGCGACAAATCACTTTACGTAATCGATTCCACGGGCAAAGTGTTGCGCTCATTCGAGCTCCCTGGCCCTGACCCGACGGGATTCTGCTTTTTGCCAAACGGCGACGCGTTGATCGTCCATGTTTCCGGGGGTGCCCAGCTCCTCCCCGGATTTCGAAAATTGGTTTTCCCTGCCCCCTGACGACCGATTCTTCGTGAGAATCGTGCATGCAATCGCAATGTCCAGACATAAGCAGTTTGGCCATCGTGCGTAATAGTGGCTCAATGTTCGACCAACGCATGATTACAGATTGACGACTTTCGCATTGGCGTTATTTCACTTCTGCACTGTGCAATGAGTAACGTTGAGAATCCCGTAGACCCTGCTGCGAAGAACGCTGATTCCTCCTATGCGCCTTGTGACAATATCGGTCCCTCAAATTGGAGCCGCTGGTCATTTGTGTAAACAAGTAACAATCTCCCGAAAATCCTTGCCTCGAACTAATTCAGGGAATATATTTAGAATGAGTGTTCTAGTTTGAACGGGGTTGGCCTTGGGGGCTTGGGTCGTGGGGGTCGCGTCATCAGAAGTCGAGCGTCTCGAGTTGAAACCGCCGGTACAGGCGCGCAGCCGTGCTACCCTAGAGCGCATTCTCGACGCGACAGAAATTCTCGCTCAACACCGCTGGTTTCATGTTCTGACCGTTGACGAAATAGTCCGCGCGGCTGGCGTATCAGTGGGATCGTTTTATGCGCGCTTTCCGCATAAAGAAGCACTGCTTTCCACGTTGCACTCCCGTTACCGTGAACAAATTCAGACTCTGTTTGATGACGAATTCACGAGGCAATACCGAACAGCCGACCTCGCAGCCCGCGTTTTCGGATTCGTTCAAGTGTATGTCGCGCGTGTAAGGCGAATCCGCGGCTTGATTCGCGCACTTTCCATGCAGGCCCGGTTGCAGCCGGGTGCCATGTCGCTTGACGCGGCCGAACTGGCCGAGCTAGTCACTGATCGAATTACAGAATTTCTCCTCGAACGCCGATCGGAAATGCGCCATCCGGACCCTGTGGGGGCTATACGGTTCGGGTTTTTTGCGCTGGCCGCCACGGTGCGCGAGAAGGTCATTTATAGCGAAGCGCCGCACGCGATGATTGTCATCGCATCCGATACCCAACTTGCGCAAGAACTTGCACAGATGCTGTTCGCCTATTTGACGAGCAGGCCCGCAGGGGCATAACGTTAAGGCCCCTGATGTCGGCGGCTAATGTTCGGACGTCGCGCCGGAAACGATTGGGGCAGGAGCTGAATCGCGGCGACGACGTCTACTTGATCCTCATTGCCGGTTTGACGCGCCGGCAACGACCGATGCAGGTCGGGAGATCCCGGGTCCCCGACCTGCATCACCTCAACTCGTCTCAGTCACTACGAGGACTGCCCACTCCGCTCCTGTAACGCCCCGTCAAAATGAAAGACGCTACCGCAGCTACAAGCGTCGCACACTCGTCGCCAGCATCGTTTTCGCAGTTGATCTGCTCCATAACACAAAAAAACACCGCGTGACGAACCTTCCGATTCGCCACGCGGTGTTAGAACTACTCAACTAGTAGACCGTAGTAGACCGACCGATTGTAATCATCGGCCTGGCCGTACCCAGCTATTACTTTCTTTCGGGATTCACCATCCGAATCGGCTTGCGATTCGGACCGCGCACGCCTTCATGAATCGCCTTCGCCGGAAGGCCCTTCGCCGCCGCCGGTGTTTCCACCTTCACGCCGCGGAAGAACCGGACCGGTTCAACAGCGCGCACGTTCGATGAATCAGCCTTCGGCGTGAGCGCCTTGCTCAATTTCGCCGTACGCATGAGCTGCTCCTTCGAATTGCCCTTAGCTTTTTGCGCCGCGACCTTGAAGTCACTGAAGTCGCGCGGTCCGCAATCGCCGCAGTCCGAACCGAAATCGCAAACCGCGAATTCAGCACCGGGACCACCGTCGTCACAGGACCCATCGAATGCGAAATCACAGAAGTCTTCGCATACCAGGTCAAACCCACCGTCGTCGGCACCACGGACGCCGCAATCGAAACAGTCGGTTCCCAAGTCGCACACCGCGAAGTCCGCACCCGGTCCACCGTCATCGCACTCAAAGTCGAATGCAAACTGGCAGGTGTCGTCACAGAACCCATCGTCGCCGGTGCGCGGCCCGCAATCGGAACAGTCGGTGCCGAATTCGCAGACATCAAACAACGCGCCGACTCCACCATCGTCACATTCACCGTCACCGGCAAACGGACAGGTGTCCTCGCAGCCTTGAAGGTCACCAAAGTCGTCAGCGCTCCGCGGTCCACAGTCATCGCAGTCGCTGCCGAAGTCACAGACCGCGAAGTCCGCGCCCGCGCCGCCGTCATCACATTCGCCGTCAAATGCGAAATCGCAGTAATTTTCACATACTTCGCCACTCGATCGGTCGCGCGAGCCGCAGTCTGTGCAGTCTGTTCCGAAAGCGCACACCGCGAAATCCGCACCCTCGCCGCCGTCGTCGCACTCACCGTCACCCGCGAATCGGCAAGCGTCCGAACACAACCCATCGGCCCCACCACCGTCGTCGTCGCGTGCGCCGCAGTCATTACAATCGGAACCCAGATCGCAAAGCGAGAAATCGCTGTTGGGCCCGCCATCGTCACACTCACCGTCATAAGCGAAAATGCAGGTATCGTCGCACAAACCTGACTGATCGTCGCCGCCGTCATCGTTCAAATCGCCGACCTGCGCTTCAACCAGCAGAATGGTGTTCGAAGTGCCGTCGGTTATGGTGGCGTCAAACTCCAGTTCATAAGTACCCGGTGTGAAGCGCCCTTCCTGGCTCAGGTGGATATATCCGTCTACGAACTGATTGTTGTAATCCGCCTCGCCCACTACGCCATCCGGACCGGTGATCGTGAACGAATTGAGAAACACGGGCGATGTCGCATGCAGGTAAAAAACCAGGTATACCACCGGTCGTGGCGCGCCATTCTCATCCTGCTCAATATCCGCAAACTGGAACGCATCGTCGAGAATCATCTCCACATCGGTCGGCTCCGGATCGGGTTCCGGGTCCACGGGATCAACCGGCTCGCGATCGTTCGTCGCTTCCAGGGCATAAGCCTCAAACACGGTACGCGTAAAGGTGTCATAGCTCATCCACATGAAACCGTTGTCGCCCCACAGCGTGCTCCAACTGTTCATGATGCGGAACGCCTGACGGGCGTCGTCATAACCCACCACCGCCATCGCATGCGCGGCGTGCTGCGAACCGGACAACAGTGGAACGCCGCTTCCGATATAGACTTCCGGACTTCCCGTGTACGACTGGAAGTCATCATCGAGTCGCACGCCGATCACCAGAATGCTGCCTCGCGCCAATTCTCCGCGCAGCGCGTCGAGGTCATTCTCAGTGACGCGGTTATAACTGCCGATACGGAAATTGGCTGCGTCATCATTCGGCGAGCCGTTCGTGCAAACCTGGTCACTGTAGTCCACCAATGCGAAACTTGAGCAACCATCCGCAATGAGCAGGTCCAAGGCCGTAGTAATGAACGTGCCCGACCCGCATTCGAACATATCCGTTTCCAGCAACCGTTCATACAAATAGCCCGGACTGGCGATCTCGCTTTGTGAAAGTCCGTCGCCACCCCATGCGAACTGTCGATTGGCGGTGTACGTCGCAGCAGCATATCCCGTCGCCCACGCCGTGCATGAACCGAGCATGCCCTGGTCGCCGATGTTTGGAATGTCGCGCGTCAAATCCGCCGCGGGCGGCAATTGCGCGTTGGCACTGGCCGCGAACGGATTGATCGATTGCGGACGCGCATCAATGAAGTCTTGGCTCGGCGCTTCTGCACCGAGGGCGCGTTCAAAGTCCCCGCCATCACCACCGCCGCCACCACCACCGCCGCCGCCACCGCCACCGCCACCGCCACCCGGCACCTGTGGGCATGCGGCCACAAACATGAGCGTCACCACCAATAACAGGTGGCACGATCGTGAAATAGTTCGCCACAACATGTGAGAATCCTCCTAGAAAAAGGTGGAGCAAGAACGTCAGCTCTCATTGAGCACATTCCAGCACCGTACAGTTCCATCATTCCAAAATATCTTGCATGGAAACCAGTTCACGCCGACCGCGAGTTGACGCGCCGTTTCCAGAATCTGTAGTCGATCCCAGGACCAAACTTGAAAGAAAACGTCTAGGCATGCACAACATCACCGAGGATCTGCTTATCGTCAATTTCCTAGTCTCCAATCGGCAAGACGCCTCGTTCTCCGCGACACAAATCTCCATACTGCATCTTTCCCAACGCTGGCATCGCGTGTATCTTTCGTGAGTCGGTTTGCGATTCGTGTTTCGCCAGAACTTGGATAGCGGTGTCCGCGCGCGGCATGTGCACCGTCTACAATAGTTGCGAATCCCGGAACCAGATGTCGGTTATTATCGGACGAAACACCAGAAAGTCGATAGGCTGTTCCATAGCTGCGAGGAGAATCTAAGACTTGATTCGCCTTGTAAGCCGGTTATGAATGCACCCGAACGCAATTACAAACGTAGGTTGCCTTCGGTATCACGGAGCATCGGCACATGAAACTTGCGGTTCCCACCGAAGTCGCGTCCGGCGAACGGCGCGTCGCCATCGTTCCTGAATCGGTGAAGAAGCT
>CAZKIN010000084.1:0-7357 GCA_964552515.1 uncultured Phycisphaeraceae bacterium
AATTCTCTTTGAGCCCCATTTGCGACACACCGGGTCCTGCGGTCGGCCTGCATGATAGATGATACGTCGAAAGCCCGCCGGAGTCACTGTTGCGGTTGATCGTTTCGGCAAAGCGGGCCTAATCCCCCCACCTTCGCATTGGCCGCCCAAGAGCACGTTTATGCGTGTCAGCCAGATGTGTTCGCCGGACGTTGCGGCCATTGGCAGCCCGCCGATAACCTTAGTTTGGTCGTTTGGGAAGTGGCGAAGGTTTGACAATTCGGCATCGGCATGGCTTGGGATGGCCGGAATCGGGGCAACCAGTTTCAATTATTTTCGAGGATTGTCTTCGGTGCCTGCGGGGGGCTTGAGTTAGTCTTGCGATTCTTTTTGTATGACACATAACAGTCTCACTGCGCTGCGGCGGGGCGGCTTGCGCCTCGAAGTTACGACCACATCGAGACACTAAGTCGTTTTGGCCAGCAAAACTCAGAATCGTCTTGCACGCATGCCCCCGCGTCCTTATGGCGAAAGGCCGCCCAGCCACTTCAATGACCACCCACTTTGACGACCCAAATGGTCCTTGCGAACTCATCCCAATAGAGAACGTGCCGATTTTCTTCCGTCCAGCAGGAAAACAGACTCCGGCTCGCTGTAGATTCGGCAATGGTGATTGCCTTCCCAATCTCCTGTCCATTCGCCAATGAGAATGCTTGATGGCAATAAGGCCCTTCGGCCGGCGATTGTCCAAGAAACGGCATCACCGACCAGCCCGGACGTCCCAGCGCTGACACAACAGCAATCTTTTGGCGATCGGGTGAAACGCCCAGCCCGACAACGGTCTTTCCATACACCGGTAGCTTTTTTCCTTTGAGAGTCACATGCCGTGAATTTTGGGAAACCTGGATGTCTCCATGCGACAATCCAATCTGTCTACCACAATTGATGATCGCTCCTTGCGCGGCGGTCCATTCCTCAACGCCGACTTCCCTTACGGTCTTACCGGCACCCTCCCATTTCAGGAAGGGCGGCGCCAGTTCAAAGGACTTCCCATCGGCCAATGCACTGGAGTCGAGCGGGTCAACAAAACGCAGCAACATACTTTCCCGCGAATCGTCGGCATAGCGGACGAGTAGATGTCTGGGGTGAGAACCACCGAGGTCCTGAGGTTCAACCCGCGCCGCCGGCAGACTGCAATGGCAACTCGATCCCAGCCATAAAGCAAATAACGTGAGGGAGGATAAAAGTACCAGTCGTATGAGCCATTGTGTGGCTGTTCGTTGTATCGCTGTCACCATATCAAACTCTACGGCCTGATCTAATCCTCCAGCGGCTCGCGCCGGCGCAGCCATTCCGCCGGGAGCGCATCGCGCCCGACGCTCAGCGCGACGATTCCACCAACCATCGCACAAGTCGTATCCACGTCGCTTAATTCCGCCGGCGTACCATGATTATCCGTGTACCCGCAACCAGTTGAGGGCATGGGCGCACCCGTATAGTCCGACCCCAAACACCGTGTGCGTCGCCAGACTCTTGACTCTCGCCTGCATCGGATGCGGTGTCCTGGAGGCGGCGATGCCCAGCCCCATGGCCGGTTGCATCACGAAAAACGGAAACACCACGGTGCCCACGCCCCACAGGACGGCCGGCAGCAGCTCCGGCTTTCGCAGCCACGCGCGAGATACGACGAAGAGGAATCCGACGGCCAGACCGGCCCCGATCGTATAATGCGCGACCCAGCCGACGACGCATTCCATTGGCTTTTGTGGGGCCAGTTGAATACTCGCATGCCGGAACGTTCCGCGCGGCATGTGCCCGATCCAGCGCCCGAGCAAACAGTAGTTGAGCGAGGGAATGCCGAAGGCGCGTTTCAGCACCAGGTTCCATACGTCCATCAGCAGACTGGCTCCAACGCCGATCGCCACAGCGCTCAGAAGGTCATGACTATCCGCTGTCATCTGCTGCCTCGCTCTCGTCATGCTGCCCGATAGTGTTGGCACGTCGCACGACTTCCCGCAGGCTATGCCGCCTGAGAAACACTTGCAATTGCAGCGCCACGCGCACCGCAAGAAACTGAGGGATTACTGGCAGCGGCCCGCTTGGATTGTCGTGTGGCATGCGCCACGCAGGTGCCGCCAACTGACGGTGCCGCACCTCTTTCAGTACCGCGCCTGTAAGGAAGCGGATTCACTCGCGCTCCGTTGTCGAGGATGTCGGTCAGACCGCTTCTTTCAGCCCGAAGGGCTGACAGACCATAGCCGTGGGCAAGCGCAGCGCCGCCCACGGATGGAAACCTTTGACCATCCAGCCCTGAAAGGGCGAAACAAATCCGCTTGATTCTCGGCGTTGCCTTCAGGGGTGCAAACATGAGCACCGCCAGAAATCAGCAAATAACCCCCCGCGCCCCCTTGGACCGGCCTATCGATGTTGGTAAAATCAGTGCCGAAGCAGCGACACATGTCCAATGGGGTTGGTAACAAAAAGGGGCGGGGTCATGAGAAAAACATCGCTTGTTTTGGCGCTGATGGCGGCATGGTTCGCCAATGGGTGCGCGCAGGCTGCGCACGCGGCGGAGCCGACCGGTGACCAGCCTGCGGGTGCGGTCGGCGTGGCCGATATGGATGGGCAGGTTGCAACTGCTCGCGATGCGCTTTCACTGGCCGAACTCGAAGCGCTGGTCGAACCGGTGCCCGAAGCCCGGCGCGTGTTCACGCATACCTACCGTGCGGGCCAGGTGACGTCGCGGGAGGAAACGGCGGACGGCCGCGCAGCGTCGCAAGCGGGCCTACCCGGCGAGGAATTGATTTACAGCAATACAGGCGGGACGGGGATATTCAAATTGGGAGTTCCGAATCAGCGAATGGCTGACGACCTGCAAACGGATGCACTTGTGGGGTGCGACTTGAGTCGGTATGTCGTTCGAGTGAATGGAGGTGTGGTGAACGGTACAGGCCAATTTGCGTGCAAGACGGCGCTTTATGATGGCTGCCCCAGCGCTGGCGGCGGTGCTACGCTCATCAGCGGAAGCGATGCCACGTTTCCGGCACTCGGCGACAACAGCGCAGACTTTCACGATCTGGTCGTCGATGTGTCGCTCAACCCGATTCCGATTCCGATTCAGCTGTGGGTACGGGTCGAATGCGATACGGCATTGGCGGGTTGGGTGGCCGGTATTTACCCCGAACTTGGTTTCAGCAAGGACAGTTTCTTTTTCCCGCCAACGGGGTGTGATTCTTTCCTGAGTTCCACATTTTATGGCGGGTTTTATGCACAGATTTACGCGGTCGACGATCCACTTGCGCCATGCAGGACTCATTATCCAGCGTATGCAACGACAGCTCCCCATGGGTCGTTCGAAGGTCTTTACAATAGTAATAGGTTTTTTGCAGAGGACTTTGAGACCGGTCTGGCTCCCACCGGTGACGCGTGCATCTTAAGCGGCTACGAAGTGGCGGCTCGGGGATTCTCTGGATGGTTCAACATGAATACCGATCTGCGTTTTCCCTTCACGGACTTTCCAATTCCGGGAACTGAAATGGTGTTTCAAGCCTATGGCGATGGCCGGACTGTACTGGCGCGACACCGGGTTGATCCTGTTCTGGCTATTATCGTGCCTGCATCGCCACTATGGATGACGTGGGAAACGGACGTGAGTAAGTCGTCGCTCATGCTGGCCGACGGGCCGGCCATTGGATGGACGGATCCCAATTACCTTTATGACCAACAATGCCATCCTCTTCCGTGCCCTTGGCTGGGACTAGGAGAAGCTCCTGGTACATTCTACTTGCGAGTTTTCTGTTGGGGCGAAAACGCCACCGGCGCGTGCTGCACCTTCGACGAAGGTCAACCCACCGCGAGTTGTGTTGACACCGTATTGGCAGCGGATTGCGTGGAGGGGCGTTGGGCGAAGTACGAAAAGTGCGTTGACGATCCCTTCGATCCACCGTGCGCGGCCTCTGCGTGCCCGGGAGGGATCGTGGAATGGCTGTTGCCGGAAAGTGCTACGGTGGTGGATGCGCGGCAGCCGGTCGATCCGGGCGACCCTTCGGTGCCCCAAGGCGTCACGTCGCTCGCTGTTGCCGCACCGCTCAATGCCGCTGATCCCTCTTGCTGGTCACTTTGCGACACGCTAGGTAATCTGCTGGGCAACAAGGTGAACACGGTGTCAGAAGATGATGACGGAACGTTGACACTGCACTTGCAGTTCCCAATCACGGCCGGCGCGGAGACGGTGATAGCCTACGCTGGCCATGGCGGCGGGTTGACGGGCGGCGCTTTTTCATTTCTGCCCGGTGACATTGACGGTCAGAATGGCGTCCTTGCCTCCACGGATTGCGCGAACTTTGCTGATCTTTGCCTTTCCGGACTGCAAGGCACTGTGCTGGAGCGCTGCGACATCGACCGCAGCGGGGTGCTGAGCAGCAGCGACTTGATTCGCCTCATCGATCTCATGAACGGCGCCGGCCCATTCGATCCCTGGCTGGGCAGAACCGTGAGCAGCGGCACGTGCGAGTGACGGACAAGTGGCCCATCCGCCACGCATGTGTAACCACATCGAGACATCGAAGCCCGTCGACCACAACAACTCAGAAGCGCTTCGCACGCCCCGGCGTGGCCCTGACTTGATTGTCGCGTGGCCACGGCACCCGTCGGAAATCGATAAATATCCGTGGCGCCCCCTTGGATCGGCCTATTGATGTTGGTAAAATCAGTGCCGAAGCAGCGACACATGTCCAATGGGGTTGGCAACAAAAAGGGGTGGGGTCATGAGAAAAACATCGCTGATTATGGCGCTGATGGCGGGGTGGGTTACCAATGGGTGCGCGGAGACTGCGCACGCGGCGGAGCCGACCGGGGACCAGCCTGCGGGTGTGATCGGCGTGGACGAAGCGGATCTACTGGCTGCAACTTCCCTCGATGCAATTTCACTGGCCGAACTGGAAGCGCTGGTTGAACCATTGCCCGAAGTCCGGCGCGTGTTCACGCACACCTATCGCGCGGGGCAGGTCACGTCGCGGGAGGAAGCGGCGGACGGTCGGACTGCCGCGGCGCGGGCGGGTCTGCCCGGAGAGCAGTTGATCTACAGCAACACCAACGGACCGAGGATACTCCGATTCGGGGTGCCGAATCGCCGAATCGCGGATGACTTACAGACCGATGCGCTGGTGGGCTGCGACTTGGCCCGCTACGTCGTGCGGGTGAATGGTGGCGTGCCGAACGGTACGGGCGAGTTCAGTTGCAAGACAGCGCTGTTTGACGGCTGTCCCAGTGTTTCGGGCGGTGCCACGCTTATCGCCGGAACCGCCGCCACGTTTTCAGCGCTGAGTGACGACAATACCGATTTTCACGATCTGGTCGTCGATGTTTCGTTCCAACCGATTCCGATCCCGCTCGATCTGTGGGTGCGGGTCGAATGCAACACGGCGGCGTCGGGTTGGGTTGGTGCCGCGCCCGCTGAAACCGGTTTTACCAATGATGCATTCTTTTTCCCAACAACGGGTTGCAATTCCTTCCTGTGGTCTTCATTTTATTGTGGATTCTATGCACAGATTTTCGCGGTCGACGATCCGCTGGCGCCGTGCCGGACGCAGTATCCGGCGTATGCGACATCCGAACCAATCGGATGGCTGGAAGGATTGCCGTTTTCCAACACCTTGTTCATCGAAGACTTTCAGAGCGGGCTCGCACCTACCGGCGATACTTGTGTTCTGAGTGGCTACCAAATTGCGGCGAGCGGAAACAGCGGCCCATTTCAAATGACCTCCGATCTGCGTAGTCCCTGGTCCGCGACTGCGATACCGGGAACCTCTGTAACATTCTCCGGGCGGGGTGATGCGCGTGCGGAATTCATGCGGCACCGGGTGGATCCCGCACTGGGAATTGTTGTACCTGCGGGAAGCCTGTGGATGACTTGGGAAGCGAATAGGCAAAACACCTCGGTCATGCTGGTCGATGGTGCGGCCATTGGCTATTCCGACGCCTATTTTCGACGAGAACCGTCGTGCCCGCTTCCCTTATGCCATCCGCTCGTGGACAGTCTCGGCACATTTTACTTGAAAGTATTCTGCCGCGGCGAAGAAGCCACCGGCGCGTGCTGCACCTTCGACGAAGGTCAATCTACCGCGAGTTGTGTTGACAGCGTCTTGGCAGCGGATTGCGTGGAGGGGCGATGGGCCAAGTATGGCAAGTGCATTGACGATCCCTTCGAACCACCCTGCGGCGCGGCGGCGTGTTGTACAACGGCCGACCTCTGTCTCGATCTTACCGAAAATGACTGCACGGCCATCGGAGGCTTCTGGGACTCTGCCTTGGATTGCGCGAGCGCGGATGATACCTGCGGACTGTACTCTTGCGTGGGCGGAGTGGGCGAGTGCGGTCAGGCGCACGCAACGCCCGGATGCAACGTTCCTGCGTGTTGCAATGCCGTTTGTTCAGTAGATCCAACCTGCTGCACTGCAGCGTGGGACAACGAGTGTTTGCAGGTGGCAACGGCACATACCGAGTGCGCGATAGTGCCGCCAGGCCATCAATGCGCGGCGATTCCGGGTTCGGCGCAGGCCGGTGCCATTTGGATGACCGTCAATTCCGAGTTGACGCTGGATAATTCGCACGCGACCGGCTCGGGTGACTACTGCTGCGGGCAGCCGGGTACAACGGGAGTGGGGCAGCTCTATTTCCGCTTCGTGGCCACGGCGGCGACCGCGCGTGTCACTACCTGCGGAACGACGCCCGATGATGCGGGGGATTCGCTCCTGCAGGTCTATCGAGTCGGGGATCCGACTGATGAATTCTCGGCGTGCAACTCGCTCATTCCCATCGCGTGCAACGATGATCTCGCGGGATGTGGCGATGGTACGCTGGCCGATCTGCGCGTGACCGCGCTGGTGAAAGGGGAGACCTATTACTTCACGCTCGCCTCAAAAACGATTGCGGATCAGGGGATTTATGAGGTTGCTCTGCAATCGCCGGCCAGTGGGCCCAGCGGGATTTGTGCCGAAGGTATCGTGGAATGGCTGGCGCCGACAACTGGAACAGTTGTGGATGCGCGGCAGCCGGTTGATCCGGAAAATCCCTCCGTGCCGCAGGGTGTCACAATGGTGACAGTAAGCGCGCCGCACAAGTCGGCGGCTGCGGCGTGTTGGGAGGTATGTGACACGCCGGGAAATCCAATGGGCAATGAAGTCGTTCGGGCGTCGGGTGGATCCAGCGAAATTACGCTGGATCTGCAATTCCCACTTACGCCCGGGGCGGAGACAGTCATCAGCTATACCAACAGCGGCGGTTGCGCGGAGTCGGCCGGTCGCTTTCAGTATTTGCCCGGCGACGTCAATGGACACAACGGCGTGTCGGCCAGTGAAGATGCGGGCAACTTTGCGAA
>CAZKIN010000084.1:7457-10492 GCA_964552515.1 uncultured Phycisphaeraceae bacterium
CCGACGACTTCCGCATGGGCCAGGGCGAACGAAAGGAAGATGGTGTTTCTCGCGGGAACATACGTAACGGGAATGGCGTGGTCGCCGCTGATCGTGCCACCCTTTGGCACTGCGATGTCGGCCGTCAGCGCCGATCCGCCGAACGCGCGGAGGTCAATCGTCTGAATGATGTGCTTCTTAATTGACATGGCGTCCGCCACGCGTCGCGCGGCCTGCACTTCGATCGCATGCCGCTGTCCATATTGAAACGTCAGCGCGTGCGGTACAAACCCGCGCGCGAAGGCAATCGCGGTGGTGACGGCCGAGTCGATGCCGCCGGAGAGCAGGCAAATGGCGGATGGTTTGTTCATGGCCGTACGTTACTTTTCCGCGGGCGAATGAGCGATGACTCGGGTGGAGCGTTCCCGGTGAGCGACGTAAGTAGCCTTAGGCAAGCCCAAGCAAACATTGGCGTAAACCCATGTGGGGTAAGGAGTAACGATTTGAGTGGGCAGGTGAATTTCGTGTTGCGGACTGTCGGTCGCTCGTTTGTGCGATTGCATCAAAGATGTAACAAGGAGGATGGCGGAGGCGCACTATCTGCCGCCTCGGCGTTTCATTCGTACAATCCGACAATGGACAATGTGAGGATGGCATGCGCCATCGAGTTGTCAATTCAGGTTTGATGTGGAGTGAAAGTCAATGAACATTCGTAAGGGTCTGGTGTTGGTGGGTATGTTTGCGTTCGCGCTTCCGGTGTTGGCTGAGGACAAGCCCGCCGCGACGGCCGGTGCGGAAATCGGCAAGCCGGCCCCCGCGTTTGAGCTGAAGGATACCGAAGGCAAGACGCACAAGCTGTCGGACTATGCCGGCAAGATCGTGGTCATTGAGTGGATGAACCACGAGTGCCCGGTGTGCAAGCGTCATGCGGATGCGAAGACCGCGAGCAACACGATGAAGAAGTTCGAGGGCAAGCCGGTGGTGTGGCTGGGCATCGACTCGAGCCATTTCTGCGAGACCAAGGCCGATTCGATCAAGAAGTTCAACACCGAGAAGGCGCTGCCGTTCCCGACGCTGCTCGATGCTCCGGGCAAGATCGGCAAGGCGTACGGCGCGAAGACCACGCCGCACGTGTTCGTGATCGATCAGAAGGGCGTTCTGGCTTATCAGGGCGCGATCGACAACAAGCCGGACGGCGAAGGCCGCGGCGACACGAAGAACTACGTTGAAGAAGCCGTCAATGCACTGCTCGCCGGTTCGGCGGTTCCGACCCCGACGACGAAGCCGTACGGTTGCGGCGTGAAGTACAAGATGGAAAAGGCGGGCTAATCACTCCGCATTCCAAGGATAAGGGCTTAACACGGGCCCGTCAGCTTCATGGCTGACGGGCCTTTTTCTTGGGCGAAATGCAGATTTTCAGGGTGAAAGCGAACCGCAAGCCAGAATAATTGCGGTTGTGAATTGTGTTTGGAATTGTTAAAATGATACGAGTCAGGTGACAGTGATTGGGCAGGGGGAGAGGGGAAGATGCAGCGACGGGTACCATCCAACCGGGTTCCGCGCGTACTGGCGTGGTTGTCGCTGGCCTTGGTGACTCCACTTTGTCAGGGGGCACACAGCCTTTGCCTGGATGCGCAGGCGGCCTGCTTTGATTTCGTGGATGTGAAAGTCACGATCGGCGCCGGTCCGGAAGTCATCATCGGCGCGCAGGTCATGGTTACCTACGATCCGGCAATTCTGCAACTGGTTTCCATGCGGCCGGGAAATGACTGTGATCCGACATCTCCTTTTTCACTGCAAGTGTTTAGTTCCCTAGATGAACCGTCCGGCCATGCATTCATCGTATCGGCGGTGAATCCGTTTATTGGTCAGCTGGGCACCGCGCAGATGGCCACGGTGGCCTGCCTGCGGTTCCTGCAGATCGGCACGGCGAATACGGAAATCTGCGTGGAGGCGGGAGACAATCCCACGAGCACGCTACTTTCGGATAATCACGGATTGGCGGTAGCGGTGGACAACAGCCTGGACTGTCCAGGGTCGGGTCTGCCTCAGCTTTCATGTGACACGGTGGAGTCAGACATCGGCTGCGTGTGTACTCCGGATTCGGCGGATTGCGGGGTGCTCGACTCTGATTGTCAGCGCGGGGTGTGCAACGCGGAGACGGGGCTTTGCTTCATTGAGCCGACCAATGAGGGCGGGCAGTGTGACGATGGGGCTGCCTGCACAACGGCGGACCATTGTGTTGACGGCGTGTGCCGCGGGTCGGGGTGCATGTTGCCGAGTTTGTGTGTGGAGGCCGAGGCCGAATGCCGGGTTCCGCAGGGGCACGGATTGGTGCGTATCAAACTGGGCGACAGCGACCAGAATATCATTGGTGCACAGTTCTCCGTGCAGTTTGATGCGAGCGGTCTGCAATTGATCTCCGTGCAACCGGGAGCGAACTGCGATCCGGATTCTCCGTTTACGATGCCCGTGACTCAGCGCGTGGATAATACGACCGGCGAGGTGTTTTATGCCGTATCGACTTCACCGGGTGATGCAGCGGATGACGCGACAACGCTGGCCTGTTTGACGTTTCAATTCACCGGTTTTCCCGATGAATTGATTTGCCTGTTTGATGACGTCAATCCGGCACTGACGATTCTGGTGACCGACACCGGGGATTCGGTGCCGTATTTCAATGCTGACGATTGCCCCAGCAGCGCGGCTCCGCCGACTATTTCCTGCGATCGCATCTGCACGCTGGTCCCGGCGGTTTCAGATTGGGGAGTCATCGTGTTTACGCTGTCACTTCTGGTCATCGGGAAGATTGTGTTTGCCAACCGCTGGTCCCTCCGATCTACTTAGCCCATTCTGAACTGGCGCGCGGGCCAATTGAAGTTTCAAGCCGACTCGATAGTCGGTCGCAATGCAACCCATATCAAATTACCCATGTATCAATTCTGGAACCGATTCGTGCATCTTTCCGCCCAGCATCAGGCGTGGCTGGTGTTTGGCCTATCCCTGTCGCTGCGCATGGTTTACCTGATTGGCTTTGACCAGCTGACGGCCGCGCC
>CAZKIN010000084.1:10592-14501 GCA_964552515.1 uncultured Phycisphaeraceae bacterium
TGTTTTACGCTTTGTTATCCGGTGTGGGTGCTGTGGGGATTGTGCGGGCCGCATCAGCGGCGACGCATACCTGTCACTTCGTGCGTGCCGTATGTACTGGCGGTGCTGGTGGGATTTGGCGTAATGCTAGCGCCGTGGTCGGTGCGGAATCGGTCGACGTTTGGGGAGTGGTTTTACCTGCGCGGGAACCTGCCGTTTGAGATGTGGTCTGGCAATGCGCCGTGGTCGAATGGGTATGGAGTTTCGGACACGGGAATGCGAATGCGACATCCGGTGTTTGATCCGGAAGAGGGGGGGCGACTGGTGGCGGTAGGGGAGTATCCGTATTTCAAGCAGTGCGGGCGCGAAGTGCGGCAGTGGCTGCATGAGAATCCGCAGGAATTTGCGCGGCGAACCGTCGATCGGGTGCGGTGGTTTTGGTGGGGGCGGTTTGCGCATGATCGAAGCTGGGGGCAGTCGGTGCTGAAGTTCATTGGGTTTACGGTGCCCGGAATGCTGGCGCTGGTCGGTGCGGTGTGGGTGCTGTTGCGGCGACGGAGGGCTATGGTGCTGGTGCTCACGCTGGTGATTTTTCCGCTGCCCTATTATGTGTGTCTAATGATGGCGCGGTATCGACTGCCGGTGGAGCCACTGGTGCTGGTGCTCGCCGCGGCGGGGATGCTGGCCATCGTCAGTGGGATGCGGCAGCGAAGAGAGGTGTCGACGTTATAGCCAGAGCGGCATTTATTGTCCTACTAGTGTCAGATGGGCGGCACGTCGCATTCGTTCTATACGGATTTCAGTTGATCCACGGTGCGTTCGTTGCGGACGTTGCCGGTGTTGAGCGTGGACGCGGGCTCGAAGAGGAGGACGTGCACTTCGGCGTCGGCGACGGGGCGGTGCTCGAGGCCGCGCGGGACGATGAGCATATCCCCGGATTCCAGGTCAACGATTCCATCACGAAATTCCATGCGGAAGCGGCCCTGGATGACGAGGAAGAGCTCGTCTTCGTTTTCGTGATGGTGCCAGACGAATGGCCCTGAAAACTTGGCGAGTTTGACCTGCTGGCCGTTCAGTTCGCCAATGATGCGCGGGGACCAATGGTCGCTGAATAGCGCGAATTTCTCGGCGAGGTTTATCTTGTCCGGGTGGGGCATTTCCAGTCCGCGACTTTCGATTGCAGCGCGACCAGCCCGTTTGTTGGGCCCGGTATCGCACGTTGACCATTGGAGCGCCGTCGCTGATCTTATTTAGAGCGCAGTAGTTTGTCTGCGCCGACGAGGATCAGCAGGAGCATCATGATTCCAAACGGAACCAGCGGAAGCATGTTGGATTCTGCGAGCGGTCCCAACCACTTCTTTCCGACATCAAGTTTTGTTTGCCAATCCGAATTAACCGCGAGCATGGCTACCATGATGGCGGCAATGGACCCGCCCGCGATATAGCCGGAAGAGAGCAGCACGCCGGAACTCATTTCAGATTCGGCGGCGCTGCGTCGTGCCCATTTGTCGGCGAGCCATCGCGCGACGCCCCCGCAGAAGATCGGTGTTGAGGCGGAAAGCGGGAGGTACACTCCGACCGCGAACGGCAGCGAAGGTACTCCGCTGAGTTCCAGGACAATGGCGATCGCAACTCCCAGCAGCACCAATGACCACGGTAGCTTTTGTGTCAGAATGCCGTCAACGATGAATGACATGAGTCGCGCCTTGGGGTTGTTATATTTCTGAACCGTGGTGCCATCGTCACGCACTTCAAGACGGCCATTGATGCCTGGATCGACGAGGTATTGAATCTTGCCATTGTCGTCGACGAGGTATTTGCCTTCGGTCACTCCGGCATATTCGCCGGCCTTAACCTGAACGACGCCATATTCCTTTGTATCTTCGGCGGCATGATGCCCCTTCACTTTTTCCCTGCCGCTGATTTTCGATACGTCGACGGTGGCCGCGGGCATTTCCTTGTTGCTGTACACGGTCGAATTGCTGTTGAGCATGAGCAAGGTGACGCCGATGACCAGTGCGGAGGTCAAGGCACCAACAAGGATACCAATCTGCTGTGACCGTGGCGTGGCGCCAACGATAAAGCCGGTCTTCAGGCATTGCGCCACGGTTCCGCCGTTGGAGCAAGCGATGCAAACGATTGCGGCCACGGAAATGGCGGCGACGCGATGGGTGTCGCCCGTCCATCCCATGTATACAAAAATGAGACACGTGAAGAGCAGGGTCGCGACGGTCATGCCGGAAATGGGATTCGAAGAGGACCCGATTTCGCCGGTCAGGCGGGCGGACACCGTTACAAACAGGAAGCCGAATACGACGATCATCAGCGCTCCGGCCCAGTTCATGTGGAGCATTGGAGCCACGGAAATGGCCAGGATGAGCCCGATGCAGCCGAAAAGGACGACCTTCATCGACATGTCGCGATCGAGACGCGATGCGGCCATTACCGGACCGGTGTTTTCACGTCGGCTTGCGATGTCCCCCAAGCCAGATTTCACGGAACCGAAGATGGTTGGTAATGCCTGAACAAGACTGATGATGCCTCCCGCGGCGACCGCGCCTGCGCCGATGTACAGCACATAGGCGTCGTAGATATCCTTCAACGACATGTCGCGGATCAATTTGGTCGCGGGATAGAGCGGCTCCGCGAGACCCTCGCCAAAAAGCACGATGGCCGGTGTCAGAAGCCATGATGCAAGCACGCCGCCGGCCACCATGATGCAAGCGATGCGCGGACCGATGACATATCCCACTCCCAAAAGTGCGGGATTGGCCTCCAGCGATACCTGGGCGCCTTTGAATTCGAAGGTGGAAGTCTTGAGCAAACCCTTGGGGATTTCGTGCCATAGCTTCAAGGCAAGCATGGCTACCTGGTAGAGGAATGCGAAAAAGAATCCCGTAAAGACCGTGACCGCCGATGATCCGCCCTTCTCGCCGACCATGAGCACTTCGGCACAGGCGACACCTTCGGGATAAAGCAACTTGCCATGCTGTTTGACGATGAAGACCCGGCGCAGGGGAATCATCATGAGCACGCCGAGTAGTCCGCCGAGCACTGCCACCAGCATGACGCGCATGACTTCCAGGTCATAGCCGAGAATGATCAGTGCCGGCATAGTGACACCGACACCGAAGGCGATGGACTCGCCCGCGGAGCCGGTGGTCTGCACCATGTTGTTTTCGAGGATGGTGGCGTTACGGCCCATCATCGGCCGGAAGATGCGAAACAAGGTAATGGACAAGACCGCAATGGGAATGGAGGCCGACACGGTCATGCCGACGCGCAGCACCAGATAAAGCGAGGACGCGCCGAAGATGATGCCGAGGATCGCGCCGACGACGATGGGTCCGAGTCCCAGCTCCGGAATGTTGGCTTCGGCGGGGATGTAGGGCTTGTGTGCGGGGACGTCGGTCTGTGCAGCAGGGGCGTCGTGGTTCATGACAAACGGCTCCAGAGGATTACCAGAATCACATTCACGATGCGGAACGAATGCGGGGTGTGAGTTTCGTGGCGCGCGGTTGAAAAGGCAAGCGGGAAGGGCCAAAAACCCCGGTTCGAGCGCGGCCGACCGGTCGGAGTTTGATTAATTGGGAGGGATACGGTAACATAGTGGAGCAACCTGTGGAAATATGAGCCATCGGTAGCAAGCACAGGTACCGATGTCTGAAGCCAGACGCAAGGCGCGTCCGACACATCTTCGCCTGAGATTTTTGAGAGATTTTGTAGATGTCATTTGTTGATTTGCGGCTTTCCGAGCCGCTGCTGCGTGCGGTGAATGAGGCCGGCTACCGCGAACCCACCCCGATCCAGACCGCCACCATCCCGCAAGTTCTCGCCGGGCGGGACATTGTGGCCAGTGCCCAGACGGGTACGGGCAAGACGGCGGCCTTCGCGCTGCCCATCCTGCAACGATTTGTGGCCAGCGCAACC
>CAZKIN010000085.1:0-2119 GCA_964552515.1 uncultured Phycisphaeraceae bacterium
TTCACCCGCACCTGATAGCGCGTCAGTTGACACCCGGAAAATGCGTTCGTGTTCAGATCGTCGGCCACCGTTCGGTTCGCCGCGCCGATGGTCAGAACCTGGCTGGCCTGTACATTTCGATAAACAACCTTTTCCGCGACCGGGCCCGCCTTGGCGTGGAGTATCTGGCCGTCTTGCTGGAGATGCCTCTGCGTGCTCACCCGCTCGGGTCCGGGCGAACTGTTCGGTTCCTCATGCGCTGCGCTCTTCTGCCCAAGTGCCACTCCCTGGCACCAAATCGCAAAAACTCCGGCGACCACCAACGTCAATTGCGCCGCGCCTGATCCAAACCATCTTTGATTCATTCGTCCCTCCCCGACGCCCTGCCAAAATACCAGCCTGCTTCTGATGTGACAGCCGGTCCTCAAACTTGTTAACCCTATGGAATACGTATGCTACTCGAAATCGCGTCCAGATTCAAGCCGGAGTGTAAGTAGTGACGTGTGATAGGAATGAAGGAGTGGTGTACAAAGTCAACCCATTTCGATGGGCTCCGTGCCGGCAACCCTGGAACCTCTCACTGGTACAGCATGCGGGCAGCTACCTCACGGCTCGCGCATGGCGGCGCCCGGGGTGGTGGAATTGCGCCCTCCTGCGCACCTGTTGTGTCATGCCTCAGACACCTTCGCGGTACTCCCTTCCGCGTCTCCATCGCCTTCCCAAACCTCACCGGGCAATTCATAACTCTTTATGCATAAATAGTTTAGCGTCCGTCACTCCCCGTGGTGCGCTCCCGCCGACCTTCCCTCATTGCGCTTTAAAATTTCAAAAACGAGCCCCGGCGCGCCAACACGCGGCCATGAAAATTACGACTCAACGGCAGTCTTCGCAAAACGCTGATTTTACAGGCTTTTCTGGGTGTCGCTCACTTGTCATAATTGGCGGCCGCGCAGAGAGTGTGCGTTAACAGTCACCATCAAGTGCGTCTGAAGTGCCACCAATATGGCACTCCAGAATTGGGTTCACTGCACCCTTCGCAGCGACCTCTCGTCGCGCCGCTGCCACATACCAGTTTACCCATTTCCCCACCGCAATTTCCGCGCCGAACAATCATAAACAATGATGAAATAACCACTTACGGCGTGGCGCGCCTCGCGCGCAACCACCCCTGGTGTATATACGGTGGGCGTAAAGTGCCCCGGCTACCCGATCGGCCGGGTCCACAGCCACGCGATCAGAAACGCGATCAGCCCCTCGATGATCAGCCGAATCCGGTGCGGCAACCCGCCGTGCACGTACATGTAGGAAAGGATATTCATGATGTTTCTCCGCTATTCAATACTACGTTTGAATTCTCCTCCGCGTTCGTCGCGCTTGGGCCGTCGCGGCCCTCGCCGTATGATCGGACGCATGACCACGACGGACCATCAGCCCATGCTCAAACTCGCCTTGCGGCTCGCGCGGGAGGCCGGAGAAATCGCCCGACCCCGCGCGCGGCAGCTTCCGCTCGCCCGCAAGTCGGATGACAGCATGGTGACACAGACCGACAAGGACGTGCAGGAGCACATTCTCGCGGGAATTTCCGCTCATTTTCCCGACCACGCCGTGCTCGCCGAGGAATCCACGGTCACCATTAAGGGTTTTCTCAAACCCGGTGCAGCGCGCTACTGCTGGGTCATCGACCCCATCGACGGCACCCGCAATTTCATCACCGGCTTTCCCTGCTGGGCCACGTCCATCGCCGTACTCGACGGCGGCGTGCCCGTTGCCGCTGCGATCTGCGAACACAACCAAAACGCACTGTATGTCGCCGCGCTGGGCCATGGAGCGACACTTAACGGTCACTCCATCGCCGTCCGCCAGCCCCCCCCGCGCGAAGACTGGCTCATCGGCGGACCTTCCACCAAGGAACCGCTGACCACGCGTATCCTGGAAAAAATCATCCACACGCCGAATTTCATTTATCGCAACGTCGGCTCCTCGGCCATGCACCTCTGCTGGGCCGCCAGCGGCGCCATCGCCGTCGCCTTCGCCAAGCGCTGCAAAATCTGGGACATCGCCGCAGGCGCACTGCTGGTCACCGAAGCCGGTGGAATCATCTCCGACGTGGGTGGCCGCCCGGTTGTTCCGTTCGACCTGA
>CAZKIN010000085.1:2219-9388 GCA_964552515.1 uncultured Phycisphaeraceae bacterium
GCCGGTGGAATCATCTCCGACGTGGGTGGCCGCCCGGTTGTTCCGTTCGACCTGACCCGCCATTCCGAGGAGGACATCCCGTTTGTCGCCGGCGCACCCGAGGCGCACCGGACCCTGGTCGAATTGATGCGCACCGCGGTTTGAAACCAGTAATTTTCGGGTGGAATCCGCCGCCTCTCACTAACCTTGAAACTGCGGCGCTGTCTGCAAATAATAGCGGAAGCATGGTTGTCGTTGAGTCGGATTTCGCCCCTGCTAAGCGGGGGCGGTCGAAAGGAACAGTCCTATGAACTGGCTGCATGGTCGGTTTCGCCTGTGGTTTGCGGCGCTGGTGATGTTCATGCTGGGTTTCCCGTTCTCGCGGAAGGCGCTGGCATCGTCCATGCGCGTGATCTTCATACCCGGCGGCGACTCGGACTCTGATTCCGACGGTGACAGCTGACGGTCGGCTGAGCTCTCGAATCTTTGTAATCGCGTCAACCCTTGGGGCTTTCAAGTTCGCCGGTGACCTGTTGGGCAAGCTGCTCGCCCCAGCGCGCGTAGGCCCACAGGTATTGCGCGGGTTCTTCGAGAATCAACTTCTCCATCGCGCGCAAGTAGCGCCGGGTAATGTATTCCACCGCGTCGTCCTGCCCGGCCGCATCCGCATAATGCATCACATCACCAACGACGAAGTTGAATTGAAACGGTTGCGCAGCTCGCCGCAGCGCGGCCACCACCACATCGGCCTCGTAGCGCCACGCCAGCAAACCGACCGAGCGCAATACTTTGGTCGGCAGGCCCAGAAAAGTAACCGGCATACCGCGCTCTTCGACATGGTGATCCGTGATCAATGCCACCGTTCCACCAGTGCCAAGCACCTGTCCCAAACGCTGTGCCGCATTTTCCACCGGCACCATCTCGCAACCGCTCTGGCCGCGAATGTTGCGGCGATACACATCAAAGCCGCGGTTGGCGTGCGGACGGTAGATGACGGTCGCGCGAATTCCGTTGTAGCCGAGGAAAATCGGCAGCAAATCAAACGACCCGTAGTACGGCGAAAGCAGAATGGTTGCTTTCATGTCCTGCTGTCGCTGCAACAGCCGGCTTAAGAATGGCTCGGCGATGCGCCCACCCTGGCGCTCATAAGTTGCGGCATTCAGCCGCCAGGATGCCAGCATCAAGTCAGTCAGATTCCACGTGCGATGAATGAACGCCCGCGCCGCGATGTGCGGAATTTCACCAGCGGGAACATGTGCGGATAACGCCGCCTTCGCCTGTGCTTCGCTGCGCAAGCGCAGCGGATCGAGGAGGTTGTACACCAGCCGCGCTCCCCAGGCCGTCATGTGATACGCAAGCTGCGGACCCATGATCGCGAAAAACAGGGCGAGCATCCGCCGGTACACATTGCCGAGTGAAATGAAGGCGGAGATCCACCATTTTTTCCAGGTCGCCGCGGGAACTGCGCGGGGTGAAGATTCCTGCTGACTGGTCTTTGACTCCGATCGCCGCATTCCTGCCATTTAATCCGTGTAAGAGAACGTTCAAGCGAGAAAAGGCAGTTGATGTTCAGTGATCATGCAAGCACGAACAGTGCCCCGCATCAGGCACCAATGACGTTCAGTCGCTACGACGGACGCAGTTGCCCCGGCCGCACGAGCGCCGTCACATGCGGAAGCGCGGGAAGGATGAGCTTCTCCATGGCGAGGGTCACGGCGGCGGTTGATCCGGGCATGCAGAAAATCACGGTGTTTACGCAGGTGCCGGCCACCGCACGCGAGAGCATGGCATTGGCCCCGATGTCCGCGAAACTGAGCATGCGGAAAAGTTCACCAAAGCCGTCGATGTGCTTTGCAAATATCGAGGCCACCGCTTCGATGGTGGTATCGCGATTCGCAAGCCCCGTTCCGCCGGTGATGAGGATCGCATCACAATGGCCGCGCGCGCACCAAGAGTGCACGCATTCGCGAACGCTGTCCGGCTCATCGCGCAGCAAATGGTATTCAACAACCAGATGACCCGCATCGGTCACCAAACGATGAATGGTGCCGCCACTATGGTCGTTTCCCCTTGTGCGCGTGTCACTCACCGTCAAGATGGCGACACGCACGGCAGCGGCAACCTGATCCCGGTGGTCTGTTCCGCTCACTTTTCGGCGATGCCCGGTGCGGTTTTTTCCTTCAATTCCTGCACATCGGGATCATCAATATGGAACCCGTAATCAAACAGCTTGCCCACATACTCCATGGCCGCCTTCTGCGCCTTCTCCCGCTGCATGCGCAGTTGATCCGGCGACACCCCCGCTGGCGCCGATAAACGTGCCGTGCCGGTACTTCCACTCGACCCGCGTCCGCCGCCAGTGTCCGGTCGTTCGCCGAGCCATTCGTTAATCCGCGCGATTTCGCGCTCCGCGGCACGAACGCCCAACTTCCACAGGCGGATCATTTCGTCATCGGCATCGCTGCCGACAAAGATGGCCGCCCCGGGCAACACTTTTTCCAGGTTGTCGATCTGCGGGCGCAGCGTCTTGAACTCGCTCTTATCGCCTTCCATACCGCGTGCATCCTTAATGGTGGTGCGTGCCTGGACCACCGCTTCGAAGCCGAGCGCCGCACCGGCGGCACGGAAAGCCACGTTATCACTCAGCGGTTTGCCCTCGAATTTGTTGTCGCCATGTTTCTTGAGGACATTCACCGCGGCGTCGCAATACGCGCCAATATTGGAATCGCCAGCCTTGGAAAGGGCTTTGAACTTCTTCTGGGCATCGGCGTATTTTCCCTCCATCAAAAGGCACTTCGCTTCCAGCAGCCGGGCCTGCTCTTTTTTCACTTCAGATGCCTTCTTGAATTCGGCGGACGCAAGCAACTCATCGAGCGATTTGCGTGCCGAAGCGGCGTCTTCGGTCTGAAACTTGCGCGCAACTTTGGCGATATCCGGTTCGGGATTGGAAAGTACGCCGTCCAGTGTCAGCCCGCTTCCGGCGGCGTTGAACACAGCAACTTCCACGTTGGCGCGATCAACATTGGCGAGCGAAATCTCGATCGGCGTTCCGGTGGAGGCGATCTTGGCTTTGATGCCGCCCGCCTCGAACTTGCCGGTCATGCGCCGACCGTCGACGAGCGTGAGCACTTGCTGGCCGTCCTCCTGCTTATACAGGCGCGAGATGTCGCCGAACTTGATGCCGCTTTTGCCGAGCTTTCCGACAAACGGCGCGTCGCCCTCTACATCTGTCAGAATGAGGTGCGCCACGTTGGTATCCAGAACATACGCCGTGGACTTCGGTAGCTCCACTTTGCGATCGCCGGTACGAAATGCAATGACGGCAACCTTATCAAACGGCTGGTCCACGCTTTGGCCATCGGACTTGAACTTGAAAGTCGCCGTGCTCTTGGGTGCGGAAATGCGATTTCCGCCCTCGAGGAAAAGGTGCGAGCCGTCATCGTTGCTCATCACATAGGCAATGGCGGACACGGGCACTTCGATCTTCCCCATCGGTGATTCCCACGTGATGTTGGGAGAATCGACTTCGCCAAAAATGCGGTCGCCGTCGGAGAAATAAAGAACCTCCTGATCGGCACGACGGGCATATTCGGGAATATTCAGCAAGCCATCCGGCCGGGTGAGCGCGTCCATGAATGGCGTAATATCGGAGCCGGCGGGAATCTTGCCGAGCGCGAAAGCGTAGCGAATCATGTCCAGAGCCAGTCGGGCGGGGACGAGCGCGCTGTAATTGGCGCCGCCGCTGTCCTCGCGACCTTCCGGCGGTTTCATCAGCGTCACCGCGCCGACGAGGAAGCCGTCAGCTTCCACCATGGGTCCACCGCTGTTTCCCGGCCGCGCGACCACGTCCGTGTAGACCATGCGAATGCGTCCGCCCGGCGTACGCGGCGCGGTAAGTACGTTTCCATTGGTGATCGACACCTCAGGATGTTTTTCCTGGACGGTGCGCTGCTGATCGCCACCGGGAAATCCGAGTGCCCAGACCTTCAGCCGATCCTGCAAACGCGATTCGGGCAACAAGGGCAAGTAATTGGGTGTCTTAAGCTTGACATCATCTTTCTCATAAGCCTGCAGAATGGCCAGATCGGCCCACTGATTCTGAAACAGCACCATCGCCTCGTATGTTTTTTCGCCGTCAGTTCCCGCATCCGTAATGACGGTCCAAGTCAGCCGTCCAGCGGTGTAATGAAACTGCTGGCGCTCCTCGGCGCTCTTCATGTGCGTCGGGTCCACCACGTGGTTGTTGGACATCAGCAGTCCGGTGTGGTTGATAAAAAATCCTGAACCGGAACCGATCGGCGTATCGCCTTTCTCGCGTTCCGAGCGCGCGGTGAAGACCATGACGGCGGCCTTCTTCACGCGGGCGAGCGTATCCGGTTTCATCACTTCCTCGCCGGGCGGCGCCGCCAAAAGTCCCGCGGGGGCAGCGAACAACAACCCCAGTAAAGACAGGGCAACTGCCCGATACGTGACACATTTTTCGGTAACGGCTTGATTCATAGTCATGGCATTAATCCCTGTTCGGACGGTGGAGGGAGAAAACCTGGATTCCCTTCGGCGTTTTCACACTTGGAGGAAAGGACCATCCGCCGGACTTCCCAGCCACCCTGCAAAATGGTAGCGTTTGCAGCGCAAAGGTGTCAACCAAAATGGTCGGCGTTTCCGTTTGTTCGGCACACGAAGTATCGACCATTTCTTACATGGGTCGCTGCGGACCGGCGACTTCCGGAGGATTCATGCTCTCCCCACAACCATTTCCCGCCCGGGCCAGTGATGAAACTTGGCGAATGTTCCGCATCATGGCGGAATTCGTGGAGGGATTTGACAGCATGTCGCGGGTGGCCCGCGGGGTCTCCGTTTTCGGCTCGGCGCGGGTCAAACCAGAGGATTCCTTCTATCAGTCAGCGCGACATCTGGGCGCGGAGCTGGTGAACGCGGGCTTTTCGGTGATCACGGGCGGCGGACCGGGCATCATGGAGGCGGCCAACCGCGGCGCGGTGGAGGCGGGTGGCGTGAGCGTCGGCCTAAACATCGAATTGCCGCAGGAGCAGAAGCCGAACCCTTATCAAACGGTACCACTCAGCTTTCGATATTTCTTCGTGCGGAAAGTGATGTTCGTGAAGTACGCGGTGGCGTTCATCTGCTACCCCGGCGGATTCGGGACCTTGGATGAATTCTTTGAGTCACTGACGCTCATTCAGACGCACCGTACGCACCGCTTTCCCGTCATCCTCTTCGGCTCCGCGTACTGGGGTCCGCTGCTCGATTGGATGAACAAGGAAATGGTGGGGAACGCCTACATTTCTCCACATGACCTTGATCTGGTGCGGGTGACCGATGACGTGCCCGATGCGGTGCAGTCGATCATTGCGTTCCATCGGGCGCGCGTCGACGCAACGGAGCAGCTTCCGAATTTCGGCGCCGCGCCGATTCCGCAATTCACGCCGGTCCGGGATGTCATTCCATGATTTATCGGGTCCACCGCATTACGCTATTCCTGTGAATTGTCGGTTAAGAATGCGCTGCGGATGGCCTGGCCGGAATCTCATGCGGATTGCGACCAATTTTCGGATTGAGTTCGCCGGTGAAAAGACCTAGAATTTGGCGTCCCGGTGGTGAGTGCCGATTCGGCGCCGTCAACGGCCCGTCGGCTGCAGCCTCTTGGGCGGATATGGAGGTGTCACCTTCCCAACCGCAAGCGCCCTTAACTCCGGCTCGCATCTGGATAGCAATGTCTTGTTGTTGAATGCGCATTACATGGCCCTGCGCGTGGTCAGTGTGCGCCGCGCCTTCATGATGCTCTTCAAGCGCGACGCGACGCTAAGTCCCGTGGCGGAAATCGTCCACGTGGAGGATGGCCGGTATGTATCGTACAACTTTGAGGACTGGGCCGCGCTCAGCGCGTTTCGCCGCGAGTTTGAACCGGCGCAGCACGACTGGATCCATACCGTGCGCTTTGACATCGCGGTGCCGCGCATCATCCGGGTGCTGACCTATGCGCGACTTCCGCAGCGCGACGTGAAATTAAACCGGCGGAACATCTTCGCGCGCGACGCCAGCACCTGCCAGTATTGCGGGAAACGCTTCACAACGTCGGAGCTGAGCCTCGACCACATCATTCCGCGCTCGCGCGGCGGCAACAGCTCGTGGGAGAACCTGGTCTGCGCATGCATAAAGTGCAACGTACGCAAGGGCGGACGCACGCCCGCGGAAGCGCACATCCGGCTTATCAAGCCGGCGGTCAAGCCGAAACGCAACCCGGTGGTGAGCATCAAGTTGTCCGACGATCGCTACGCGTCGTGGAAGCAGTTTCTGGATAATGCCTACTGGGACGTGGAACTGACGTAACCTGGTGGCAGCAGCAATTGGCACGCCGCGCGGCTGACGGTATCTTGTCATCCCGTGGCCAAACCACTCTCTAATGAAGAAATCGCGCCAGCACCGCAGACGGCGGGTGCCATGTCGCGGCACCCCTATCAGCGCCTGTGGCGATTCCTCGGCACTGGGGACATAACGAAGATCATCCTGCTGCTGGCGATGGTCCTGCCGCTCCCGGTCCTGTTCGTCGGCTGGGAAAGTGACGATCTCGTCCACAAGCTGACCCTGCAATACCCCGAGCGGGCGCGAGAGCTGGGATTGCCCAACACGCCGACACCTGCCGGGCTCTTTCACTTTCTGGACGGCGGGCAGGGCATGGCGTGGCGAATGGTCGAGCGCGGCGCGCTACCCTGGTGGACGCATCCGCAGGTCAAATCGCGCTTCCTGCGGCCGATCACCTCCCTTACGCACTGGCTGGATTATCGCCTGTGGCCGGAATCGCCGGTGTTGATGCACGCGCAGAGTTTGTTCTGGTATGTATTGCTGGCGGGCGTCACCCTGCGCTTTTTTCGCTCTTTTTCCGGCGGCGCGGCCTGGGGCGTCCTCGCGGCGCTGCTCTATGCGATGGATGACACACATGCGACACCGATCGGATGGATCGCCAACCGCAGTGCCATACTTACGACACTGTTCGGCGTCCTGGCGATCGACGCGCATCAACGCGGATTCCCGGCGACTGCCCACCCCGACCAGCCGGTGAACTGGGCGGCGGCATGCCGAACCAGCGCCTGGCTGCTCATTGCCCTGCTGTGCGGAGAAGGAGCGGCGGCCACCTGCGCGTTCCTCTTTGCATTTTCCCTGGTCATGGACCG
>CAZKIN010000085.1:9488-14288 GCA_964552515.1 uncultured Phycisphaeraceae bacterium
CTGGGCGGGGAAGTGGCTGGTCCGGGATCGCAGCTCGCGGTTCCTTGCCCTCGCCGCACTGATTTCCGCGCTACCCGCCAGTACGGTCACCCCTTCCGATCGCAACCTGATGCTCGTGACCGTAGGGATCATGGGCTTGATCGCGCGGACGATTTACCTGTCCACCACGGAAATCGCAGGGGCGACAACTCCTTCCCGCCATCGATGGGTCGCGGCCGCGCTGCTGTCGTTTCACCTGGTGTTTGCGGGAATTGCCTTCCCCATCCGGGCGACGATGCCGCTGGGGCCCAAACGTATCACGCGGCAGTTCGACATTCCGGTTGACCTGGTGCCCCACGATCCCGCCAAAACGGTGGTCATCCTGAATAACGCGAGTGCCTTTAACGTCGCTCATTTGCCGATGCGGTTGGCCCTGCTCAACGAGCCGATTCCGCGACTACGCATCCTGTCGCCGAGCCTGGCCGGTGTGCACATCGAGTGTCTGGACGATCACACCCTGCGCGTGGAGCCTTTCGGACCGCTGCTCTATCCACCCATCGATCGGGTGTTCCGCGGCGAGGACTTCCCGCTCAAGGCCGGCGAGGTCATCAAACTGGAAGGCATGACCGTGCATGTGGACAAGGTCGATGGCTTTGCGGCGATTTCCTATCGGGTTCAATTCGCGGAAACACTGGATGATCCTGCCTTGGTGTGGATCAAGTGGGAGGATGGAACTTTCGTACCTGCCGAAGCGCTCCGGCCCGCAGAGCGAATCACCCTGCCGCCGAGCATTCCGAAGTAGGTTTCCGCGTCAAAGATGGTGACAGATGATTGACGGTTTCAGGAGCTATCGCGACGCGGCAAGGACCGCCCGGGGGGCGATCGTGACGGCCGGTACGGCGGATTGAGCCACGGCTTCCGTCTGGCGCAGCGCGATCTTCATGCCCACCACCGGCCGCGGGAGCTGCGAAGTGACGACCTGATCGCCGGCACGGAGTTCACACACTTCGGTGCCTTCCCGATCGCGGTAATCCACCAGCACGCGATCGCCGATGTTTCGCAGCATGGAAATTTCGCGACGGCCCAGTCGTCCGTCATTCGAGTCGGGAGTCTGAGTTTCCGGCTCAAAAACGTACACCCAGCGGTCGTCGTGAATGGCGTGACGCGGCACGAGCAGCGCATCGGTCAATTGATCGGCCGGCAGTTCCGCCCGGCAATACATACCCACTGAAAGCGTGGGCACCGAATGCAGGCTGCCGCTGCGCACCTTGGCGGTCATGTCGATATCCCGGATTTCCACCACCATGCGGGCGGTGCGGCTGAGTTCGTCGACACGCTCAAAACGTGTGACGTGTCCTTCCCAGGTGAATTCCTGATCCGGAAGCGACCAGCGCACTGTCACCGGTGGAGCGGCGAGCGCGTTACGATCATCGCGCTCCAGTTCCCCCGGGCGGACCATTTCATCCAGCCAGCGCAATTCACGCGGATCAATACCCACGGAGATTTCCAACGCTTCCATGTCGGTCAGCGTGGCGATGGAAAAGTGCGCGGTCACCACCTGCGTCTGACGGGCGGCCACCGTCTCGACACGCGCTTCAAATGGACTGCGGATCTTTGTACTTTCCAGTTCATGGGCCGCCAGCACGAGGCGCGCCCGCGCGGCGTCGAGCTGCGCCTGAGTCTCGATCTGGACTGCGGGCATGGTCGCACGCCGCGACTGCAGCTCAACCAACGCGTCCTTGGCCCGCAGGTATTTTTGCAGGAGGACATCGACATCGCGCTGCGTGCCGACTTTTTCGCTTTCGTACAGCCGCTGGCCGGTTTCGTAATCCCGCAGATCGATCGCCGCGAGCTGCTCCGCATTGGCAATACGCTCATCCAGGCTGGTGGTATCCAGGGCCTGACGCTGCAGCGTGGCTTCCAAGGCGCGAATCTCGGCCTCCGCCTGCTTTACCCGCGATTCGTAGACCGTCGGGTCAATTTCAAAGAGGATTTCGCCCTTCGGGATGACCTTGCCTTGGGCCATTTCCGGGTGGGCATAGACGAGTTTCCCGCTGACTTGCGGGACGATGTTGATCTGGTTCTTGGGCCGGACGGTGCCGTGTCCGATAATCGGGGCACTTTCTTTCTCCGGCTGGATCGACTCGACGGCCACTTCCACGACGCTGGAGAACGTCGTGCGCACCAACGGCGTAGGCTTGGTCTTGATCAGCCAAGCCATGCCCAGCCCACCAAGCGCCAAAAAGCCAATCGCAAGGAAGGCATTGATACTTCTACGCAATCTTTCCACCAGGATTATCCGTTGGGTAACGCTGATTCCCGCGCCCGGAACGGTCGCGCCGACCGTTGCCGTTCGAACTCTTACCAATCCCCGCAATGGTTAACGCGTCATTGTTCGCGGACCCCGCATGGGTGTCAATGCTTAGACCGGCCGGGCCCAGAGGTCGGAACGTCTCCCGCCAGCGCTGCAAGCCGAAAAAATAGACACCCCAATCCGCCAAACAGCCTTTTTTACTATCGGACCGCGAGTCGAGGTAACGACATTCCAGAAACTAGCAATTATTAAATTTACACGGAATCACCGATTTTGTGCCAATGCCCGGCGATGCGCGGGCCTCCTTAGCGCCACGGCCGCGTAACGGCTGGTCAATTCGTCCCGGTTAGTACCGGTAATGGTCCGGCTTGTACGGGCCTTCCACCGGCACGCTGATGTAGGCCGCCTGCTCGGCACTGAGCGTCGTCAGCTTGGCACCCAACTGGGACAGGTGCAGCCGGGCGACCTTTTCATCCAGATGCTTGGGCAGGGTGTAGACCTTCTTCTGGTACTTGGCCGTGTTCTGCTTCAGCTCGATCTGGGCGATCACCTGGTTGGTGAAACTGTTGCTCATCACGAAGCTGGGGTGGCCGGTCGCGCAGCCGAGGTTGACCAGCCGACCTTCGGCGAGCAGCAGGATGCAGTGCCCGTCGGCGAAGACCCATTTGTCCACCTGCGGCTTGATGTTCACCTTCTTGACGCCGCGCACCTTTTTCAAACCGGCCATGTCGATTTCGTTGTCGAAGTGGCCGATGTTGCAGACGATCGCCTGGTGTTTCATCTTCTGCATGTGGTCGGCGGTGATGATGTTGTGGTTGCCGGTGGCGGTCACGAAAATGTCGGCCGTCGTGATGACATCCTCCAACGTGAGCACCTGGTAGCCTTCCATGCAGGCCTGCAGGGCACAAATCGGGTCAATCTCTGTGACGACTACGCGGCAACCCTGAGCGCGCAGGCTTTGGGCACAGCCCTTGCCGACGTCGCCATATCCGCACACCACGCCGACTTTTCCGGAGAGCATGACGTCGGTGGCGCGCATGATGCTGTCAACCAGCGAGTGGCGGCAGCCGTAGAGGTTGTCGAACTTGCTCTTGGTGACGCTGTCGTTGACGTTAATCGCCGGGAAAAGCAGCGTGCCGGCCTTCTGTCGTTCATAGAGGCGATGCACGCCAGTGGTCGTTTCTTCACTCACCCCAATCAGGTGCTTCGCGACTTTGTGCCAGCGCTGCGGATCGCTTTGCAGTTCGCTACAGATGAGCGCGAGGATGATGGCCAATTCTTCGTTGTCCGCCTTGTCGGGATTGGGCAGCGTGCCATCCTTGGCGAATTTCTCCTCGGCCTCATAGCCCATGTGAATGAGCAGCGTGGCGTCGCCGCCGTCGTCGACCAGTTGCGTCGGGCCGTCGCCGTTGAACATCAAAGCCTGATTGGTACACCACCAGTATTCCTCGAGCGTTTCGCCCTTCCACGCAAAAACCGGCGTGCCGGCCTTCGCAATCGCGGCGGCCGCATGGTCCTGCGTGCTGAAAATGTTGCAGCTCGCCCAGCGGACTTCGGCACCGAGCTCGACCAGCGTCTCGATCAGCACGGCCGTCTGGATGGTCATGTGCAGCGAGCCCATGATCCGCGCGCCCTTGAGGGGCTTCTTCGCGCCGAACTCCTTGCGGGTGGCCATCAGGCCGGGCATTTCGTGTTCAGCGAGCTCGATTTCCTTGCGACCGAAATCGGCGAGGGTCATATCAGCAACTTTGAAATCCTGCGTGGCGGTGGTCATGGATGCTCCTGCGTAGTGAATTCTGGATACCTCGTACGTTAAGATCGGATTGTAGCCGATTTTCGGAGTTTCGTTAAGTACGACGAGAAGTGTGCTGTAAAACAAGCTCATTCTCGCTGACTTGGGCGGCGCTTGCCCTTTGATTTCGGACGAAGAGGCTTGGCAGGCCGACGTTTGCGTGAAGGTTGTTTCGCAACGCACTCGCGCAGCCACGACGCGAACTCATCGGCGGAGACAGACCGGGCGGACAGCCCCACGACCATGTGAACCACTTCTTCCTCCGGGGCGGTGAGTTCCCGGCCATTGATGCCGAGAAATGTATACGCCGCAAGGAAGGCGATGCGTTTGTTGCCATCTGCGAAAGGATGGTTCCGCGTTAGCGCATACGCATAGGCCGCCGCGAGGACGCAGAGGTCATGTTCTCCGTAGGCGTAATGGTTGCGCGGGGCGGCGAGGGCGGACTCCAGCAGGCCACGGTCGCGAACAGCGGGCACGCCGCCATGTTCGGCCACCAGTTGCCCGTGCATCGCCAGCACCGCTTCGATGGTCAGCCAGTTCGGCTCTTTCACTTGGCCAGCTCACGCAGTGCGTTGCGGTATTTCCGCATGCCTTTGGCCGCCACTTCCATCTGTTGGGCGAAGGCCGGATCGTACGGGGTAAGGCGATAGCC
The DNA here is from genome assembly GCA_964552515.1 of uncultured Phycisphaeraceae bacterium. Classification (GTDB taxonomy): domain Bacteria; phylum Planctomycetota; class Phycisphaerae; order UBA1845; family UBA1845; genus JACQXM01. The sequence continues at coordinate 14,226 of CAZKIN010000085.1, forward strand.
GTCCGGACTGTCGATCAGAAAGAGCTTGTCCCCTGCCGCCACGTGGAGCGCGGCCGTCGCTTC
>CAZKIN010000086.1:0-9149 GCA_964552515.1 uncultured Phycisphaeraceae bacterium
GCGGTGTTTGCGGTGGCGAATACGATGTTCGCGGCGGTGGATGGTCGCAAGCGCGAAGTGGCGATGCTGCGGACGCTGGGCTTCGGGCGATTTGCGGTGGGATTTTCGTTTGTGACCGAAGCGTTCCTGGTTTGCGCTGCGGCCGCGATTGTAGGGTTGCTCGCGAGTACGCTGACCAGCGGCGCGCCGCGCGATTTTCTTTCGGACTCCAGTTGGACGGCGATTGCGTATGAACGGCGTATGACACCGATGATCTGCGTGATTGCCATGGGCGTGTCATGTGCAGTGGGGATGCTGGGGGCGCTGGTTCCGGCGATGCGTGCGGCGCAAACGAATCCGACGACGGCGCTGCGCAGAATTTAGAGCATTCATTACGGGGAATCGGGGCCGCGGTCATGCCTTGAGCAACGGGGCGAGATGTAGTAAGACCGCCGCCTTCGCTTCGTTCATCGGAACGGTAAAGCGCGCCCCGGCGGCGCGGCGATGTCCGCCGCCGCCGAAATGTTTGGCTGCAGCGGCCACATCAATATCGGGAATCAGGCCCGGTTGCGGCGGTTTGCTGCGGAAGTTCGCGCGGACCACGCCGTCAGGTTGCTGAACGAGAAGCACGGAGACGATGACACCGGTGATGCGCAGCGGTTCATTGACCATGTCTTCGGTGTCGGCGGGAGTGGCTCCGCTGCGCGCGAATGCGGCCGCATCGAGCGTGGTCAGAGCCAGTCGATCGCCTAGGGACAATTCGAGCGAGCGCAGTGCCTCACCCAGCAGGCGTACGCGCGGCGCGCCGTCCTGCAGATACAAGCGGTCGAAGAGAACCTCCGCTTCCACTCCGAGCGTGTGCAATTCGGCGGCCGCATGGTGCACGCGGGCGTCGGTGTTGGAGTGACGAAACCAGCCGGTGTCGGTCGCGATGCCGACGAACAAGGCGTTGGCCGCCGTGGCGTTTACTTTCCAACCCTGGCGCCGGGCCAACTCGAACAGCATCAGGCAGGTCGCGGCCGCTGAAGTGTCAATCCAGTAGTCATCCGCAAGATCGTCGCGCGTTTGATGGTGGTCGACCACCAGACGGGGAACCGTGGCCCCGCGAAGCAGTTTTTCGATCGGTTCCAACTGCGACCAGGCGCACGTATCCACGATGATGATGCCATCGCAACCGGCGGGAACTTTGTCACCATTCTCCCATACGGGAACGTTGGCAAATCCCGGAATGGAGAAATAGCGCGCGGAAAGTGGTTCATACAGGAAGGGTTGGGGCGATGCGCCCAAGCCGATGAGCAGTTGCTGCAGGCCAACCATTGCGCCGAGCGCATCGCCGTCGGGCTTGCGATGCGAGAACAGGATGGGCTTCTTCAGGCCGCCAAGTCGATTCAAGAATTCACCAGATGGTTGGTCACCGATAGCCATAAGAGAGTCTCCGTTATTCAGCACGCGATAACCCGACCGTGCTTCGCACCGTATGCACATCTTGCTTCAATTGCCGTACCAAATCCTCCGCCGATGCAAACGTCTGCTGCGGGCGCACCCAACTTTGCAGATCGACGCTGAGATGGCGGCCATACAGGTCTCCGGCGAAGTCGAGAAGGTGTGCTTCGATGAGTCTTCGAGTCCCCGAAAAAGTCGGGGTATGACCGATACTCAGCGCACAGGTATATCGATTGGCTCCGACCAACGCCGTCGCTACGTATACGCCATCGGCGGGGATCATCTGCGACCCCGCGTCCAGATTCGCCGTGGGAAATCCAAGAGCACGACCACGCTTCTCCCCCACTACCACTGTTCCCATCAATCGGTAGGGTCTGCCCAGGCAACGTGACGCGTCCTCAACCCGCCCTTCACTTAACAGCTTGCGCACCAATGAACTGGAAACCGTTTCGCAGCGACCATCGGCCAATTCAACGGAAACAGCTTCCACGATAGACAATTGGAAACCCGATGCGTCGGCCATTCGTGCCAGAAGCTGGGGATTTCCCTTTCGTCCTTTGCCGAATCCAAAGGACAACCCTTCGACAATCACCACCGGCCGAAATTGCTGCACGACCACATCGCGCACGAAATCCTCGGCTTCGAGATTGAGCAGGGCTGGTTCGCTGCGTGCGATGACCACGAGGTCCGCACCTAGTTGCTCCAGCAGGCGCAACTTCTCATCCCGGGGCGTCAACATGGGTGGAACGCGATCCGGCGCTACAATAGTGAGTGGATGCGGTTCGAAGGTCAGCACGACTACCGGCGCTTGCTCTTGTCCGGCCAGACTTCGGGCGCGCCGCACCAGCGACTGATGCGCAAGGTGCAATCCATCGAAGTTGCCGATCGTGAGGACAGACGATGCCAAGGGGGCATCCAAAGCGTCAATTCCGACTATGACTTTCACAAAGCCAACCCATGGTCGTGCAAAGTTGCGTGAGCCAAATCCGCATGGCGACCGCTACGCTGCGCGCAAATTTTGATCGTGGTGCATCCGGTTTCAACCGGTCGATAGGTACAATATGAGGATGATCGGGCGCGGGCAAATGGAAGAGCCTGCGCTGCGAACGTAATCGTCGCCCAATGCCCTGCGCGGCAAGCTGACCGGAGCAACATGGTCCATACCAGCACATTAAGCGAACCTATCCCGTTGTCCGTCCTGCTGTGCGCGGATACCGCCACGGCGCGACGACTGGGGCCAATGATCCGCCGACTGGCGATCGGTCTGCTTGATCAGGCGGTGGCGGTCCGGTTGTTCGCGGAAGGTGATGCACTGGAAGAGATGGCGACAGGCGCACTCGAAGTTATTCATCACCGCCGGGCGCCGTGGCCGTTTGCGCGGATGGAACTGCGCCGCGTGATCGATGCGCTGGCCGAACGTCCGCCGTCGATCATCCATGCGTTAAGTCCGTCCGTGGCGACTCTTGCACAGACCATCGCGGAAGAGTTGGATGCCGAATTGGTCGTGCAGCTTTCGTCAGAGGATGATTGCCGACAGGCTGCTCGGTCAGCCGTGAATGTCGAAGGCTGGATTGCCGGCAGTAATTATCTGCGCGAGATCGCGGTGAACCAGAGTCGACTTCCCCAGCACCTGGTGGAGTCGATCCATCCGGGTGTTCCAGTGGGAGCGACGATCGCATGCTTTTCCGATGACGATCAGGTGCCGACCCTGCTTTGCACTTCGGCTTTTGAACCAGGTTGCGGAGTTGATCGGCTTTTGGCCGCACTTCTGGCATTGAAGGACCAGGGAATCCTGCCGCTGCTTTTCCTTTGGGGGGAAGGACCGCTGGAAGGTGACCTGCGAAGATATGTGAAACATCATCATCTCAGCGCCCAAGTGACTTTTGCGCGGCCGATCGGGGATACCCTGGACGCAATGAGCGGGGCGGATGTCCTGGTGTTTGCGGAAGTGCGGCGTGGCATTTCGATGGACATTTTACAGGCGATGGGACGCGGATTGGCCGTGGTATGTCCGGACCAAATTGGATGTGACGCGATTCAACCCGGCAGAACAACCTTCGCCTTCGATCCAGCATCAGATCAAAGTCTTGCCGAAGTCCTGCGCGGTGTGATTACTGATCGGACCGGCGCGCGGGCCATGGCCGGGCGTGCGATGAACCATATCCGGTTGGAACATACGGTCAGCGGCATGGCCGAACAGGTCGCGCGCCTGTATCATCGCCTCGTGTCCCAACATGCGACGATTCGGCTAAAGGAGTAGCCTGCTTGGAACGCGCGGCCGCGACCGCCCTACCCGTCATTTCCCTCGCTTCGACATTGGAGGCGACGCTTTCACAGCGCGTCAAAGGTGAGGTGCGTTTTGATCGATTGTCGCGCACGCTCTACGCCACCGACGCCAGCATCTACGAAATGATTCCCGCAGGTGTTTTGCTTCCGCGCGATCGCGCTGACGTGGTGGCGGCGGTGGAGGCATGTCGTTCGGCGGGAATGTCCATCATTGCACGGGGAGCGGGGACCGGACTCACCGGCGGCGCGGTGGGTGCGGGTCTGCAGATTGACTTTTCCCGTTTCATGAATCGAATCGGCACGCTCAACGTTGCGCAGAAGACGGTGGTGGTTGAACCCGGGGTCGTCCTGGATGAACTCAATGCGTTCCTTGCTCCGCATGGATTGCATTTTGCTCCTGACGTGGCCACCAGCAGCCGCGCGACGATCGGCGGTATGATCGCCAACAACTCCTGCGGCGCGCATTCCGTGGTGTTCGGTCGCACGGTGGACCATGTCCTGGCGCTGGATGTGGTGCTCGCGAATGGATCGGTGGCCACTTTTACGTCGGATGCGGTTTCGGTTGCTGACGTTAAGGAAAGCGTCGAAGCCGCGCGCATCAAGACGGGACTGGCGCAGATTCGTGACAACTATTTCGCGGAAATTCAAGCGCGATTCCCAAAAGTCCTGCGCAGTAACGGCGGCTACGGACTGGATCGTCTCGGTCCGCCGGGAGCGCCGGTACATGCAGTGAAAGTACTTTGTGGAAGCGAAGGCACGCTCGGCATCGTGGTGTCGGCCACTTTGAACCTGATTCCGGTTGCAACCCACAAGGGACTGGTGGTGCTGCATTTCGATCGGGTGCTCGATGCGCTCGAAGTGACGCCGGCAGCGCTGCGGCACCAACCGGCGGCGGTGGAACTCATTGATCGCCCGATCATTGATGCCGGCTTGCAGAACCTGGCGATTGGAAAGCGCTGCGACTTTCTGGTGGGCGAACCGATGGCGCTGCTGGTCGTTGAGTTCTTCGGCGAGTCAGAAGCGGAAGTTGCGGAGAAATTGCGCCAGTTGAGTGCCGACCCGGCAATCAGGCAACTTTGCCGCGCGGCGTCTGCAGTGCTGCCGCGCAACAAGCAGAACGATGTGTGGAATTTGCGCAAGAGCGGTCTGGGGCTGCTGATGTCCCGCCCCGCCGAAACGCAGCCGCAGGCGTTTGTCGAAGACAGTGCCGTTGATCCGTCACGACTGCGCGATTACATCGAACGATTCGGCGCAATCCTGGATGCGGAAGGTGTTTCCGCCAGTTATTACGCGCATGCCAGCGTCGGATGTCTGCATGTGCGACCGGTGGTCAACCTGCGCAATCCGGACGACGTTGAGAAAATGCGGCGCATTTCTGAAGCTGTCACCGACCTGGCACTCGAATTCGGCGGAACCATCACCGGCGAGCATGGCGACGGCATCATCCGTTCCTGTTTTCTCGAAAGGCTCTACGGTCCGACCATTATTCGCGCGTTCGAGGAAGTCAAAGCGCTGTTTGATCCGGACAACCTGTTCAACCCGCGAAAGATCGTCAACCCTTATCGCATGACGGAACACCTGCGAATGCACTTCGGCGGCGAAACGAAGAAAGTGAAGACCTTTCTCGATTTCTCCGCCCACGGTGGCATGGCCGGCCTGGCGGGAATGTGCAGCGGTGTCGGACAATGCCGTCAGCGTCTAGTCGGCACCATGTGTCCTTCGTATATGGCGACCGGCGATGAAACGCACACCACCCGCGCCCGCGCCAATGCCTTGCGCGCGGCACTCTCCGACCGAAGTCTGCTTAACGGGTTGGACGATCCGGCGCTGGGAGAGGTGATGGAACTTTGTCTTTCCTGTAAGGCGTGCAAGACGGAATGTCCTACCGGGGTGGACATGGCCAAGCTCAAGACGGAGTACCTCGCGCGGCGGCACCTGGTACACGGTGTCGATCGACAGACGCGTTTCATCGCGGATATGCCCCGCCGCGCCGCGCAGGCTTCTCGGTTCCCGCGCATGGCCAACCTGATCGGCCAATCGCGTCTCATGCGCGGCCTGATCGAAAGTCGGTATGGTTTGGATCGGCGGGTACCGCCTCCGCAATTCGCCAGACAGACGTTCCGCGATTGGTTTCGTGCGCGCGCCCGGCATGTCGCTCCCACGGCCACGCGCGGCCCGGTCTTCTACTTCGTCGATACGTGGACCAACTACTTCGCGCCGCAGATTGGCCGTGCGGCGGTGTTTCTGCTCGAAAAGGCGGGCTACGAAGTGCATTGTCCGCGGCTACCCTGCTGCGGACGACCGGCCATCAGCAAAGGGCTCCTCGCGGAAGCGGCACAAGGCGCGGAAGAAGTCATCCATCGGCTTGCACGCCTCGTCGCCGCGGGCGTACCCATCGTGGGAACTGAACCGAGTTGCATCCTCACCCTGGTCGATGAGTATCCGCAACTCGTACGTACCAATATGGCACGAAGGATCGCTTCGCAGACCATGATGATCGAGACATTGCTGCGTCGTCTGCTCGCCACCGATGCCAATGCACTGACATTCGCACCGTCCAAGGCCCGCGCCCTGCTTTATCATGGCCACTGCCATCAGAAGGCGCTGGTAGGAACGGAAGACGCGGCATTTCTTCTGAAGTCGGCCTGTGGTGAGATGGGACGGGAAATCAACAGTGGATGCTGCGGAATGGCAGGCTCTTTTGGCCACGAATTGGGGCACTACGACGTCAGCCGCGCCATCGGCGAACAACGGCTTTTTGGCGCGGTGCGCAATCGCGGAGACGCGGGCATCGCCATCTCCGGCTTCAGTTGCCGCCACCAGATCGAACACCACACCGGCGTTCACGCCCGGCACCTCGTAGAGTATCTGGCCGACGCGATCCCGTGATCAAATGTATCGCCCGCGCAATTGTCAGAAATAGTCGGACGGCGGCAACGTATTGAGTATCCATGCTCCGACCTTTACGATTGCGACGATCAAATGGGACGCAAAACGCATGAGTAAATATCGCTATCCATGGCTCCGCAGGATTACCGCACCGCACCTCGTCGTTAGTGTCATATTTCTGACACTATCCGGCTGCATGCCGCGCGACATGGACCTCGCCGACATGAAAGCCATGATGCCGCCGCCCGCGCCGCAGCTTGCCGAATTGAACCGGCTGCACGGTGATTGGACGACCAGCGGGACGATCCAATTCATCGCGGCGAAGGATCAACTTACGACCACCGGTTCAAATTCCGCAGCTTGGGAATGTGACGGACGATTTCTCGTGGACCGCTCCACGTACGACATGGGCCTGCTCGGTAAAATGACGGGCATTAATATCTGGACCTGGGACGCCGGCAGCGGCTGCTATCGCCTGTGGTGGTTTGACGGCTTCGGCGAATCCGCACGTGGGACGGCAAGTTTTGATGCGCGGGAAAAAGCCTGGCACATCCGCACGCGCGGTACGAATGGCAAGTGCGCGGTGGTCAGTCGCGGGACCATCCGACACATGGATGACAACCACCTGGAATGGACCTGGAAGCAGTGGGACAGTTGGCGAATTTTCAAGATTTCCGAAATGAGCGGCACGAGCACGCGGAAATCCGCCGATCAGTCTACGGGTGTATCCACCTCGAACGACCAATGATCGCCGCTCGCGGTCACTCGAAACGGGCCCGTGATTCGCTTACCGGACAGCATAAAGCGGCAGAGGTGATCGGTTAATTCGGTGATATGCACGTCCCCGGCTTCGACCCTGCGTACCACCCCCCGGTTCCCGCTGATCAACCCCTCATAATCGAGGTAGGCCAGCCTGTGATTTTCAATCCGCCGCGCATTGATAGGCAGAAAATCACAGCCTTGCGGATTTGAAGACAACTGCCAAGTCAGGAGCACCCCCTCATGTTCCAACATGAGATCCCAATGCTCGCCGTCATGCTGGGTGTGATGTAGAATAACAAACCGGGTCATCGTCGCCCTCACCGCGCGCCGATGGTAAGGATAGACCCGATTGCCCAAACGGCAAACCGTCAAGGAGGATGAAGGATGTCGAAGCGAAAATCAAAACCAGTAATGATCCCGGGATTGGCAAACCTGGGGGGACTGGCCGTCGTACTCCTTTTGGGAGGCTGCGGGCCGGGCTATCAGGAAATGCGCTTGGATGGTCAGCACGCCATGGTGGCGGGTGATTACCGTAAAGCGCGAATCATCTTCCAGCAGGCGGATGAAAAAGCGCACCGCCGCGCCGACAACCTGCATGACCTGGGTGTGTGCAGCTTGATGATCGCCAAGGAAAAATTCGACGAATACAACTACCCGGCCGCGCTGCGCGAAGTGGACAACGCGCTGCGCTATTATAGTTGGGCGATCAACGAACTCCCGGGATACCAGCCGGCATTGGAAGGCAAGAACATTGCCTTGGAATTGAAAGGCCGGTTTGAGGAAGCTCTCAAACATACCGAGTGGGCGGTCAAGTTCGTCGGTCCCTCGGCAAAGCAGTATTTGTTCCTCGCTACCGAGTATGAAGAACGTCGTGACCCTGATGGCGCCATGCTGGCCTACCGGCAGGCCATTACGATTGAACCCCGGAATGCCGAGGCACGTCGGGCCTATGCCCAGTTTCTGCTGAAGAATCGACGCGACACACTGGCGGCCGAGCAGCTACAGACGGCCTATCGGCTGGATCCCAAGAACGAATGGGTCAACACCCAACTGGCGCAGCGCGGCATGTTTGTCGATCGATCGGCGCCGGTACTGCAAAGTCATTGACGTGAATACATGTGCGGAATCGCGGGAATCATTCGCTTCGTCGGACCTCCCGTGGATGTAGCCGCATTGCATCGCGCCAACCGTGCCCAGCAGCATCGCGGGCCGGATCAGGCGGGCACGTGGGTAGACGCTCGAAACCACGGCCCCGTCGGACTGGCGGCAGTGCGACTTGCGGTACTTGATCCAACCTCCAATTGCAACCAACCGTTCAGTGACCCGACCGGCCGATTTCATGTCGCCTACAACGGTGAACTGTACAACTATCGCGAGATTCGACCGCAACTGAGCGCGGCTGGGTATGTCTTTCGCACGAATGGCGATACCGAGGTCCTGCTAGCCGCGTGTATTCATTGGGGGACCGACGCGCTGTCCCGTCTGCAGGGCATGTGGGCTTTCGCGTTTTATGATACGGAGCAACGTAGCGGATTTCTTGCCCGCGATCGCTTCGGCGAAAAGCCGTTGCTGTACGCGTCGAATAGTCGCCAATTGCTTTTTGCGAGCGAAATGTCGGGACTCCGCGCGTTGGAACCGCCGGGCGACCATGTCGATCCGCAGTCACTCGTTCAATTGCTGCGCTATGGCTATGTGGCCGCGCCACGTACGATTCTTGCCGACGTGTCGCACGTGGAACCCGGCCATTATCTGCCCTTTAGTGCCACTACCGATGCCCCACCGGTGCGCTA
>CAZKIN010000086.1:9249-13057 GCA_964552515.1 uncultured Phycisphaeraceae bacterium
TACTCGATCATCTTTCAGAGCCGGTCGGCGACAGTTCGATCATTCCGACGGCGCTGGTTTCCCGGCACGCAAGGCAGTTTGTGACCGTGGCACTCAGCGGTGACGGCGGTGACGAATTATTTGGTGGGTATTGGCGTTACCTCGGACATCGATCGTGGGAAGCTTATCATCGGCTGCCTGCCTTCGTGCGCAAGGGATTACTTGAACCCATCATGAGCGGGTTTTCCTCGGGACGATCATCCACGCTGACCAACCGAGTTCGCCAGTTCCGTAAGCTGATTCGCGCCGAAAGTGACGACGCATTGACACGACACCTTGCATGGTCGCGAATCCTCGCCCCTGAAGCCGAGTCCATTTTCCGTGACGCCGACTGGAGTCTCGAATTGGATCGGGACATGCAAGCGGAAGCCGACGCGCTTACTCAAGCCTTTACAGGCCAGGGCGCGCTTGCGCGAATCATGGCATTTGATGTGCAGTACTCCCTTCCGGCGGACATGCTGCACAAAGTGGATACGGCCAGCATGATGCACTCGCTGGAGGTGCGCGTGCCGTTCCTCGATCCAAACGTTGTGGAATCCGCGCTGGGACTGCCGATGACTACGCGGATCGATCGCGGTATCCGTAAGCGCATTCTAATCGACGCCTATCGCGGCATCCTGCCGGACGAAATCCTGGACCGTCCCAAGCAAGGCTTCGAGGTTCCCGTCGGCGAACTTTTCCGTGGCCCGCTGACTGCCTTGTTCCGTGACGTGGTATCCAAATCCACGGTAGAGTCCTTCGGCCTTCTTTCGTTCCCCGAAGTGGAGGGTGTATTCCAACAGCATTTGGACCGCCGGACCGACCACGCCGACCTTCTTTTTGCGCTGCTTTCCCTGTGCTGGTGGCGGGGGCGAAAGGGCGCTACCGCATAGGTTTTTCCGAGTTTTCGTGGTTTTGGGGACTTCTTGCAGTCCCGGCGGCGGCGGCTATAATGTGTGGCTCGATTGACTGGACATCGAAATCATTGAGGTAAGCCATGAAGGACAAGATTCATCCCAAGTATCAGAAGTGCCATGTGACCTGCGGTTGCGGTTCGACCTGGGAAACACGAAGCACGCTTAAGGAAATCAAGGTCGAAATCTGCTCGGCGTGCCATCCCTTCTTCACCGGCACGCAGAAGATGGTTGACTCGCTTGGTCGCGTCGATCGCTTCACCAAGAAATTCGGCGGCGAATACTTCACGGGTCAGGCCAAGAAGAAGACCACCAAAGCCGTTCGGCACACGGTCTAGCTGCGAAACACTCAAACACGCGCACCGGAGGAGTATCCCGTGCGCGTGTTTTGTTTTATCGCAGCGATGAGTGCCGAAGGGTGGCACTTCGGCAAGCGCTGTTCCAGTTGATGGGCGCAATGGAACAGTGAGGTATGTGAAGTTCCGCAGCGGTCGCGTTTATTCGACAAGTATCCACCTTCTCCCCGGACGATTGTCCTATGCTTTCCGACGTTGAAATTCGTCTGGTTGCCAAATTGCAGGAACTGGCCGACCGCGCGGATTCCTTACGCGCTCAACTGGCGGAGCAGGAAGTCGCGACCAACCCCACCAAGAGCATCGCCATCACCCGCGAACTGGGTCGCCTCCGTCGACTGGTGGAGCCCTTCGCCGAGTTTTCCAAGATCCGCACCCAGCTCGAGCAGGCGCAGGCCATGCTCAGCGACAAGTCGCAGGACGCGGAAATGCGCGAACTCGCCCAGGCGGAAATCGAACCACTGCAGACCCGGCACGACGAACTTCTGGAGAAGCTCAAGGGTGAAATCGTCACCGACGAAGAGGCCGCCATCACCTCGGTCATCATGGAAATCCGCGCGGGCACCGGCGGCGACGAGGCCGCGCTGTTCGCACGCGATCTCTATGAAATGTACAAACGGTACTGCGAGCGCAAGGGACTAACCGTTGAAGTGCTGGACCTCAGCGGCGGTGAAATGGGCGGATTCAAGGAAGTCGTGCTGAGCATTAAAGGCGACGATGTCTTCCGCATTCTGGGCTATGAAGGCGGCGGGCACCGGGTGCAGCGCGTGCCCGAAACGGAAACACAGGGCCGCATCCACACGTCGGCCGCCACCGTCGCGGTGCTGCCGGAGCCGGAAGAGATCAACATCGACGTGAACTGGAACACCGAGGTTGATGAGTTCGTCTCGCGGGCGGGCGGTCCCGGCGGGCAGAATGTCAACAAGGTGTCATCGGCCGTGCGGCTGGTGCACAAAGAGACCGGCATCACCGTCAGCATGCGCGACGACAAGAGCCAGCACAAAAACCGTTCGAAAGCGCGCCGCCTGATGCTCACGCGGCTGTTCGATCATTTTCAGTCGAAGGCCAGCGCGGAGCGCGACAAGTCGCGTAAAACGATGATCGGCAGCGGTGACCGCTCACAGCGCATCCGCACCTACAACTTCCCGCAGAACCGCCTGACCGACCACCGCATCAACCTGGACCTGCACAGCCTCGACCGCGTCATCATGGGCGACATGGACGAACTTATCGGTGCCCTGCAAACGTTCGACAAAGAGCAGCGACTCAAGAACCTGTAACCCGGACAACCGCGGAATTAAGTCCAACGCCCCCTCCACACACATATCAGTGCCATCATCGTGACACCATTTGCCGCGTTTCGCTGAACGCCATGTACCCTGCCGCATCACCGGACGGCAAGTCCCCGATCAGCAACGCGCCGCAGCCCTACAGTGCAGCCGCAGGCACATTATTCCAACCTCAACTCAATCCACGCCCCGGAATGGGTTTGTTTTGCATTTTTTTTTCGAGTGTGCCACATAACTGTCACCTATTTACCGGCGCGGCACATCCGCAAGGGCGACCGCCGCCGGATCCACGCCCCAATCTCTTGCTAACTTATACCAAACTTTACATCAAAAGTCAAGATGCCGTGGCGATTTTTCGTAACTCATTGCCCGAACCGAAGTTAGAAGAACAGGCTGGTTCGCAAACCAAAAAAACACGGGGCACCGCCGGCATGTCCGCCGTCAGTGCCCCGCCGCCACTTTCTTCAATTCTTTCCGCGAACCGCCTTACACCAGCAGGCTCAGCAGCCCCAGCAAAATTCCTCCGGCCACCGCGCCGATAGCCAGTCCCGCCGCGAGCCCGGACCATTTGATCTTCGATCGGCGCGCCGCGCGGGCCGGTGCCAGGGTAAACAGCTTCGGCTGCACCGACGCTGTCCACTTCCGCTGGCTTTCTTCCTTATCCGCCAACCGCCTGGCGGCAATTTCCTTCAGGATGTCCACGTATTTCGGTGCGACGCCACCTGGGGCGACGGCCACCGCCTGGTCACGCTGAACCTCGGGCTCCGCAACCTCAACCCCGTCCGCCTCCGCGGACACCGCTGTCTCAACCGCTCCGTTTGATTCTGTTTCCGGCGTCATGACGTTCAACTCGGGTTCAGCATTCATCGCATCGGCGAACCGCTGGGCCTCCGCCGACTGGGCAACCTCTTCCCGCGCCTCGGCCACGAACTCATACGCATAGCGCGAGTCCGCCGAATCCGCATCCAGCGGCTTAACCGGCGCAACATGATCCGGCGCTATCGACGCTTCATCGGAGTCGAAAAACTCCTCGATCAAATGTTGTGCGTACATGCGTTCCGCGCGCGACCGGTCGTGTTTCTTACGTGCTTTACCCGACAACCCTCCGTGCATTCCTTTGGACATCGGTTACTCCCTTCGTTCCAGCGGCCTCACCCGACGGCACAAACCTGAATTTCCGGGGGGCCGAAACAGAAACTATCGTCACGGCGAAATGGAGTTGATAACCGACGAA
>CAZKIN010000086.1:13157-14242 GCA_964552515.1 uncultured Phycisphaeraceae bacterium
GAAGGCCGCATTGTAGGCGACGCCGTAAGGAACACTTGCCTTGATGTCCGGCGCGCCAATGGTCCGCGCAATCGTGTTGAAGTAATCGCGCTGCAACAGCACACCGTCGTGCGAACAATTGTAGGCCTCGCCAATCGCCCGCGCGCTGTTCGCGGCCAGCAGTGCGCCTTCTGCGACATTCCCCGCATGCACCACGTTCAGCCGGTTGGTCCCATCGCCAATGATCTTGATCTTGCGCCGCCGGATCGAATCGACCAGCCGCCCCACTGTCGCACGATCCCGCGGACCATACAACCAACTGGGACGGATAACGGTCACCTCAATCTTCCGGTCGCGCTGCGCCTGCCAGACGATCTCCTCGGCCGTCACCTTCGCACGCGTGTAGTAGCTCCATCGGTGTACGTTCACGCCCAATGGCGTTGATTCATCGAACACCTTTCCCGCACCGTTCAAATGACCATACACACTGACCGAACTGATATGCAGGAAACGCCGCACTTTTTCCGCAATCGCCGCCTCCAGCAGGTGCCGCGTGCCGTCAATCGATACGCGTACGAAATCCTCCCACGGACCCCAATCCCCAACCCGTGCGGCCGCATGGTAGACGGTGTCGACGCCGTGGCACGCCCGCCGCAAAACCTCCGGCTGCGTCAGATCACCGTCGACGACTTCCACGTTGATGCTGCGCAGAAACCGGGTGTCACTTCCAGAACGACACAAGGCGCGAACGGCTGCCCCGCGCCGCCGCAACTGTTCGGCGATGTGACTGCCGAGCAGCCCCGTCGCGCCGGTGACCAGTGAAATTCCCTGGAGTTTTATCTCTTGCATTTCCGCGCCGTTCCATGGTTACTTGCTTGCTACGCGAAGCAAACCATAGCCACGGCAGGAAAACGGTCAACCCTCGCCCAAAGACTGGAACCAGATGGGGTAGAACAAGTCGCAGACGATCGGCACGCGGAGCATCAGGCGAGAACGACCGGCGAAGCACATTCCGGGGGTGATGGAGAATCCGCTGCCTTCCGCCGACCCGACGTCACACCGCGCGAACGTGCGATGCGCAACATAAGTGGCATGATGGCGAGGAA
>CAZKIN010000087.1:0-1330 GCA_964552515.1 uncultured Phycisphaeraceae bacterium
TTGAACGCTCCCGGCAGCATGACCGGTCCCTTGGCCATCAGTTCCCGCAGTGTCGCCGACCGCGCGGCAGAAGATTTCATGCTCCATCCATTCCAATTCACAGGGTCAATGGCGCGTTTTCAGCCTTCCGCAGTCTGGCAGGAATCGCGTAATTCGTCAAAGGATGCGGGCAGCGGCGCTGGGGCGGTGGTTGGTGGCGCTGGCGGTGGTGGAAAAAATGGGTGCCAACTTGCCGATAGTGACGTTTTCTCCGCAAAATTCACGGGAAAAAACCTGTTGGCGCGTCCACGAAGTGCGCAAATGGCGACATCTGAAATGGCATTCTTGTGCGCTCTTCGCCGACAAAAACCACTACCATAGTTCGCAAAATAATCCGCACATCCAGCAGCAGCGAACAGCGCCGCACATACGCAATATCGTAGAGAATTCGCTCCTCCCATGAGGCCGCCGCGCTGCTGTAGACTTGCGCCAGTCCCGTAAGCCCCGGCTTCACCAGGAGCCTCTGTCGACGGAACTCATCATACGCTGCGACCTGATCCAACAGCGTTGGTCGCGGACCGACAAGTGACATCTCCCCCTTCAAAACATTCCAAAGTTGCGGAAATTCATCGATTTTCAGCCGCCGCAGCAACTTTCCTATCGCCGTGATCTCCGGATGATCCAGCGGAACAAGTTCCTTTGGATCAGGTTTGCGATCCCCGCGCATGGTTCGAAACTTCACCAACCAGAACGGCCGACCATGCAGTCCGCCGCGCTGTTGCCGAAAAAAAATCGGCCCCGGACTCGAAACTTTGACCAGCACAATCCCCACCAACAAAAACGGCGAAAGCAAGACAAACAAAATCACCGCCATCACCCGATCGAAAACCGGCTTGAGACTCACGCACCACAGCGCGCTGCTTGCAGGTTGGATGAGTCTGCTCGAGCTGATTTGCGAAGAATCTTTCATGTTCGGGGATGATCATCGGCAGGTTCGAACAAACCGCAATGCCGATTCGAGAAAGTAGAATAGTCCTATAATAGCGTGCTCTATTCATACCATTGAGCATTTCGGCCCAAGCGGGTGTGCGAAGGGTCGAGGTTTGCATGGTTGACATTGCCCTTGGACTTAATACCATCCGTTGAAATTGAGAATCAGTCTCAATAAGTTGAAATATGCGCGACCCTCATGGAGCGGTCCAACGATCCAAACGAAAGGTCAGAGGATGATTGCAGCTATGGAATCCACAACCGCGGCCATCATGCCGCGTCTACGCGAGAGCACGGCACAGCTTCATGAATCCGTGGAAAAGCACCCCTTCCAGGCGTCGCTCATGGCGGGAACGCTTCC
>CAZKIN010000087.1:1430-14236 GCA_964552515.1 uncultured Phycisphaeraceae bacterium
CTCGATCCCTACGGCGACGCGCAGCGCGCCAACTGGCAGACCTTCAAGCAAAACATGGACGCACAGGAATTCCCGCCGGATCAGCAGGACACATTGGTCGAAGCCGCCAAGACCATGTTCTCGGCCATCGGCGCGATCTGCGAAGATCTTTGGCGCGCCCGTGCGGCGTAATTCAGCGCATTAACTGCCGCCAGTGTTTGATGTTCAGCGGCGGCACGGGCACGGACTCAATACGTTCGATCAGCCAGGAGTCGCCCTGCGCCCGCAGCGTCAACTTCCACGCGAGTGGCAGCCATTCGTAGGGCACTTCCTCCGCGCGGACGTGGCACGTGGAGCGAAACACCGCCGTCGCGCTTTGATTCTCGGAAAGTGTCACATCAAAGGCACTCAGGCGGATGTCCGTCACGCGTACGCGCGAGAGGGTGGCCGTCAGCCGGTCAGAGATCGCATCGCGGTCCATTTCGTCCAGCCTGAAGTCCGTATCCAGGTGCCGGATGACGAACGGCACGTCTCCCTCTTCCACCGCGTCGGCCAGGCTTTCGCAAAAGATGACGATGCGTTCGGGACTTGTTACCACCAAGTGTGACACTATCAGCAGTACCGGAAGTGCCACCAGTCCGATCCATGCTGCCTGACGAGTGACATCGCTGCGCCGCCAACTCCACAGGCAGATAAGCAGGAAGTTTGCGGCCACCAAGAGACCCAACAGTTTGGGCAGTGACTCAAAGAGCAGGTTGGTAAGCATGGACAGACCGGACTCCGCGCGGTGTCGCAGCACCACCGCAGCACGCGCACACGGCAGGCACACCCGCTTACCCATTCTACCCGGACACCTCTATTAGTGCTGCAGCAGGTTCGACAGCTTCGCGAAGTCCGCGAGGTCCACATCGAAATCGCAGGTGAAGTCGGCCTGATCAAACATGCGGCCATCGCAAACGTTTTCGTCACGATCCCCCTGCGGTCCGGCCAGACATAAAAGAAAATCCATGAAATGGTGGATTTGCGGTATGAAGAGTTCGGCGCTTCCGGAAACCTCGCTGGACTCCGAGCCTTCGTCGCCATTTTCCACCGTAGTCACCACGAAGTGATAGTTGAAGTCCGGCGACAGATCACAGACTTTGACTGGTGAAGAGGTGAAACCGCTGATGCGCTGACCGCCATCGAGTGACTGATAATTGTCTTTCGTCACTCCCGGCTCTATGGCGACGTAAATGTTGTACGACGTAGCGCCGAGCACGATGTCCCATTCCAGGTACACGGAAGCGCGGCCGGGCGAGAGGGTGACCTGCAGTGGCGGCATCGGGAGGTCAGCATCGCGCGGCTCCGTGCCGGGGTGCAGGTAAATTTCGTTGAATGAAAGCGGTGCATCTTCTGTGGGGCCGAACCCTGCGATGTACCCGTCGCCCAGCCAGGGCACGAGGAAGTCGTCAGCGGGTGTGAGGCACAACGTCTGCAGAAATCCGTCGGCAAAGAAGCGCAGGTCCGCCTGTTCGTCGCGCCACAGCAACTGCCCGCTCTGAAGCTGCAAGGGGAACTCGTTGTTGACGATCGGCGTGAAGACACGACTCCCCGCGTCGCTCAACTGCAATCCGCCATGAAGAATCACATCGAGGTTTGTCCGGTCGGCATCGCCAAATAGCCACGCCACATGATAGCCATCCGTCGCCGGGTGAAAGTTGCCTTGTGCGGGGTCCGTGTCGGGAGTGATTTGCACCGGCATCGGGCTGACGGCCGTACTGTCGTACAGAAGAACATGGCTGACCCCGCCCACCAACTTTTCATATACCAGTCGCCCACGCTTTAGTCGGACGGACGTATCACTGATCTCCCCGGAGTCGATCGTCATCAGCGCGAAGCCATTGTAGAGGTGCAGCTTGGGTGACCCGGAATTGTCATCAAAAACCCACGCGGCGAATCCTTCATCCGTGGTTACGCGCGGCGCACCCGGTACGGCCACGCTGCCGGAGAGTATTGTGGCGTCACCCGTACCGGGATCGACTTCAAACACATGCTTGACTGCACTGCCATTGGAAAAGGCCTGAAAAACCATATAGACATAACCATCGGCGATGGCGATCGCTTCCGGATTCATGGGTTGCTGGGGATCAATCGGATTTACGGCATTGACGAGAATCGGCACCTGTCCGCTGCTCCAGACCCATGCGAAATCCGTTCCGCGCCGCCACGCGCCGATCACTTCATGGGCGCTTGCTCCGGTACCCAAGCCGAAAACAGTGTCTTCCACCGTTTCGAGCGTTCCCAGGGGCTGCACCAGTTGCCTGCCGACGCCGTTATCAAACCACACATCGTCGCCGTCCGTCCACAGCACCTGGCCATCGACGGTGCTCGAATGCCGCCTGCCCCAGCGGTCATTCAGCTGATTGTCGGTCAGTCGTTCCGCAAGACCCACACCAACATCCGCTTGCACTGTTTGACCGCCGAGTGTTGCATAAATCGTCGCTGACACGCACTCCGTCACGTCCTGCGCCTGCACGACAAAGCAGCCGTCGTCGTCGCCCTGCGAAATCTGAACCGTGGATGGGACCCGAGCAACAGAAGTGTCGCTGCTGGAAAGTTGGACCTGAGCGCCTCCGGCAAGTGCATCGCCATTGAGTGTAACACAACCCAGCGTTGCCAGCCCGGCGGAAATGCTGCCCGGCGTTATTTCCAATAATTCCGCGCGCGTGGGAACCACCATCAGCGTTTGAGACACGGAAGGCGATTGTCCAGTCGGAGGGTTCACTGTGATCAGCGCATCCACCGCTTGCGGCACTGAAACCGAATTAACGGTTTTGGTGGTCGACGTCGCACCCGGCGCAAAGGTGACGATGGAGCCTGTCATGAAATAGATGGGCGGGTATGGTGCCTGAATGGAGCAAAGCCAATTGGCCGGCGCGGGTCGATTGATAGTAATGGTGGCCGTGCTGCTGTCCGAACCCCGCAAGGGATCCGGGCTGAAGGTGATGGAGGTTAACTGCGGAGGGCGCACGGTAAGCGTCCGCTGAAACGAAACACCGCCCTCCGAAGCCGTAATGGCCACATTCGTTTGCACGTTCACGGGGGAAGTCGTGATCGTGAAATTAGCGGTGGTATCGCCGATTCCCAAGATGAACACGCTCTCTGGAACTGACGCTACCGCCGGGTTACTGCTGGTCAGGGCGACACTGCGGATAAAGAGCGGCGGCGACGGCGGCGTCGTGGTGACTGTCCCAGTTGAAGTGTCCGTGCCGAAAACGTTGGAAGGGCTAAGAGTCAGATTGGTGACGTCAGCACGCGTTGGCACAGCGATCAGCAAGGAATAACAGAACAAGGCCAGGATCAGTCGCTTCGTTCGGGTGGGCATGGTTTTGCACATTGCTGAGTTCCTCCCGTACTCCATTGCCGATATGGCCGTGTACGAATTGGATGGGAAATCACATCATACCAAACGCCACCAGAGAGGCACAATGAAAATCTGCCGTTTTTCGACTGTTCCGGCAACCCGGTCTGCATTGCCCCCCCCGGCGGCAGTTACTCCCCATCCGACATTTTAGTCGCTCATCAAGTGCCCAGCCCTCGTTGCTGCCGTGGATTCATGGCCAACCATATGATTCCCAGACGATGCTCGCAGTCGAATCGTGGCACCTTGAAGTGTCTGCTTGTGTGCCGACGCACGATCCTCGTAGACTGCCCGCATGAGTGTTTTCCAACTTCAAGCAACGGGAATATTTTGCCATGGAGCAGCTTTGAATGAGTGCCAAACTATTTCGAGTCATTCTACCCGTGTCGGATATCCATCAGGCCGCGCAGTTTTATGAGTCGGTCCTGGGCACCAGGGGATTTCGAGTGTCTGATGGTCGACACTACTTCGACTGCGGCGGTGTGATTCTTGCCTGCTTCGACCCGCGCGCCGACGGCGACGACCATGACGCGCAGCCCAATCCGGAATGGCTCTACTTTTCGGTTAACGACCTCGATGCCACCTACGCAGCCTGCACGAAGGCGGGCGCGACATTCGCGCCGGGCGAAGTGCATGGCGACCCCGCGGGGCAAATCGCGAGGCGGCCGTGGGGGGAACGAAGCTTTTACATTCATGATCCCTTCGGTAATCGTCTTTGCTTCGTGGATGCAGCGACGCTGTTCACCGGACCCCGGACATAGGCACTCCGGGATAACCGCGCCGATCGACGCCTCCGCAGTGGCATGACATCGGGGACGGGTTTACCATATCGCGCATGATCAATGCCATCGTGCTAACTCCGGACGGCAAGACTGACCGGTTGAAGTCAATGGAAGCGCTGCGTCCTCTTGCGAATCGCGTCGACGCCCAGATTTGGGTGGATATCGAAGGCGATGCGCCCGACGAAGTGCGGCAGGTCGCGGAGTGGTTTCGGCTGGATCCGGGGGCGGTGCAGGATTGCCTCACCAGCGACTTGCGTGCACGGATCGATGATTTCGAAACATACCTTTTTCTGATTCTTTACGGCGCCGTCGGAGTCGAAGATGGCATGACCTTCGCACCACGCAAGCTTGCGGTATTTTGCGGAGAGAAGTTCCTCATCACCATTCATACCGAACCGCATCGATCGATTCGGGCCATCCATGCACGCTGTGACCGCAACGCGACACCGCTGCTGTCGCGCGGCGCGGGACACATTCTCTACCTGATTCTGGACACGATGGTGGGCAACTATGTCGCACTGACCGACGCGTACGAGCAGCAGCTCGACGAATTGGAGGAAAAATCACTGGCCGCTGAAAGGGAGGGCGAAGTGCTGGCAGGCATTGTGCCGCTGCGCCGCGAACTGACCGAACTGCGCCGCCGGGCATCCGGCGTGCGCGAAGTCATCGCTCCCATCGCGCACGACGAATACGACATTCTCCCCGAAACCATCGAACACCGCTTCGACCATCTCATCGACCATCTGACCGACGTGGTCGAAACCATTGACGCGCAGCGTGACGTATTGCACGCCATTGTGGAAAACCATCACGCGACCCTTGCCCATCGCACCAACCAGACCATCCGCGTGCTGACCGTACTGGCCACCTCGCTGCTGCCCATGTCGGTCATGGCGGGCATCTACGGCATGAATCTGCCGACCTGGCCGCCGGCCAATAACCCGTGGAGTTTCTGGGGTGTGCTTGCGGCGATGGCCATCGTGGGAACCAGTACACTGTTGTTGTTCAAACGCTGGAAGTTGTGGTAAAAGCACCGTGATGGAATCGGATTCCGAATCCTTAGTATTCAGGACGATTATGCAAACGACCGTGAAGTATCCGCCGCGCATTCTGCTCGCCAAGATCGGCCTCGACGGCCACGATCGAGGTGTCAAGGTTTTGGCACGCTCCTTCCGCGACGCGGGCATGGAAGTGATTTACACCGGCTTATGGCAGACGTGTGAATCGACCATGTTCGCCGCCATGCAGGAAGACGTGGACGTGGTAGGCGTCAGTCTGTTGTCAGCCGCGCACATGACGGTCATGCCGGAAATGATCCGCATCCGCCGCGAACTGGGCGTCGAACACATTCCCATCGTCCTGGGCGGGATCGTGCCTGTCGCGGACCATCCGAAAATGCGTGAGATGGGCATTGCCGCCGTGTTTAACCCCGGCTCCCCGCTCGATGACATCGTCAAGACATTGCAGCAGCTGGCCAGTCAGCACCCCCCGATGAAATTCGCCGAAGTGCGCAAGGAGTATGAAAAAGGCGCACCCCGCGCGCTGGCCAAATTGATCAGCGGGATCCAGCGCGGGGAATCGCTCGATGGCTGGAATCCGCCGAAAGGCAAAGCGCGGATCATCGGCATTACCGGCGCTCCGGGCGTCGGCAAAAGTTCGTTCATCGGCAAACTCGGCAAGCACCTGCGATCCAAGGGCAGGAAAGTGGCCGTGCTGGCCGTGGATCCCAGCAGTCCGATTACCGGCGGCGCATTGCTGGGTGATCGCCTGCGCATGATGACGGCGACTCCCGACGAGGGATTCTTCGTGCGCAGTCTTGCCTCCGGTGGCGCGGCCGGCGGCCTGTCGCCCCATTGTCGGCCGGTGCTCGATCTACTGAGCGGCTTCGGATTCGACTTCATCCTGCTGGAAACGGTCGGCGCGGGGCAGAGCGACGTCGGCGTGCGCGAACTGGTCGAGCAAACGGTTCTGCTGCTGATGCCGGACAGTGGCGACGCGATTCAGTTCTCCAAGGCGGGCATCATGGAAATCGCCGGGTGTTTTGTCATCAACAAATGCGACCTGCCGGGCGCGGATGCTACTCAGGCGCAGCTTCTTTCCGCCATCGGGGATTCGCGGCCGATCTGGCGGGTAAGCACGTTGCGTGACGAAGGCATCGACGCGGTGGCGGACTGGTTGGGCGGATAGCGACACATCGCGGCACGCCATGGACCGCCCTTTTCACTACTGCCCTTGATTTGGCACTTCACGCGCACCAATCGCGGCCAAGGACGCCACATACACCGACCGCGACGACAAGTCTCCGGGGTTATCAACTGTGCCTGTGACCATCACGGTTCGACCCGGTCCACCGCGCTGCCCCGCGATCTGTGAAGCCGCGCGTATTCGGGTATTATGCCACGCTCCTGCACATGTTCATTGGGCGAAAGGTACACAGAGGAATAGTCATGAGCGATTTGCGTGTGTTCGAGCAAATGGTGGCGGGCAACCCCGACCGCATGTCGCTGGTGGATGCGCAGTATGTTTACCGCGAAGTTAATCCAACGTACCTGAACGATCACCGGTGTCGCCGCGAGGACATCGTCGGCAAGCACATCTCTGAGTTCCTCGGCCAAGAGACCTTTGAACGAATCAAGCCGCTGTTCGACTCCTGCCTGACGGGAACGCCAGTGCGATATCAAAGGTGGTTTGACTTCAAAGCAACCGGCCGGCGGTTTATGGATGTGGTTTACCATCCCTACCGCGAGCCTGACGGATCCATAAGCGGCGTGGTGGTAACGGCGCGCGATTGCACCGAACAGTGCATCGCTAACCAAGCGCTGGCGGAGACAAAGGCGCGATTGAACCTCATCGCCGAGACGATTGAAGATGTCATCTGGTTTACGGACATCGACAATCGCAAGGTGCTGTTCGTCAGTTCGGCCTACGAGCGGATCTGGGGACGGCCGGTCAGTTGCGCGTATGAGAATTCGCTGGACTGGATGGAAACGATCCATCCCGAGGACCGCGCAAAAGTGCAGGCGGCCTACCAGCAAATTTTTGTGACGGGCACCTTTAGCTGCGAGTACCGGATCATCCGGCCGGACGGCGGGGTGCGCTGGATTCTCGACCGGGGCTTCGCGGTCCACAACCTGCCCAACCAAGGGCTACAACTTTCCGGCATCGCCCAGGACATCACCGCGCGGAAGGAGTTGGAAAGCGCACTGACGTTGGAACAGGACCGCTTGCGCGCTTTTCTAAACAACAGCAATGTGATCGCCTGGATGAAGGACGCCGACGGCCGACATGTCTTTCTGAGCGAACAATATGAGAAGCGGTTCAATGTCAAGTTGGATGATTGGCTCGGCAAAACTGACTTCGAGTTGTGGCCGCATGAAACTGCGGAAGAATTTCGGCGGAACGATCTGAAGGTGCTCAATGAGAATCGTGTGCTTGAAGTCGTTGAAAAGGCGGTCAGTCCGGACGACAGCGTCACCCACTGGATGAACTCGAAATTTCCCTTCCGGGACCGAAATGGACGGCTTTTTGTGGGCGGCCTGGGTGTGGATGCGACCCGCCGGGTGCAACTGGAGAAAGCGCTGGACGCCCAACAAAGAAGGTTGCGGTCCTTTCTGGACAGCAGTTGCGTCTATGCGTGGATGAAGGATGAAGCGGGTCGATATGTTTACCTCAGTAACAATTTTCAGAAGTACCTCAATGCCAATGCGCTCGCCTGGGAAGGCAGGACCGACCACGACCTGCTTCCCCCCGACCTCGCTGACGAATACCGACGCAACGATGCCATCGTATTGAAGGAAAACAGACCGATCGAGATTGTTGAAAGAGGCTTCGACCATTCGGGGGCGGCGACTTTCTGGTTATGCAACAAGTTCCCATTTCAAGATGAGAGCGGCGTGCGATATGTCGGCGGGTTGGGTGTGGATATCAGTTCGCGCTTTCGACTGGAGGAGGCTCTGGAACTGGAGGGACGGCGGCTGCGCGCGTTCCTGAATAACTCACTGGTCGCCGCGTACATGAAGGACGAGGAAGGACGTTACATTTTCGTCAATGACATGCTGCTGGCACATTTCGGATCACGTCCGGAAGATTGGATCGGCAAGACCGACGCGCAGATCTGGCCCGGCCCCGATACGGAGCGATTTCGGCTTAATGATCTGGCGGTCATCAACAGCGGGCAGGCGCAGGAGAACCTGGAACGAACCGTGACCAGGGATGGCCGTGCCGAATGGTGGCTGAGCAACAAGTTTCCTTTCGAAGACGCGGACGGTTCCCAACTGATGGGCGGGCTGTCCGCCAATGTGACGGATCGGGTTCTGGCGGAGCAGGAGCGGCAGAAATTTGTTCTGCTCGCCGAAAGAAGCCATGAGTTCATCGGCATCTGCGATGAAGATTTTGTTCCCGTGTACCTGAACCCGGCCGGTCGGGCGCTGGTGGGACTCGACAGCCTCGAATCGACGCGGAATGTCAAGGTCGCGGATTTTTTCTTCCCCGAAGACCAGTCGTTCATCACCACGGAGTTTCTGCCGCGCGTCGAAAAAGAAGGACATGGCGAAATCGAAATACGGTTTCGGCACTTCCAGACCGGTGAGGCGATCTGGATGCTGTACAACGTGTTCAGAATTGTGGACCTGAAAGACAAATCGATCGGCTGGGGAACGGTGAGCCTCAACATCACCGAGCGCAAGCGCGCGGCGGAGGCCCTGCGCGCGCAGGAAGAACGATTGGCGCACTCCCAAAAGCTGGAAGCGGTGGGCAAACTGGCGGCCGGCATGGCGCACGACGTGAACAGCCTGTTCATGGTGGTCTCGGGAAATGCGGAGATCATCAAGTCGCGGATGAAGCGCGGACGGGGCGCTCATGCGGATCAAAGCAGGGAGGCGCTCGATCGAATTCTGAATGCCGTGGACCGGGGCAAGACCCTGCTCAATAAGTTGATGATGTTCGGACGGGTGCGCGTCCAAAAGCTGGGGCCGGTGGCGCTGAACGCAGTGGTGGAGGAGACGATGAAGTTGATCGCATCGACTCTGGGAACGCGCGTGCGCGTGGAACTGCAGCTGGCGGAGGACCTGCGTCGCTGCAATTCGGACGGGTCACAACTGCTGCAAGTAGTCATGAACCTGATCTTGAATGCCAATGACGCGATGCCCGACGGTGGCACGCTGACGATTTCCACGGAAAATGTGGAACTGTCCGCGGCCTACGTCGCACAACATGCCGATGCGCAAAGCGGTCCGCATGTGCTGCTGTCGGTTCGTGACACCGGCATCGGCATGGACGCGGCGACGATGGATCGGATCCTCGAGCCCTACTTCTCCACCAAGCCGGTGGACAAGGGCTCAGGACTGGGTCTCTCAATCGTCCATGCGATCGTCAAACAGGCCGGTGGGCATGTCACGGTGGTGAGCGAAATCGGGAAGGGATCGGAATTTCGGGTTTACCTGCCGGCGCTGGGGTGAAGAAGAAGCCACGAAGCCGATTACGATGATGGAGCGGCGTCTCGTTTCCAGAGTCAACAAACGCAAAACGATCTGGTTTGACCCGCCTAATGACAATGGAACCAAATGGACACGGGATGATTATTACTTGCCGAAGAATCGCCAAATCCCCAAGGGGTTTTTGAAACCGAATTCGAGCAGTCGCGCGCAATGAAGACTCGACTAACAGGCGTGCCTGCCCCCCACCGATGATCGAAGAACCAGCCGGGCACCGCGAAGCAGGCCCCGGCTGTTTATCATCGCTGACCATGCGGCGATACCCTCGAAGGGCAGCGCTAATTTCGCAAAAAAACTCTCCGCCTGCCCCGTCGTACCACCCCCCTTTGCCCGCGCCGGATTGAAATCAGGCCAAGATGGGGCAATTCGCTATGATTCGGCGCATGGAGAGATGCGGGAAGTCCGTTCGCGGCCGTTCGAGGCCACAGGCGGGGATTCGTGACGGAGCAGAAACGTGAAAGATGAACACCATGATCGCAATGTCGAAGCCTTGTTCCATGAGGCACGACAACAGTCGAATGCTGAACAGCGCGCCGCCTATCTCGAAAAGGCCTGCGGCGACGATACTGCCCTGCGCGCACGCATCGAAAAACTCCTCGCCGCCGAAGCGGAACTGGGAAGCTTCCTGCGCTCCACGGATGAAACACTGGTCGCCCCCCGCGGCGTCCGATCCAGCAGTGGCGTCCCCACCATAGCGTCCCCCGTCTCCGAAAAACCCGGCACCGTCATCGGGCGATACAAATTGCTCCAGCAGATCGGCGAAGGCGGCTTCGGCGTCGTTTACATGGCCGAGCAGGAGCAGCCCGTCCGCCGCAAGGTCGCCTTGAAAATCATCAAACTCGGCATGGACACCTTGCAGATCATCGCCCGCTTCGAAGCCGAGCGCCAGGCACTCGCCATGATGGACCATCCGCACATCGCCAAGGTGCTCGACGCCGGCGCAACCGACACCGGCCGACCTTACTTTGTGATGGAACTCGTCAAGGGCATGCCCATCACCGAGTACTGCGATAAGCAAAACATGTCGTTCCGCGGAAGGTTGCAACTTTTCACCCAGGTCTGTGGCGCCGTTCAACACGCCCATCAAAAAGGTGTCATTCACCGCGACATCAAGCCCAGCAACGTCCTGGTCACCCACGTGGACGACAAGCCGGTCCCCAAGGTAATCGACTTCGGCATCGCCAAGGCAACCCAGCAGCGACTGACCGAAGAGACGATGTTCACGGAGTTCGGCCAGTTCATGGGAACGCCGGAGTACATGTCGCCGGAACAGGCGGATCCCCTTGGTCTGGACATCGACACGCGCAGCGACATCTATTCGCTGGGCGTACTGCTTTACGAACTACTTACCGGTGCGACACCATTCGACATGCGAACCCTCCGCAAGGCGGGTGTGGATGAAATCAAGCGCATGATTCGCGAACAGGAACCCCCCAGGCCCAGCACCCGTTTGAGCAAACTGGGGGCGGAACTGAACACGGTCGCCCGGCAGCGCGCGATCGAGCCGAAGAAATTGGGCACCATCCTCCGCGGCGACCTGGACTGGATCATCATGAAGGCGCTGGAGAAGGACCGCACACGCCGTTACGAAACGGCGAACGGACTGGGTTTGGACATCCAGCGCTATCTCTCGGGCGAGGCGGTGGTGGCCGCGCCGCCGAGCACCTCGTACCGACTGCGGAAGTTCGTACGACGGAATAAGGGGAGCGTCATTGCCGGTGCGCTCGTCGCGGTCGCCTTACTCATGGGCATCGCCGGCACTACCTGGGGGATGTTCTGGGCGCTGAATGAGAAGGATCGGGCGGACGCAGCGGTTCACGCCGAGCGCGCGGCCAAGGCTGAGGCCCTGGAGAATGCGGAAATGGCCACGCAGGAGGCATCGCGGGCCAAGGCACTTAACAACTTCATGCAGCAAATGATCCGATCGGCAAACCCGGAGATGTCCGGCGATCGGGAAATTACGGTCATGGAGATGTTGTTGAAGGCATCCGAAAAGGCGGACCAGACGCTCAAGGACGAACCGATCGCGGAGGCCGAGGCCCGAACATACCTCGCAACTACGCTGCGGATCATGGGCCGGTTTAATGACGCCGCAAAAGAAGCCCGGCGGGCGATCGAACTGCGCGAGAGCGGCATCGAACGCGGCACATTGCACCATGCCGAATCGATTCGCGCCCTCGCAGTTATTCAGATGTCCCTGGCAGAATATCAGCAGGCGGTGGCAAATTTTCAGCAGGCCCTGTCCATCTTGAAGGCGCTCCAACCATTCCCGCTCAAGGAGCTGTGCACGGCGCACATTGATCTTGCCCGGGCACTGACCAAGTTGGGGCAATTTGCCGAGGCGGAAAAGGCATTGGATCAGGGCGAGGAAACCGCCAGCCAATTGAACCCCCCCGACCTGCACACCCGCGCCAGCTTCCTGGGGATACGTGCCTTGCTTATGGCCAGTTGGCGTGGAGACCACGAGAAGGCGGAGGAACTCCAAACCCAGGATCTCGAGTTGCGCAGACAACTCGCGGACCAACCCCTTCTGGCCGACACCCTCAACAGCCTCGCGATCACAAAAATGCACCGGGGAGCCACCGCGGAAGCACTGGTCTTGTACCAGGAATGCCTGGACATTCAGCGCAAGGAATACGGGGACGTTCACCAGACCGTTGCCATCACCCTCGAGAACATGGCCAACGCATACTTCTCCCGCAAGGAATACGATCAGGCCATCACCCGGCTCGATGAAGTCATGGCGGTGCGCACGAAACTCTTCGGAGCGGACAGCTTTCAGGTTGCCCGAACCCGGTTCAACATGGGCGTGTTGACCAGTACCAGCGGAGACCACCTGCGCGGCCTGGAACTGATCGATAGCGCGTTGGTCGTGTTTCGCAAGCACCTTGGCGAGAATCACCTTGAAGTAGGGCAGGCCCTGCGGAACCGCGCGATCACCCTGAAACGCATGGAAAGGTATGACGAGTCCTTGCGCGCCATGCGAGCGGCGCTGCAGATCTTTGATAGCGCCCTCCCCCCAACCGATCGCGTCCGTATACGAACTGTGGCGGACATTGCGGAACTGTTGTGCCTTCGGGGATCATTCGATGAGGGGGAAAAGACCGCGAATGATGCGTTGAAGCTGCTCGACCCGGCCAACCCCGCGCACGA
>CAZKIN010000088.1:0-3183 GCA_964552515.1 uncultured Phycisphaeraceae bacterium
TATTGCTGGTGCAAGTCACATTATCATTGCAGTCGTTATCATTCTGACATTCGCACGCGTCGAGGATTCCGTTCTGGTTCCCATCAAGGCCTGGATTTGAATTGAGTTGGCATTCGTCCTGTTGTGAATCTCCGTTGCAATCGGGAACGGGCTGGACGGCGAGAACGAAAGTGGCCCCTGTTAATGCAGGTTGAATTGCTCCAACGACAGCGTAGGTTCCACGTGAAGCGAGTGAGCTACCTAAACGTCCATTCACTACTGCCTGACTACCGTAAAACAAGGGCTGCAACGTCCAAGTTGATCCAGTTCGATGATAGGCAAAAACAGTTCCAGAATTGCTCGTGGAATTATCGTCGTCCAGTTGTGAGCCAACTAATGCGAAATCTCCGTTAATGGCCACCGAGGATCCAAATTGATCTTGAGCTGGACTGGTAGCGGGCCGTTTGATAATAGCCTCTTCGACCCACATGGTGCCGTTAAACTGGTAAATGTATGCACTCCCAGCCTGGCGTTCACCTGCAATAAGTCGAGTTCCATCGGTACCCAAAGTCCTGCCAAAATTCTGTGCTCCACTTGGGGGATTTGCCGGCGTGATGTCCGACGGTACGAGTTTTTGGGTTTGAGTCCAAACATTATTCTGGCGCGTGAATACGTATACAGATCCGATTGTGTTGGCCGCCGAGATGTTTGGATCCTTGTCGCCAAATGCCGCAACAAACGCGGTGTTTCCACGAAGTAGTACTGTGAAACCGAATTGGTCGGTCTCTGTGGCATCGCTCGCTACAAGGGTTGCTTCTTGGTTCCAGCTGCCTGTTACGGAGTCGCGCCTGAATACAAACGCGGAGCCAGTATTACCCAATCCCAGAGGCATGTTGTTAACGTCGTCCGACTTTGGCACGCCGACTAGCACTGCGTCGCCATCCACGGAAGCCGATGTTCCGAATTCAGATCCTGCAAGAATAAATTGGGGAGTAGAGATTGTCTCGGTTATCCAATTGGTTCCATTGCGACGGTACATGAAGACGCGCCCAACATCCGTTGCCGAACCTCGATCGGCTTTTGGTGCTCCGATGGCGACAGCGTCGTCCGCGATTGAAACCGAGCGTCCAAAATCATCGCCCGGAAGCACTTGCGCGTCTGTCAACTTCGCCTGTTCCACCCACTGCCCATTTTGGCGCACATAAACATAGGCAGCACCAATCGTTCCATTGTGCAATGGTGTACCAACAATGATCGAATCGCCACTCACGTCGACCGACGTGCCGAATTGATCACCCGCCGCGCCATCCGCGGGCACAATCTTCTGCGTCTCGCATTGTCCGCGTGCGGATTGAACGGCCGCGAGTCCCAGCACCACGGCAAACAGGCATCCCAACCGTTGAACATGAATTACAGGCAACATAGCATCTCCACCAGCGATGAATCAGATCCCCAGAAGGGAACGAGCGCGTTGCGCCGACCCCCACCCGGACCATTCTAGGCCCGGTACATGTGTCCAGTCTTAGGTTTTGCCGTGCCGGCGTCCGGATAAGCGAACCGGCCATCCGTACCCGCCCGAAAGGACCGGTCTCAGGACCCTCCCCCCGCCGAGCGGCCGCACGTCTCGATAGGCCGGTCAGTCTAACCGATTCGTCTCCGCCATTGAAGAGCAATCCTTGTTCCGGGAATCAGTTCAGGAAAGTCGGCGTTGGAAGGCGGGGGGTTACTTGAATGGTCGCGCGGTTATCGAACGTTTGCGATGCCGTGGAGAGGCAGGGGGCGTCTGAACGTCCGAAATCCAATTCTCATCCAGCGATGGGTGCGGCACTATCCGGGGGCTATAAGCATTCAAATCATAGCCTTTCCCAAGCCCCCGCTTGCGCCTGACGATGTTGAAGATAGGGGCATTCACCAGTTCCACAGAAACAAGGCTTCCGGGTTCCCTGAACCGTTCGAGCAGGGGGCCGACAGGCCGCTGTCGCAGGATGGATTAAACATGAGCTTTTGGGATTGGCTTTTCGGAAAGATCAGCACGCCGCGGGATGAAAGTCACGGATCGGTTTCGTCAAATGGTTCCGGGCGCATGGGTGGTAGCGCCCTGTCCGCGCCAGGCGGCGGTTCCGCGACTGCGGTTGCCGACGAAGACGCGTGGTGGACGCCGCAGCCGGATGCGCTCCTTGAACCAGCGCCGATTCCCCGGCCGGATTTGTCCCCCGATGCCCGCGCACTCGAGAACATCCTGATCTCCCACTTCGATGGTCACGACCTGCAGGTTCCGCCGCTTATGCAGGTCGTGGAAAAGGCGCTGCGCCGCTTGGGCAAGGACAACTGCAATTTCTCGGAAGTGGCGCGCGAACTCAGCGAGGACCCGGTCATCGCCGGTTCGGTGCTCCGCATTGCCAACTCGCCGCTCTATCGCGGCACCACCAAGATCACCTCCGTCCAGCAGGGAGTGACACGACTGGGTCACAAAGCGGTGCGTACCCTGTTGTTGCATGAATCCATGCGCTCGGCCATGTTTGGTTCCAAGGGCAAGGATCGTTTTGCCGAAGCCCTCTGGAAGCGGTCACTCGCGTCCGCCGTGGTCATGCGGGAACTGGCCAAGGTGTGCGGTTCGGATGAGGACGATGCTTACCTGCTGGGATTGCTGCATGATATCGGTTCGGTGCTGGTGCTCCGCATTCTTCGCGGGGAAATGAAATTTGGAAAGTTTGAAATCGACGAGGATGAATTCGAATTCCTGTGCCAGGAGTCCCACCAGGAATTCGGTGAACTGATCGCCGCGGAATGGAAACTGCCCCTGGCGGTCGCGCAGATCGTGGGAGACCACCACCGCCATCCGGGACCGAATGACGAAAACCGCACCGCCCGTCTGCAGATCATCCTCAGCGACATGATCGTATGCGCGCTCGGATTTGGCACACCAGCAAGCTACAACCTGCTCCGTTCACCCGCGGCGACAGAGCTTGGGCTGGCCGATCGGCGCGAATTCAGTGAGCTGCTGGACCGCTTACCGGTGGAAATCGACGACGTACTCGGCGCGCTCTAAGCCCGTAAGCAGTCGTATTCCGACTTGGACAGCCAACAACCTGGATTCGGTCCCGCGCTTTACGATGCGGCCATCGCACGCTTAAGCGGCAATTCGCCCGTCATGCGTTCCGCCGCCGGAATCACCGGCTGCGTTCCGTTGTGCGTATGCAGAAT
>CAZKIN010000088.1:3283-10973 GCA_964552515.1 uncultured Phycisphaeraceae bacterium
GCTTGCCGTCCTTTTTCAAGGCGGAACAGCGGCAATCATAGGGAAGCCGTGGACGGGGAACGCCGTTCACATCTTCAATCTTCTCGCCAGTCTTGCTGACCCCGAATGTGCTGAGCACCGCTTCCCATAGCAGCATGGCCACTGTCTCCTTCCGCCCCGGCGAGCCAATGCTCGTACCCAAGGTGAGACGCCATGCCGACGGTCGTCCGTGCTGCGCCGGCCGGTAAGTTTTTCTTCGATGCGCTCGAACGATCCCTGTTCGCCGCAAACCGGAGTGCCTTGCATCCCCAATGGTGATCACGCAGATGCGCCAGTGATCAACGGCCAAATTCTAACGGCGCGGACCGATGATGCAAAGTAAAAAGCGCGCACAAAATATCTGCGCGCAATCTCTTATCCAGTCGCATCTTGCGTACTTGCCAATTGTTCGATTACCCAGATTCTCAGTCCGCGCGACAATTGGAACGCACTGCCCGGCGCGGTAAGGTGAACACTCAGAGCTAGCGTGCAGGAAATTTGGTAGGAATGGACACTGGTGGCCCGCAAAGAGCAAGCGCAATCCAATTCGAACGCATCGGTTCAAGAGTGGAAACGCACCTTGCTGTCTGCCGGTTTGATTGTCTTGCTGGGGTTGATCGCCTACGCCAACAGTTTCCCCGGCGTGTTTCTCTTCGATGAAAACAAGGAAATCGTTGAGAACGAGGCCATTCGTACGCTGTCCGATCCGCTGCGCATTCTTTTCGCCACGCAGCGCCCGCTCGTAAACCTGTCGTTGGCCGTCAACTACGCCTTCGGTGGTCTGCGAACGGGCGGTTATCACTTTTTCAATTTGGGCATCCACCTCGCCGCAGCGCTGACGCTTTTTGGATTGACGCGCCGCATTGTGAAAGCGCTGACCGGAAAACCGCTTCCCGATGGGTCTACAACTTGGCTTGCCTTTGTCATTGCGGCGATCTGGGTCGCGCATCCACTGAATACCCAGGCCGTCACCTATGTCATTCAGCGCGCCGAATCCATGATGGCTATGTTTTACCTGTTAACCCTGTACTGCATCTGGCGTGGGGCGGAGGCGCAAAATGCGTCGCCGACCCGCGATGGCACTCGCTGGTACGTTGCGGCCGTCGTGGCCTGCGCGCTAGGCATGGCCAGCAAACCCGTGATGGTTACTGCACCGGTAGTCGCGTTGCTATTCGACCGCGCTTTCATCGCCGGTTCTTTCGCTGAGTCGGTGCGTCGGCGGTGGAAGTTGCATCTTGGACTCGCGGCCACGTGGAGTGTGCTGGCGGCCCTGGGCGTTTTGCAGACCACATTCGGCACGGCACCGCGTGAAGGCGCCACCGTTGGATTCGCCTTCGGGGGTATCTCGTGGCTGGAATACGCGTTAACTCAGTTATGGGCGATTTGCACTTACCTGCGCCTTTCCATCATTCCCTATCCCCAGTGTTTTGACTATGGCTGGCCGATCGTTCGCGATCCGGCGACGCTGGTCATTTGTGGGTTGGTCATACTGGGCATGCTACTTACTTCGGCATACGGGCTCTGGCGCAATCGCTGGTGGGGGTTTGTCGGTGCGATGTTTTTTCTCGTGCTCGCGCCCACCAGCAGCATCATTCCCATCCGCGATACCATCTTTGAGCACCGCATGTATCTTCCCCTGGCCTGTGTGGTTGCAGTAATTGTCATTGCAGTTCATGCGTGGATGCATGAACGTGCCGCCCAGCGCAAGTCACTAGTTGCCGGTGTATTGGTGATGGCGGTTCTGGCATTCACGGGTCTGACTATGGCGCGAAATCGGCTGTACCACGACGAAGTGCGAATGTGGGAGGAGGTCCTGCGCCGCCGCCCGGACAACGCGCGGGCTTATGACGCATTGGGGTCACTCCATGACTTCGCCAATCGCAAGGAAAAAGCCATTGAGCTTTACCAGAAGTCCCTCGCGCTGCGCCCCGATTACGTCAATTCGCGGTTCAATCTCGCCACCGCGCTGGTCGCGGTGGGAAAGGTAGACGCCGGCCTCGCGGAATATCAAAAGGTGTTGGAACAGGACCCCGCTCATCCCGTAGTCCGGTTGAGCATGGGCGAGACACTCTTGAAAACCGGCGATGCGCGCGGCCTGGCGCTCATCCAGGAAGCCGTGCAGAAAACTCCCGGCGACGCCACGGCACAATTCATCCTCGGCAATGCGCTCATGATGACTCGCGACCTCGCCGGGGCGGAAAGTGCCTACCGCGAATCGGCGCGACTTCGCCCCACTTACGCGGAGGCGTACTACGGTCTCGGCAATGCGCTGATGCAAATGAACCGCCTGGAAGAAGCGGTAACCGCATTTCGCGAGTCGTTGCGTCTCGAATCAGATCGCCCTTCGACTTGGAACAACCTCGGCAACACCCTGGCCCGCCTCGAGCGCTGGCCCGATGCGGAGGAAGCCCTCCGCGGCGCGCTTCGTCTCGACCCCAATCACATTAACGCACGCTTCGCCCTGGCTGGAGTTTTGAAGCGGACCGGTCGCGCTTCGGAAGCAGCCGTGGAGTACCAGCATATCATGCGGCTTAACCCCGGTCATACGCCCGCGCGGCAAGCCTTGGAGGCTTTGGGCCAGTGAAGGCCGTAAGTACCGCATCGGCGCACCGCATTCGATGCGCGGGCATTTGGTCAGAGGGCCACGCGTGCGTACACTTCCCGCATGGGCACGGACGCACAAGTGACATTGGTGATTCCCGGTCGAAATTGCGCCCGCACACTGGCGACATGTCTGGATGCTGTCACCGCTATGCTGAAAACTTCGCCACTGGCGGAAGTCATCTTTGTGGATGACGCGTCGACCGATGATTCCGCCACGATTGCCCGGCAAAAGAAGGTCCGCGTACTCACCAGCGGAACGGTGGGGCGGGCAGGCGGACCCGGTGCCGCGCGCAACATCGGCTGGAAATCGGCCACCAGCCCGCTCATCTGGTTCATGGATGCCGATTGTGTGCCGGAATCGGATGCGTTGCCCTTATTGCTGGCGCACTTGACCGACCCGCGTGTGGGTGGTGTCGGCGGCAGTTACGGCAATATGGAAACGAATTCGCTCCTCGCCTGCCTCATTCATGAAGAAATCGTCGCGCGGCACCGCCGCATGCCGCCGCGCGTAACCTTCCTCGGCAGCTTCAACGTCCTGTACCGCCGCGACGTGCTCGCGCAGGTCGGTGGATTCGACGAACGCTTCCTCAAAGCGCAGGACGCGGAATTATCCTGGCGGGTCATCGATGCCGGCCACGAACTCGCCTTCGAGCCGCGCTCGCGTGTTGCGCACTTTCATCCCATTCGCTGGAAGCCGTACCTGCGCACCCAGCGTCAGCAGGGCTACTGGCGGATGCAGCTTTACCGGCAGCACGCCAAACGCGCCGGCGGCGATTCCTACAGCGGTCTCATCGATCACGTTCAGCCGCCAATCAGTGTCATGATGCTGGCATTAACTCCGCTGCTCCTTTTCGATCGCTGGCGCGGAGTGCCGCTGTTACTGCTTGGCCTGCTTCTACTCCTGCAGTTTCCCATGGCCCGGCGCCTGATCGCACAGACCGGCAGCCTGAAATATCTCGCCTATATCAGCATGGGCGCAATCCGCGCCGTTTGGCGGGGAATTGGCATGGTGCAGGGCATCTGCGCCGTAATGCTGCGCAGCAGGGCGGAGGATTCGCGTCCATGAGCACGGAATTCCGCCATACCGTAAACCTTGTCATCGGGACCGGCGCAACCGCCGCCGCCGCGCTGGTCTACGCGTCCATTACCGCCCGTGCCCTCGGCAAGGAACTCTTCGGCGAAGTGGCCGTCTGCCTGTCCATTATCATGGCCGCACAGACCGCGTTCGGTCCGATCAACGGCATTGTTTCACGCTTCACCGCCGATTACGCAGCACGCGGCGCATGGGGCATGGTCCGCACGCTTCATCGAGCATTCACCCGGCGAGTCATGATGTGGGGAGCGGCCGGTGCCTTGGTGTTTCTACTCGTCGCCGCGCCGCTGCGCGATATCTTCCAACTTTCCAGTACCTCATCGTTGTACTTGTCCTACGCGATACTCTTCACAACCCTTTGGTTGAGCGTAGGCCGAGGCACGCTTCGTGGCGCCCAGGCCTTCACCGCGCACAACGTGAACACTATTCTCGATGCAGCCATGCGCCTGCTTTGCGGAGCGGTGCTGGTTTTTTTCTGGCCGACGCCGGGACCCGCACTGCTTGCTTACCTCATCGGACTCCTGATCACCTTGGCCTGGACACCGCGCCAGCTAGGCGCGCTCTGGAAGAATCATGTGGCGCAACCCATCGACGCCGGGGCCGTGCGCCGCTTCGCGTGGCCCATGTTCGCCCTCATGCTCATCACCGCCGGTTTCCAGAACGTCGACATGCTCTACGTAAAACACGAGTTCTCCGCCGAAGAAGCGGGCATCTACGGAGCCGCGTTTACGTTGACCCGCCTGATGGCCGTGCTGGTTACGCCTTTCAATGTGATCTTGTTGCCCCTGCTGACCGCGCGGCACGCGGGTGGGCTGTCGGTGCATGGATCATTGGCCCGGCAGTGTCTTTATTTCCTGCTCCTCGCCGCCGGACCGCTCGCTCTGTTTGCCCTATGGCCGCATCACGTCGTCCGCGTATTTTTCTCGGGCACCTACGACCCCGCCGCAGTCCTCATTGCCGAACTGGCACTGGTGCGTTTGCTCGGCCACATGTGCCACATGGTGGCACTCGCCGGGGCCGCCATTGGCGATTTCCGATACCTGTACTTTTACGCGCCGCTTTTCGCGTTGCAGGTTGTCGTTCTGCCTTGGATGGGAACCGATTTGCAAACGGTGCTGCACGCGCTGCTCATCGTACACGTTCTGATGTTCATCGCGTTCGGCGTCTACATCTTCGTCCGCCCGCGCGTGGCAATCGCGCAGTGATGTGCATCAATTGGTTTCCAGTAAGCTCATGCACAAAGCGGAAACTGCAAAAGCCTAAATGTGCGTGCTGTAATTCGCTATTCGCTTTTCGTAATGGCTCTTACGCCACCATCGCCACCGCTTCATCGAACAGTTTGATGCCGACGTCGAGCTGCGTTTCGTTGATGCACAGCGGCGGAACAAACCGAATGCCGAATTCCCCGCAGGGCAGCAGAACAAGTCCACGCTCAAACGACGCCTTCACGAGTTTCTCGCGCACCTTCGCATCGCCCTTGCCGGTTTTCTTGTTGATCACATCCACAGCGCACATCAAGCCAATGCCGCGCACGTTCGCAATGACCTTGCGATTCTCCGCGATATTCCGCAAACCGGCCTGCAGTTGCGGACCCAGCGCAGCCGCATTCGCCATGTATCCACTCTCCAGCAATTGCAGCGTCGCCAAGGCGGCCGCGCAACAAACCGGATTCCCGCCAAACGTGCTGCCCTGTGCACCCGGCGGCCACGCCATGATGTTGCTCGACGCGATGACCGCACCCAGCGGCATGCCGCTCGCAATGCCCTTCGCCATCAGCACGATGTCCGGCACCACATTGAAATGTTCGAATGCAAACCACTTGCCTGTGCGCCCCGCGCCGCTTTGAATTTCATCCGCCACCAGCAGAATGCCGTGCTTGTCACACAGTGCCCGCAGCGCCGGCAGAAACTCTGGTGGCGGAACCACATAACCGCCTTCGCCTTGGATCGGCTCGACGAAAATCGCCGCCACTTCGCTGGGCGCCATCATGTATTTGAAAAGCTGCGTCTCGATCGCTTCCGCATTTCCATAAGGCACGTGCGCCACCATCGGGATAAGCGGACCAAAACGCTCTTTCTGTCGCGCCTTGGAACAGGTCAGCGCCAGCGCCCCCATCGTGCGACCATGGAACGCTCCGTGAAAGGCGATGATCCATTTGCGATCGGTGTAATGCCGCGCCAGTTTGATCGCCGCTTCCACCGCTTCCGTGCCGCTGTTCGTCAGGAAAACATGCTTCGGATCCTTGCCCGGTACGATCTGCGTGAGCTTCTCCATCAGCTCAACCATCACCGGTATATAAAAATCGCTGCCGCAGATATGCAGCAGCGATCTCGCCTGTTGTTCGATGGCCGCGACCACCTTGGGATGACAGTGTCCCGTCGAACACACTGCAATCCCGGCCGCGAAATCCAGGAATCGGTTGCCATCGACATCTTCGATGACCGATCCCGAAGCGCGTTTCGCCACCAGCGGATAATCGCGCGTATACGAAGGCGACGAAACCGCCTCGTCGCGATCGACCATCTGCTGTGCCAGGGGGCCTGGAAGGTCCGTCTTGATCCACGGTGCTGGGCCGATCCAGCTATCTTCGTTTCGTTCCATTCTGGATTCCGCCTTGATTCCCAACATTCGACAAACCTCCCGACAATCCCGCCCGCCGCGTTTGCAGCCATGCGACAATGAAGATTCATCGGTCCTTGTAATGCAACTGCATCAACCGGTGAAAGCGCACGGGCACCCCTTGCGTAACATTATACGCGACAAGGGCTTGAATCCCAAAGTTAGTTTGTCCGCCGCGCGTGTGACTGATGTAATCTCACCCGATGTGCCGTCGAATTAACACTAATCTGCAATTAATGAATTGTACAGTGAAATTGATCAAACTTTGGGAAATGCCGTCTTCGCCGATGGCGTTCCATCCGGAAGGGCAGTCACTTCGTAATCACCAAACAAGTTCGGCGCTTCCTTCCGCAGCACCTCCAGCACCAGCCCCGCCACCACGCGAATTTCCGTCTCCGCATGTTCATTGCAGCGCAGTTCAATGAAATGCCGCAGCGCGCGCGCATTTGCCGTCACAAAAATCTTCGTCTCGGTGGCATTGGGCAGTACCGATCGTGCCGCCTGCCGCGCCAGCTTTCGACGCAGTGTCTTATCCTCGACACTCGAAAACCGCCGGCTCAATCCATCCACCAGCGCTACATACGCCTGTTGCGCATGTTCCACCGCCGACCGCCAAACCTCATGCAATTCCGGATCATCCGCGATGCAATCCGGCTCGACATATTCGGCCACCGACTCATCCACATAGCGCTGCGATAACTGCGAATAGCCGAATCCTGCGCGATGCCGCACCAATTCATGCGTGAACGATCGCGACACGCCCGTCAGGATGAAGTTGAACACCGAATGCTCAAGCACGCTGCCGTGGCCCACTTCCTTGATATGCCCCAGGTACGCATTGTTCCCGCCCGGCCGCGGCTTCGCAAAACTCATGTAACACAGCCGACCCGCGATCTCCGGCAGCACCTCACCCGGAATCGCTGTATCCGTCGTCCAATGGCTGACGTCGTGGTCTTTAAGAAACCGACCGACCTCTGCCTGATCCAGCATCTGTCGGCCAACCAGGTAAACGGACGGGCGTCGAATGATCTTCATGACACGGCTCCAACTCGCACTTTTTACACGGGCCTACTGTAGACATTCGAGCCGATTCTTCAATCGCAATTTCCCCGCTTGGTTTCCCTCCCTGTGAATTAGGTTTACGATGCACCACATCGAAACGAAACGTGGCAATGCAGAACGGGGGCCATTCGTGTCGGAACGCGAGCATGCGACATTCACCGCGGAAGAGCTGGTCGTCGTCCTGAGTCATTTTGATCTTGGGGTGATCGAATCGCTGACCGATTTTCCGCGCGGCTCCACCCGCAGTCCCAAGGTCGGCGTCGTTTCCGAAAAAGGAAAATATCTGCTCAAACG
>CAZKIN010000088.1:11073-14228 GCA_964552515.1 uncultured Phycisphaeraceae bacterium
CCACCGCGCCGAGCTTCGCCCCGCAATGAACCCTAACGTCTGAATTCTCCGGCATTTACGAAAAAAGCACGAAATTCGCTTGACTTCGCATGCGATGTTTGGTATATGTTAACAGTTGCCGTGCAATCGGGTCCGCGGTCGCGTCAAGGAGGCTGTCCGCTTGCCCGGCGCGCATACAATCCGTCAACCCGCCGCGGGACCGGTATGCGCAAAATGGTGACTGTTATGTGGCACACTCGAAAAAAATTGCAAAACAAACCCATTTGTGTCGCATGTCGCGAAGGCCAGTTTTGAAATGAACCGTTGCCTGGGGCATGGAGCGGAAGTGCACCCTGCGGTTTAATGAGACTCAGGGCTCCCGAAAAAGAGGTCTTGCGGCGAGGTGGGTGGCGAATGGCCATCCACGGGACGGCGCTCCCCGTGTGAAGAGAAGAAGATTCGGCTACGGTGCGAAACGCGATCCAGGTTGACGAACAGTTTGGTTCTGCGGAGCATTGAGCATAGAATGATCGGGCTTGATGCAAACCCCATACCAGGGAGTAGTATCGGCACTTGGCGCACTAGCCACTGCATACTATCGGGGGCGAACTAAGTTGATCGTTTCGCAATCCTACAACAAACGGGTGATTACCGGCTTTGCCATTGCCGTGGTCCACGGCATGACTTGTGGGCATATTCGGCGGATTCTGATTTCGATTGGTGCAAGTCTGTTCTTGACGGGCGTTGTTCTTTCGCAGCCTTTTCCCGGTGTACTCCCAGGAACGGAAATTGGCGCGGGTTTGCAAGCCGGATACGAGCCGAGTGGGGCGTGCTGGCATTCCGGACGCAACAAGTTGTTTCTCGTTCATGATGGCGGGGTTGTGACATCCATGAACACGGACGGCAGCGGCATTCAGAACTGGAATGCGGGCGGCGACCTGGAGGGAATTTGCGTTGCAGATCCGGCGAGCAACTTTGTTTATCTTGGAGTCGAAAATCCGGACAGCGTCCGGGAGTTTAACCTGGTTACCGGGCAGGTGGTTCGGTCGTTTGATCTGACGCCTTGGATGGCTGCTGCCGCCAACTCCGGTCTAGAGGCTCTGGAATTTGTTCCCAACGCGTCCGATCCGGAGGGAGGCCTGTTCTACGCAGGCTTGCAGTCGGATGGAAGTATTCACGTGTTTCGTCTTCCGATTCGCAGCAGCACCACAAGCACGTCTGTGGTACAGGTAAATGTCTTCACACCCGTACCGGGCCGGTCGGATATTTCAGGCCTGGACTACGACCAGGCGAATGACACCCTGTATGCCATTTGGGATGGCGCAAACAAGATTCGAGCGATGAGTCCCAACGGAGTATCCCTTGGTGAGTGGGATCTCCCAGGCAACGATCAAGAGGGTATTGCGCTGCTCGGCTGCGATTTGTATGTCGCAGAAGATGTGGGAAAGGAAGTCTGGCGGTATCCGTCATTTCCTGACGGAGACGATGATCTCGATGGCATCGCGAATTGTGTCGACGCTTGTGCCGACACACCGGCGGGCATGCCCGTCGATGCCGAGGGGTGTCCGACGGGAGGTTGTCAATCGCCTGCTGAGTGCGATGACGGAATATTTTGTAATGGTGTGGAACAGTGCCAAGGAAGCTCCTGTCAAAGTGGCGTAGTGCCCTGCGCCGGAATGGTTTGCCATGAAGTTTTGAGGGCCTGCATTCCCGGTGCGCCAATCCCGCCAATTGCGGCTGTGGGATCGTCGCTTTGGCCGAAGAATCGTTACATTTCATTTCAGCCGACAAACGTCGGCGCGTGGGTTGCTTTCCGCGTGACGAAAACGACAGTGCCCGTTGGGACGTGTTGGGTGTCAGCTCCAAATTCCAGTGGTCGCGCGCAATGCGTCAACAACCCGGTCTTTCGCGTTTGGTCGGAACCGGTCCTCCACGTCGGCGACTGTGAAATAGTTCCGGCTTCCACTTACCAAATCGCAGCCGCCTCGAGTTCCTTGACCTTTTCAACCTCCCTGACGGTGATGACTGCTCCGATTCCCACCGTCAACGGAAAACTCTGGGGAGATGTCGCAGGTGCCATGAACGCCTCTGGTTGGACTCCACCTGACCGAATGACCAACTTGCATGATGTGCTGGCTGTGGTTTCATTTATCAATAGTGCGCCGCCGACGTTGTCGTTCGAAGCAGTCAACCTGCAGTCTCAATCCTCCAACGATCCCTGTCTGAACAGCTATGTCAATGTGGCTGATGTCTTGATCATCGTCGAAGCCGTACGCGGCACGCCCTTTCCTTTTGGCGTTAATCCAGTCAACTGCCCTCCCTGCCCATAGCATGGCATTGCCAAAGTGAGTGCCTTCGGAATTCCCGATCGTTCTTCAATATTGGACTCAAATTCGCCAACTCTTATAGGGCATGCTGGCTTCCTCCTCGTCCGGAAACGGCTCAGAAGTCTTCACATATCGTATTAATGTGAAAGGGGCGCTTCAAGCAAGCCAACGCGCCGACGTGTATACGTGCATCGATTGTCTTTGGGGATACTAGATGTCAATGCTCAGGCACAGCCGGCCATACCTATTTCTATTGTCGCTGGTCATTTTCGCATGGCTCGCAGGTCTCGCGAAAGGGGCACCCTTTCCCGGTGGACTTCCCGGAACTGAAATTGGCGCGGGTTTGCCGGCCGGATACGAGCCGAGTGGCGCGTGCTGGCATTCCGGTCGCAATAAGCTGTTCCTGGTTCATGATGGCGGCGTTGTGTCATCGATGAACACGGACGGCAGCGGCATTCAGAACTGGAATGTGGGAGGAGACCTGGAGGGAATTTGCGTCGCAGACCCGGCGAGCAACTTTGTTTATCTCGGAATAGAGGATCCGGACAGTATACGGGAGTTCAACCTGGTGACCGGGCAGGTGGTTCGGTCGTTTGACCTGACGCCGTGGATGACCGGTGCCGCCAACTCCGGTCTGGAGGCTCTGGAATTTGTTCCCAACGCGTCCGATCCGGAGGGAGGCCTGTTCTACGCAGGATTACAGGCGGATGGAAGTATCCACGTGTTTCGCCTCCCGATTCGCAGTAGCGCGACAAGCACGACTGTGGTGCGAGTAAATGTTTTCACGCCCGTCCCGGGCCGATCGGACATTGCCGGATTGGACTACCACGCCATTAATAACACATTATT
>CAZKIN010000089.1:0-5891 GCA_964552515.1 uncultured Phycisphaeraceae bacterium
TTCTACGAATTTGGTATTTTTGATCTGTCTCATAATAGGAGAATCCTTCCGTGATGCATCCATTCGAACTCTGGCAGCGCCCAATTCTGATCGTCGTCGCAATAATCAACTTCCCCTGTCTGATACTTCATGCCGACCCGCCACACGAGAGGCCGCGGTCGGTACTCGTACCGACCGAAGGGGAAATCCCGGATCTTCACCGGGCAATTGAATCAGCTGATGACGGTCGTGTGGCGAAGTTGATCACAGAGGGTGCGGATGTAAACGAGAAGAACACAATTTCGCAAACGCCGCTCATGCTTGCGGCCGATCGAAAAAACGTCGGTGTTGTTGAACTTCTCTTGAAGCATGGTGCGAATCCCAAGGCGAACGATCGAATGGGGCTAACGCCTTTGCACTATGTTGCCAGGGGGGAGTTTTGTGGAAACGCCCAGCATGGCGTGGACCACGAACCGTTCAGAAATGTGGCCGATCCCAAGTGTTTGAAACTTGCCGAAGTACTTGTAGCTGCGGGAGCAGTGGTCGATGCACGGTCCGAGGACGGCTCGACTCCCTTGCATGAGGCCACCCAAAGTGGATTGATTTTGCTGGCTTCCTTCCTGCTGGACCATGGTGCCAATGT
The DNA here is from genome assembly GCA_964552515.1 of uncultured Phycisphaeraceae bacterium. GTDB lineage: Bacteria > Planctomycetota > Phycisphaerae > UBA1845 > UBA1845 > JACQXM01. Next base: position 623 of record CAZKIN010000089.1, read on the forward strand.
GAATGCACGCAGTGAGGGTGTGGGCTCTACACCCTTGGATAGGACGCTCTTTTGTGATCGCAGGGGTGCGCATGGGCCGGTCGAATGCGCGAAAATGGCTGAATTCCTGATAAGCAAAGGTAGTAGTCTGAGGGAAAAGGATCAGTTAGGAGATACACCTTTGCAGGCAGCAGCGAGAGATTGCAACAAAGACATTGCAGCCGTCATTCTCAAGAAGGACAAGGAGGTACAAGACCAAATCGACCTCGCGCTGGAGCGTGTTACCAGCTTCTTGAAAGCAGTCGAAATGACCTCTTCAACGTCCGGTCCTGGCGCATTGCGGATGGAAGCCCTGCGGAAAGAATGCATAGAGACGCAACAACTCCTCTTGGACGCTCAGGCAAAAAAATGACGCATTCACGCTGGTGCGCGAATCCTTTCTCGCACTCATTCTTCCGGGAATCCTTTCCCGCCCACCATCACTATGCAATCTGACCCTGCGCCGCCGTTTTTACGGGTCTGATCCCCGCTTCACCCCTACAATCTCCGGTTCGCGCCATACTGTTGGCGTTTACTGGCAACAAAATTTGTCGAGCGGAATGGAAAGGCCTTGCATGCTGGAAAAAGGCGTCGAATTCAAGGAGTCGCATCGGCTCGTCTCTCGTGCGGATTTGCTCAAGAGCCGCATCGGCGATCTGCGTCTGCAATTGCACGGCACCCGGCTCGAGCGCCTCGTCCAGCGCCTCTACGCCGAACTTCAGCAGGCCGGCCTGCAATTCCAACCCCCGGTCTACCTGTCCGACGACTGGGGCTGTCCCGATCGCGTGCCCATCATCGGCGTCCCGTTTTACCTCGCCGATGCGGAACTCACCCGGCTGGAAGACGACCTCATGGAAGGCGTGGAGGCCGAGACCGACCACCAGGTCATGCGTTACCTGCGCCACGAAGCTGGCCACGCCTTCAACTACGCTTATCGCCTGTACGAAACCCCGGAGTGGACCAACCTCTTTGGCCCGTTCTCCCGTCCCTATCCCGACGACTACACGCCCAATCCCTTTTCACGCAGCTTCGTGCGCCATCTCCCCGCGTGGTACGCGCAGAAACACCCCGACGAAGACTTCGCCGAAACCTTCGCCGTCTGGCTGGACCCCGATTCGCGCTGGCAAGAGGTCTACGCCGAATGGGCCTGCCTGCCCAAGCTCCAATACTGCGCCGACATGGCAAAGATCACTGCCGCGCGGCCCGCGCCCGTCACCGCGGAAAACTATGACACGCGCGAGGAGTTTCTCCTCAGCACGTTGGAAGAGCATTACCAGCGTTCCGCTCCGCCGCCCCTGCGCGTGCCGCACATGTTCGATGCGGCCTTGCGTGACATCTTCCCCGTGAGCAAAGGTGGAGACACCCCCGGCGAATCCGCCGCTGCGTTTTTGCACCGCCACCGGCGCATGATCATCTCCACGGTTTTCTATTGGACGGGGCTGAACGACGCACTGGTGCGCAGTTTGGTGGATCATCTCGAACAGCGCTGCGCCGAGTTGCAACTCCAGGCCGGTCCCGATGAATCCGCGCGGCTCATCGAGTCCGTCGTACTCGTCACCACCTTGTGCATGAACCGGCTGCTGACCGGCGACTTTCTGGCCAAGTAGTTTTTCAAATCGGAGCAGGACATGGATGCCAAGCACACCATCACCGTGCTGTACGACGCCGCGGAGGATACCGAACGCGCCCTGGCCGAAAAAGAAGGCAAGCCGTTTCCTCTCGCTTATGCGCAGGTGGCCGAAGCGCTCGAGAAGCGCGGCCACAAGGTGCAGACCATCGCCGTAAACCGCAAAATACGCACACTGGTCAACGTCATCGAAAAAGACACCAGCGACGTCATCTTCAACTTGTGCGAAGCCATCGCCGCCTCCACGCAGCATGAGCACAACGTGGTCGGTCTGCTGGAACTCTTTGAAAAATGCTTCACCGGTTCCGGATCAGCGGGTTGGCTGCTCGCCGGCGACAAATCACTCTGCAAAAAAATCTTTCAGTTCCACGGCCTGCGCTACCCGCGCTTCTGCACTTTCGCCAAGGGCCGCGTGGGCTGGTCCGACGAACTCGATTTTCCGCTCATCGTCAAACCGCTGCACGAAGACGCCTCGATCGGTATCGACAACAACTCCGTGGTGCACAATGTGAAGGAGCTGCTGGGCCGCATTTCCTACATTCATCAGGAATTCGGCGGCGCGACCCTGGTCGAGGAATTCATTGAAGGTCGCGAGATCTACGTCGGCATCCTCGGCAACCGCGATCCCGAAGCGCTGCCCATTCTGGAGTGGGATTTTTCCAAGCTTCCCGACGGCCCCAAAATCGCCGGCACCGAAGCCAAGTGGGACCGCGACTCCGAAGCGTTTCACGCGCCCGAAGTTTTCCCCCAGGACATTCCACCGCAGGTCATGCAGGCCGTGCAGAGTGCGGCCATCACCGCCTACCAGACGCTGAAGCTCAGCGGTTATGCCCGCGTCGACATGCGCCTGCGTCGCCTCGACGAAAAGAAGAAGGATTCAAAATCCAAAAAATCCGTGGCCAAAATCGAGCCCGACGCGAAAATCGAATTGGCGAAATCCGCCAACGGCAAGAAAACCGCTGTCGAAACACGGTCACCGCTGACCGAAATGGAAACCACGGAAGTACTCAGCGAATGGGATTTTCCCATCATCGAGGTCAATCCCAACTGCTGGCTCGAAAAGCGCAGCGAGTTCGCCATGTCCGCGCGCAAACACGGTCTTACCTATCCCGAACTGCTCGAGCGCATCGTCGATCTCGCCATCCAACGTAAACCCGCGCGCAAAAGAGAGGATTAATCTGGTTGCCGCGAGGCTTCGCCACGCTTCCCATCGGCCTGACTGACCACAGCATGACACTTTCGGTCAAAATGAGGCTTTCTGCCCGCCGGGCCGGCGGGCCTACTGTCACATATTTGGCACTCTCACCACGCGGTTCGTCCGGCGACTATTCCCCTGGAATTGCCTGACTAGGCATCATAACTTCTTATTTCACATTGACTTACGCGCCAATCCCACTCGCCGCACCCCGCGATTCAGGATAGCGCGGCTCGCCTTCCGTCCTGAAAACCGCCCGTTTCACAGTTTCGCCAGGCGCGCAATTGGCGCACCATTTACCGCATCGAAAAACGCTGTTTTTGCAGGCAATTGAGAGTGCCACGATCTGACCCTCACGGCCGTCGCGCAGAGAGTGTGCGTGAACAGTCACTCAGAAATTCGGATCAACGATGGCGGACCCTCGAATTCAGGACCGTCGCCGCTCACCCCGCGCCGCTGCGCGGCAGCGAAATCGTAAACGTCGTCCCGTGTCCCACCGCGCTGTCAAAAGTGAGCGTACCGCCGTGCGCTTCGATGATCCTTCGGGTGATGGAAAGACCCAGTCCGGTGCCTGATTCCTTGGTGGAAAAGAAGGGCCGCATGATCCGGTCCCGCGCTTCCGGGGCAATCCCCACGCCGGTGTCCGCCACGCGGATGCGCGCGTGCGTTTCGTCGCCGTCGGTGGTGATGGTCAGCGTGCCACCTTGTGGCATCGCGTCCTGCGCGTTGATCACCAGGTTCAGCAGCGCCTGGCTGAGCAATTTCTCATCGGCACGGCACGCCAATGGCCGCGCGGCGAAAACAACAACTTCGATCCCGCGCCCGCGCGCGAGCGGTGAACAGAATTCCACGAGTCGATCCACCACCGTGTTGAGATCGATGTCGGTTGCCTGGAGGCGCACCGGTCCCGCCAGCCGCAGAAAATCATCGAATAATGCCTGTAATCTCTCCGCTTCGCGGCGTAGCGCTTCCACCTTGATCATCGCCCGCCGCCGCAAGTCGCTGCTGCTGACTTGCTCATCCTGCAACTGTTCCGCGAGCAACTTGAGATTGATCATGATCGTGGACAGCGGATTGCGCAGCTCATGCGCGAGTCCGCCGGCAAGTTCCGCCAGTTCGGAAACCATCAACTGATAATCAGCCGGTGGGGGGGGTGAAGAATTCATGGCGACAAATAGCCTACGCCTCAACGGACCTTATGCGAATCCGGCCGTTCGCGCACGGTGCCGCCCACCACGATGGCGGCGCTGATGAGCACCAGGTTCTTGATGATGTACTGACCCTCCAGTGTCGGTACCCAGGGAATCTGATGAAAGCAGACCTGTGGCAGCAGCACCAGTGGCAGAAAAGTTCCGGGCATTTGCAGAAAGAGCAGCAATATCGCAAAGCGCAGCAGCGGACGAAACAGCATGCACACGCCGATCGCCACTTCCCACCAGCCGAGCAGCGGGATGAACCACTTCGGATCGGCCCAGTAGACGGTGCGTTCAACCAGTTCCGTCGCGGTACTCAGACCAAATGGTTTAAGAATTCCAAACCAGATGAACACGATCGCGAGCGACACGCGCACAAGAGTCGGCCCGTTGTGCCGCATCCAACTGGCGATGCGCCGATCGACGCGGTCGAGCTTCGGCGAACTGTGTACGATGTCTTCAACGTCGATCACGCCGGATGGTCCTTTGCGCTGGGCGTCATCAAAAAGAACAAGGGTGAGCCACCGGCCCACCCTCATTACTGTACGAACCATCACGCCGCCCACAAGGGGCAGGCGATTCCTGTCACGACGTTACCGCTTCGCGTTCTTCCATCTCCGCGGCCTTCTTGGACAGCTTGATGCGGCCCTGATCGTCGATGGAAATCACCTTCACGCGTACGGCGTCGCCGACCTTGACCACGTCGTTGACCGACTTGACGTATTCCGTGCCGAGTTCGCTGATGTGGCACAGGCCGTCCTGGCCGGGGGCGACTTCAATGAACGCGCCGAAATCCTTAACGCTGCTCACGCGGCCGGAGTAGATCTTGCCGACCTTGAGTTCCTCGCTGACCGCCTCGACCATGGCGAGCGCGCGTTCGGCGCTCTTGAGATCGACGCACGCAATCAGGATGGTGCCGTCGTCGTTGATTTCGACGGTCGCGCCGGTTTCCGATTCGATCAGCTTGATGTACTTGCCGCCCGGTCCGATGACCTTGCCGATCTTTTCCGGATTGATCTTCGTGCGCAGAATGCGCGGGGCATATTCGCTGGTCGTGGTGCGCGGAGCGGGCAATGCGGCCAGCATTTGCTTGAGGATGCGGAGCCGCGCGTCGCGCGCCATTTCAAAGGCCTGCACGATGCGGTCCTGCGAAATGCCGCGACCTTTAAGGTCCACCTGCACCGCAGTGACACCACGCTGACTGCCCGCGACCTTGAAGTCCATTTCGCCGTGATG
>CAZKIN010000089.1:5991-8393 GCA_964552515.1 uncultured Phycisphaeraceae bacterium
GCTTTTTCGGCGAGATTGCCGTGTCCGATTTCGCGGCGGCTGGTTGCGCCGAGGCGCTTCACTTCGCCGGTGCACAGCGGCGGGAAGTTGTAATGCAACATGAACTTCTTGCTGTACTCTTCGCCGAGTCCGTCGATGATCTGCTCATCACGACCCGTGCCGAGGGTGGTGATGCACATGGCCTGGGTTTCGCCGCGCTGAAACAGCGATGAGCCGTGCACGCGCGGAAGTACGCGCACTTCGCTGAGGATCGGGCGGATGTCGTTGGGGCCGCGACCGTCGGAGCGCTTGCCCTCGGTCAGGACCAGATCGGTCATGATTTCGCCTTCTATACCGTCGAGCAGCTCACGCACCGTGTTCCACAGGTCCACCGACTTGGGATCATCCTCGCGGACGTATTCCGCCTTCGCTGCCTTATAAATGTCATTGACCGCCGCATAGCGATCCTGCTTGCCGGGAGTCTGGCGAGCTGTCTTTAACTTGGCGGCATACTGGGAATGAAGTTTCTTTTTGAGGTCATCGGTGGACGGCGGGGGAGTCCATTCTTTCGGCTTGCCCGCCTTGCGCTGCAGCTCGTCGATGAGGTCGCACATTTCGACAATGGTGCGGTGGGCCAGTTCGATGCCGCCGGTGATGATCGCCTCGGACAGTTCCGTGGCGCCCACTTCGATCATGTTCACCGCTTCACGGTGTCCGGCCACCACCATGTCCATCTGGGTGAATTCCATCTGGCTTTCGGTGGGGTTCACCACATACTTGCCGTCGATATACGCGATACGGCAGGCGGCTGCGGGGCCTTCGAAGGGAATGTGCGAAACGGAAAGGGCGGCCGACGCGCCGATCATGGAAAGGATGTCCGGTTCATTCTGCAAGTCGGTGGACATGACCATCGCCTGGATAAGCACTTCGTCGCGGTAACCCTTGGGAAACATCGGGCGGATGGGGCGGTCGATCAACCGCATGGTGAGAATTTCCTTGTTGGTCGGCCGGGCCTCGCGTTTGAAAAAACCGCCGGGAAACTTGCCCGCGGCGTAGGTCTTTTCACGATAGTCGACGGTCAGCGGGAAGAAATCGACACCGGGACGCGGCGGTCCGTGTACGGCCGCGGCGAGCACCGTGGTTTCGCCATAGGTAACAAAGACCGCTCCCGCCGCCTGGCGTGCGATCTTACCGGTTTCCAGACGCAGCGTGCGTCCGCCGATGTTCTTTTCCACTACGATATGTGCCATGATTGTGTCACTCTTTTCTTCTGGTCAAACAGATATTTATCTTCTTTTCTCTTGTTCCTGAATTTCCGAATGGGCGGGCGGCTGGTGCGGTTTCCTGCAACCATGGAATCAACGCTCGCCGGTGTGGATGGCGGTCCAAGGCGTGAACGCGCTGCGCCGGCCAGCGCCTCGGCGGCGGCAACGGCATGCCCAGCCATGTCAGCCCCGGGCCTTACTTGCGCAATCCCAGCGTGGTGATGATGCTCTTGTACCGGTCGTGATCGGTGGTCGTGAGGTATTTGAGCAACTTGGTTCGCCGTGCGACCATCATGATGAGGCCGCGCCGCGCGGCATGATCCTTTACATTTTCCTTCAGGTGCTCGGTCAGCTCCTGAATGCGGGTGGTGAGCAGGGCGATCTGGACTTCCGGCGAGCCGGTGTCCTTTTCGTGCTTGCGGTAGGTGCGGATGGTGTCCGACTTGGGCATCGCCGTCATGGTCATGTTACATCATTCTCCAAACCCGTCCGTAGACGGGCACTGCCTCGGTCCATCCTGCTTTGAGGCGGACCACAACCCTTCACTTTTTCCTTCTTCCAACCCATTACTCTATAAGCCGGTCCGGCGGGACGCAAGGGGGGAAGTCCTTTGCGAAGCCGGAGCCAAACCGGCGGTGTCGAGGGTAATTTCAGTGGAAGTACAAGGAGATGTCCTGCTTCAGGGCCCCGGGAGGTCATTAAATTTCAAGTGTCCATCCCCGATCGGGTGGTCCACCCAGGGCTGAACATTTTGAGTACTTGGCCCAGTTCTCGGCAGCTCCGGTTGTTGGGATTAAGCCTGCGCATACCGGCAATAGCCCAATTCCAACTGGTCGTTATTCGATGGCCTGGCTAGCCGGCCGCTCCGTTTCTTGGTTCAACTCGCATCATCGTCGCCTGCATCAAGGCTACAACCGATTCGGGCTGGTGCGCAGAATGCGCAGTTACCTCGGCCGTCGCGACACTGACGGCGCGTCCGGCCCTGATGACCCGCGCGCGGGCGACAAAACGCTCTCCGGTGGCCGGCGCCAAAAGGTTGATCTTGAACTCCACGCTGAGTACTGCCGACCCTTCCGGCATGCGCGTTAGACAGGCGTAACCGCACGCCGAATCAGCGATAGTTGCTATGGCGCCGGCGTGGACAAAGCCATGCTGCTG
>CAZKIN010000089.1:8493-14134 GCA_964552515.1 uncultured Phycisphaeraceae bacterium
CTTGCGACCTTCGCGGCGTCAGGAGTCGGCCTACTGGTCTGAGAACTGGTCACGGGGGCAGCGGCGATTCCGCCTTGCGGCTCGGGAGGAATCGTAACCATGGTTCCGATTGACAGTCGAGCGGGATCCTTGATCTGCGGGTTGGCCTTGAGCAGGTGCTCCACGTGTCGCTCGCTGCCGTAATAACGGCGCGAGAGTGACGCAAAAGAGTCACCCGACTGCACCTTGTGGGTTTCGTTGGCGGCGTTTTCCGTGGAAGGCGCGGTGGACGCGGGTAATGACGTTGCGACGACCGGCGTAGCGGGATTCGCAAAAGGTGAAGCGGGCGGCGCGCTGCGCGGGGCGGTTGTCGGCACATTGTCTTTCTGCGCCGTTCGAGTTTCGGTTGGCACGGTTGCGTTAGCCGGCGAGGTCGTGGGCGCTGCGACAGGCGAATTACCAGCCGCCACATTTGGCTGCGGTGTGGTAGGGGGGACCGTGTTGGGAATGTTGTTTGCCGCAGGGGGCATGGCCGTCGAAGTCAATGAGGTCGGACTGGGGGTCGCCGCATTGGTTCCAGATGGTGCTGCACCGGGCACGTTGTTTGACGCAACTGGTGAAGCCGGGTTCGTCGGCGCGGAGACGGGCGGCGTTGTGCCTGGCGCAGTCGCCTTAACGGGATTCGCGTCCGCGGTTTTCGCCGCGGGGGGAATGGTGACTGATTCCGGCTTGCGCGGTGTGGCCGTATTCGGCTTGGTCGCCGATCGGTCTACTTTATTACTTGGCACCGTCGGTTTGGTTGCCGTTGAAGCGGGGGCACTAGTCACCGGAATTGGTGCTTCACGCTTGCCCGACAACAGGAAGTATCCACCGATGCCCAGAACGACCACCAACGAAACAACGATCCCCAATTTCACGTCCGGGCGCATGCGTGTGCTTCCTTTCCAATGAGAACTACTAATACTAAAGAAGAAGGGCGAATTGCGCGGCGTCCATGCCGATTTCAGAGCTGCCAGAGCGCCGTGCGACGTCGCCGAAATCCCGCCAATGCACTTTCGTCGCAACGTCGCGCAAGCTTACGCAAGCTGCCCGAACCCGTCAAGAAAATTCGCCGTCATTTCCGGTGCATTTGATCGGTGCCGAAGCTGACTCCGCATCGGGCTCGCGCAATGCGGCGAACGTGCGTTTGCAATTCACAGGCAAAGTTCGACGCGAAGAAAGTTTCGTTTCACGCCATATTGAGAACCTCGAAAGTTGCCGTCGAATCGGTGCCGGTGCGCCTCTTCCCACCGTGCAGTGATGCCGCTACACTTCGCCCTCGTTGGCGGTGCCGCCGCATCGTACTTAAGTGCTTGTGCGACAGACTGCGATCTTCCGACCTTGGCGCGTCGGACGGTTGCGCGGCAAGGCAAAATCCTTACGGACAACATTGAGAGCGTCGCTTTGACACAGTTCTCCGTACCCTGGCAACCACCTCGTCAGCCCACCAATTTCGGCTTCCCGGCCAAGGCGGTTGGGGCGGCCATCTTTTTGCTTCTGGTCGCGGCCGGTGGGTATTGGGTCACAAACTCCTTTCTTGGTTCGCATCCCGTCGCCACGTTGTTGCTGGTGGTTGGTCCGGTTCTGACGGCGATCGGTGCGCTGAAAGCAGCGTTTTTCGTCAAGACCTGGCGTTCTTGGGGGCCCATTCTGCTGCATTCGGCGGGCCCGATTCTGCTCAGCGCGGTCATAGGCACCTGCTTTGGCGTGTGGTTTGTGAACATGCTGTTTCAGTGGGTTCAGACGGACCTGGTGGCGCGAACCGATCCGGCGGTGAATACGTGGTTCGGCGGGCCGCTCACTGTGGCTGAGATTACCGGGGCGCTTCCGTGGCTGCCCTCATTCCTGGCGGTATTACTTTGGCCGGTGCAATTTCCCCTGGTGCGTGATCTGACCGCGCTCGGTGCGATCGTTGGCCTGTTCAACATTATTCCGGTTTACCTGATCTGGTGGGAACGCAAGGTGGCCGGGCGCATTCAGTCGCGGCTGGGTCCGATGCGCGTAGGTGGTTGGCATGGCTGGGCGCAGAGTTTTGCGGACGGCATCAAGCTCCTGCTCAAGGAGGATTTGATTCCTGAAGACGCGGACCGCCTGCTGTTCAGGCTGTCGCCATATCTGACGCTGGTTCCAGTGCTCATGGCGTTCATTGCGCTGCCGTTCGGCATCAATTACGTGTTTCGCGAATTGGATGTGGCTCTGATTTTTGTACTGGCCATGATGGGCGTGGAAGTGGTGGGGGTCATCATCGCGGGCTGGGCATCGAACAACAAGTGGAGCGTGTACGGCGCCATGCGCGAGGCATGCCAGATGGTGTCTTATGAGATACCGATGGGCATGGCACTGCTGGTGCCGGTGGTCTACACCGGTTCATTGAGTCTGGAAGTCATCGGCGAGTCGCAATCAGGCGGCTGGTTTTCGTGGCTGGTTTTTGCGAACCCGTTTTGTTTTGCGGCGTTTATTGCCTACTACATTGCGTCGCTGGCGAGCTGCAAGCGTGCGCCGTTTGATCTGCCGGAAGCGGAAAGCGAGCTGGTGGCCGGTTTCCATACGGAGTATTCGGGATTCCGCTGGTCACTGTTTTTCTTTGCGGAATACGCGGCCATGTTCGTGGTGTGCGCGCTGGCGGCCATTTTGTTCCTGGGCGGATGGAACTCTCCGTTGCCGGCGTCGGTGGCGGTACGCATTACGGACGCCCTGGGTACGTCAGGAATCGGCAGCGTGATTGCCCGTGGACTCAATGGCATGCTGGTTGACGGACCGATTTGGCTGATGCTCAAGAGCGTGTTCCTGCTTTATTGCCAGATATGGATTCGCTGGACGCTGCCGCGCATTCGCATCGATCAGGTGCTGTATGCCTGCGTGCAGGTGCTGTTGCCGCTGACGATGATCCTGCTGCTGGGTGCCACGGTGTGGACTTGGATTTCCATGACCGGCGGACCGGGTTGGATCATGTTTGAAAAGATCAATCGCTGGGTACTCGGTGCGATAGGATTGCTGTTCACGCTCGCGTTTCCGGCGATTGCGATGTATGGATTCCATCACCGACGGCGGTTGGTGGGTAACCTGGTGATTGATCCGCTGCCAGGTGGTTGAAGAACGGTACAAGCATAATGAAACATGGCGCATGGCCATTACGACTCGCGCTGCTGCTCGTGGTGACTGCCGCGATTCCGGCACTGGCCCAAGAGGGCAGTGCGGCCGCGCAGGCGGAGTCGCAGCATCGCATCGGCGTAACCGATGCCGCGCCCGGCGGCCTGATGGAGGTCGTGTTGTTCTATGCGGTGGGCGGCGTGGCGATGCTTTGTGCCATTGGTGTGGCAGCGAGCAAGAACATCGTCCGCATGGCCGTCTGGTTGTTCGGCGCCCTGGGCAGCGTGGCCATGTTGTACTTCATGCTGTCGGCGAACTTTCTGGGCGCGATTCAATTGATCGTGTATGCGGGCGGGACGCTGGTGCTGCTCATCTTTGGTGTGATGCTGACCAGCAAGTCGCCTTGGACGAAATTCGCGCCGCAGCGCTGGGAGTGGGTGGGGGCGCTGGTGGTTTGTGCCTCACTGCTGTCGGCCCTGGCGCTGGTGTTGCGCCAGACGTCGTGGTACGCGTCGGAAGGTGTGGTGCCTGGAGCATCGGTGGCGGATATTGGACGGCGGCTGCTGACCACGTATCTCGTGCCGTTTGAAGTGGCGGGCGTGCTGCTGTTTATCGTGATGGTGGGCGCGGCCCATTTGGCACGGCAGGAAGATTGACGGGTAGGAATTGACGGAAACGAAGAATGATTTCCAAGGTGTAGAACCATGAGTGGTTTTCTTGTCTTGGACGCGGCCTTTGCTTTTCTGTACGCATTATTCTCGCCCGTATGGTTGGTAGTAGAGGTTTACGTGGCGCTTTTTGGTCCGCTCTTTACGGCGGGTGTTGGTTAACGAGTTCCGTCAATGGTCAGCATAGGATTAACTCACTATCTCGTCGTCGCCGCGGTGTTTTTCTGCGCCGGTTTGTTCACCATGATGACCAAGCGCAACGCCATCGGTATCCTGATCGGCGTCGAGCTGGTGCTGAACAGCGCGAGCATCAACCTGGTGGCGTTCGATCGATACCTTGGCCCCGGCCGGGTGGATGGCCAGATTGCGGCCATCTTCATCATTGTGCTGGCGGCGGCGGAAGCGGCGCTGGCGGTGGGTATCTGCATTAACGTTTATAAGAATCTCTCCACGGTGGATGTGGATTCGGCAACGCAGCTCCAGGGTTAGGTGCGCATATGGGAGGCTGGGGGACTGGACTTTTTGTAACGTTTGTCTTCGCTCCCGTAGTGTTCATCATTTTCCTGATCTTGTATGGTCAGGCCGGTTTGATGTGAGACGTGGAGTATGGATTGCGGCCCCACCGGGCGACGAGCTACAGGATACCATTAAGCAGGCGAAGCGCTATGAATTTATTGGGTATCGGAATTTTCATCCTGATGGTGTTGTCTCCGATTTTCTTCGCGATCTTCGGAAATTTGCTGACCCCGGCCGCGTATTGAAGGGTTTTGATGATGAATGAAACGGGATCGTTTTTTGATCTATCCAGTATTTTCCTGCTGATCATTCAATTGATTCTCTCGATCCTATTCGGTGGATTCTTTCCAATTTAGAAGAGGACTTCGGAAATGCAACCGTCATTGGTAGATCTGGCCATCGGTGGCTTGGCGTTGCCGTTTCTGGCGGTGAAGTTCGTGGTATACGCCGTGTTGAATTTTCTGGTGTTTGATGTGCTGCAACTGGGACCTTATTTACCGATCGAATTTTAGGCGCTGAAGACTGGTGGATGTTCCCACCTGTGCCGGCTAAGCCCCGGCGCGACATTGTATGAATCATCAATTGGAAATCGCGTTAGCCATCGGCGTTCTGTCGCCCTTCATCAGCTTCTGGCTGCTGGTCTTCTTTGGGCCGCGCTTAGGTAAGCCGCTGTCGGGCTGGGTCGCGGTCGTGCTCGGCATGGGCGTGCCGCTGGCCATGGCGAGCTATGTGCTTATGCAGTGGCTCGGCTTCTCGCTGGACGAACGCGCCGCGCTGACCGCGAACGCCTTTCGATACCACTGGGCCATGCTCGGCACGGTCCCCGCGACGGTCGGCGTAAAGCTCGATTCGCTCACCGTGGCCATGTTCTTCATGGTCACCTTCATCGCCTTCTGGATTTTCGTTTTCTCCGTCGGTTACATGTCCGGGCACAGCGATGAAGTCGCGCACCGCAGTAAATATTGGCGGTTCTTCGCGTATCTCTCGCTGTTCGGTTTCTCCATGCTCGGCCTGGTGGTCAGCAGCAGTCTGCTCTTTCTGTTTATCTTCTGGGAACTGGTCGGCCTGTGCAGTTACCTGCTTATCGGGTTCTATTTCGATCAACCGGTCCCGCAATACGCGCAGATGAAAGCGTTCATCACCAACCGCGTGGGTGACTTCGGCTTCCTCATCGGTCTCATGCTTGTCTACTTCCACCTGGGTACGATGGACATCGATCAGGCCGCCGCCAATTTCGCCAAACAGGCGGCCGATGGCACCGGCATCTTCGCCAGCGATTTTTCTCTGGTTGGCTGGTCTCTCGCCACGATCATGGGTATCGGCCTGTTCTGCGGCGCGATGGGCAAGAG
>CAZKIN010000090.1:0-2280 GCA_964552515.1 uncultured Phycisphaeraceae bacterium
ATCGGAGCGGGAGGGATTCGAACCCTCGGTGCAGTTTCCCGCACACCGCATTTCCAGTGCGATCCCTTCAGCCACTCGGACACCGCTCCCCGATGTCGTATCGCAGTGTATTACACCGCGGCGGATGAGAATACCCGCCTTGTGTGAATGTGTCACGTTGCCCTTTATCCTCCAAGAGGGCTGCGTTTTCCAGCTGTCGCCATGTCGAACTTCCTGTGATGAGTTCCCACAATATCCGACAGGATCATTCTTTGAATTGAGGCAGTAAACTGCTTTAATCAACATAGGGCGAAGCATGAGAATCGCCGGTGACTGGCATGTCGCCTGTCCGGCGTATGAGCCTTTTCAATAAATGTTTGTCATGTTGTTTCCAATAGAGTTTGAGGAGCGAGCGATGAAAATGTTGGTGGTTGCGGCGTTTTGCGGATTTTTCTTGGTGACAGGCTTTGCGTCGGCCCAATTGCCCCCGCTGATTCCGCGAGATGTCATTTTCGGCAATCCGGACAAGTCCAGTCCGCAGATTTCCCCCGACGGCAAGCGCTTGGCCTATATCGCGCCGGACGAAGGCGTACTTAACGTCTGGGTACGCACGATCGGTAAAAAAGACGACCGCGCGGTGACCAAGGACCGTAACCGCGGAATTCGGTCTTATTTCTGGGCTGAAAACAACGAGCACATCCTGTACGTCCAGGACAAGGGTGGGGATGAGAACTGGCACGTTCATTCCGTCGATTTGGCATCCGGCAAAGAACGTGACCTCACACCCAAGGACGGCGTACAGGCGCAGATCATTTCGGTGGAGCGCAAGTTTCCCGACGAAATTCTGGTCGGTCTGAACGATCGCAATCCACAGTTGCACGACGCCTATCGCATCAACATTCGCACGGGTGAATCGAAGCTCGAAGCCTTAAATGACAAAGGATATGTCGGCTGGGTGGCGGATGTGGACATGCGCATTCGTGCGGCCCAGCGCATCCTCCCGACTGCGGGAACCGCGCTGGATGTACGGGATGCGGTGGATTCCGAATGGCGCACAGTCGCGGAATGGGGAATGGATGACGCGTTGGGCAGCGGCCCCACTGGTTTTACTCACGACGGTAAGGGCATGTTCCTCATCAGCAGCAAGGGCAGCAACACGGCTCAATTGCGCGAACTCGATTTGGCCTCGAGAAAGGAAAAAGTACTCGCTTCCGATGAAAACGCCGACGTCTCCGGCGTAATGCAGCATCCCGACAAACATCATATTCAAGCGGTCGCATTCACCAAGAAGCGTCAGGAATGGCAGATAATTGACCCGGAGGTGAAGGACGACTTCGCGGCCATCTCCAAGCTGAACGCGGGCGACTTTGGCATTATCAATCGCGACCATGCGGATCAGACTTGGCTGGTCTACTTCACGGTCGACGATGGTCCCGTGTACTACTACACGTACGATCGCAAATCCAAGAAGGGCGAACTTCTGTTTTCCAACCGCAAGTCACTCGAAGGCTTGAAACTGGCCAAGATGGAACCGGTGGAATTCAAATCGTCGGACGGGATGGTCATCAACGGCTATCTGACCCTTCCAGTTGGCGTAGAGCCGAAGAATCTCCCCACGGTGATCAACATTCATGGCGGTCCATGGGCACGTGACACCTGGGGCTATGACGGCGAGTCACAGTGGTTTGCCAATCGCGGCTATGCGACGCTTCAAATCAATTTCCGCGGATCCACCGGGTACGGCAAGAAATTTCTGAATGCCGCCAATCGTGAATGGGGCGCGAAGATGCACGACGACATTCTGGCCGGTGTGAAGTACCTGGTGGACAAGGGAATTGCCGATCCCAAACGCATCGGCACTTACGGCGGTTCCTATGGCGGATATGCGTCGCTCGTGGGCATGACCTTCACGCCGGACGTGTTTGCCTGCGGAGTCAGCATTGTCGGTCCCAGTAACCTGATCACGTTCATGAACACGATTCCGCCTTATTGGAAGCCGGCCGAACCGATCCTATTCGAACGCGTCGGCAACCCCGGGAAAGATGCAGATTTTCTGAAATCCCGTTCGCCACTCTACAAAGTCGATCAGATCAAGAATCCGCTGCTCATAGCCCAAGGGGCAAATGATCCTCGCGTAAACAAGGATGAATCGATGCAGATTGTGGAGGCGATGAAAAAAGCGGGCAAGGAAGTGGAGTACGTGGAATACGCCGATGAAGGCCACGGTTTCGCTCGACCCGAAAACCGGTTGGATTTTTACGGACGCGCGGAGAAATTCCTGGCCAAGCACCTCGGCGGACG
>CAZKIN010000090.1:2380-8138 GCA_964552515.1 uncultured Phycisphaeraceae bacterium
TTGAAGGAAGTCGTGAAATCGCAGAACAAAATGCTCGAACGCAATCAAAAAGGCGGGGGCGATCTTCCAGACGAAAAGATCATCGAAGTCTTCAAGATGCAGCTTGCTAAGGTCTACAAGTGGATCGCGGACCACCAGAACTTCAAAATGCTCGAAGTCAATTACAACGACATGCTTAAGACACCGGAGCCGGTGGTCGCGCGGATAAACGAGTTCTTGGACGGGAACATGAATACCGCCGCCATGTTGAACGTGATCGACCCGACTCTGTATCGCAATCGGATGGCATAATCGGCTGGAATCGAATCGCTAAAATCCGTATTCCTTCCATCGCCGCTCCACCAACTGCTTGACGTCCGCACTCATCTCCAGTTCTTCCGGCCACTCGCGCACCACGCCTTCTCCCGCAATCTTGCGCGTCGCGTCGATGCCGATCTTCGCGCCCGCTCCATAATAGGGTGTGGCATGATCCAGAATGTCGCACGGGCCATCCACCACCATCACATCGCGCCGCCAGTCAACATTGGCTCCCAGGTGGAACAACACATCCTGCTCATCATGGACGTTCACGTGCTCATCCACGACGACCAGCATTTTCGAAAACATCATCTGCCCCGCGCCCCAGATGCTGCTCATCACTGATCGCGCGTGCATCGGATATTCCTTGCGAATCTGCACGAACACCGCATTGTGAAACGCGCCGAACATCGGCAGGTGATAATCACGAATCGAGGGAATGAGCATCTTCAGCAGCGGGAGAAACACGCGCTCAGTGGCCTTGCCGAGGTAATAGTCCTCCATCGGCGGCTTGCCCACGATCGTCGTCAAATACACTGGGTTGCGCCGGTGCGTGATCGCGGTAACGTGGAACGCCGGATAGCGGTCGGCCAGGGAATAAAAACCCGTGTGATCGCCGAACGGCCCTTCGACCAACGTTTCCCGTGGATCAACCCACCCTTCGATCACTATTTCAGCGTTGCACGGCACTTCCATCGGTATCGTCTTACAGGGCACGAGTTCAATGCCACCGTCATTCAGAAACCCCGCAAACAGCAGCTCAGACACATCCGGGGGCAATGGGCAAGTCGCGGCGTAGGGCAGTACCGGTTCCCCGCCGAGCACAATCGCCAGCGGCATTCGCTCACCGCGCTTCTGATACTTGCGAAAATGCCGCGCCCCGTCATGGTGCAAATGCCAGTGCATGGCCGCCAATTTCTCGCCAAAGATCTGCACGCGATACATGCCGACATTCCGCTGCTCGTTGTCCGGATCCTTGGTGTAAATGCCGGCAAATGTAATGTATCTCCCCGTACCGGCCGTTTCCGTGGCCGGCTTGCCGCCAAATCCGGGAACTCCATCCTGAGGCCAGCACTGGATGATGGGCAGTGTCAGCAGGTTGGCATCATCGGTCTTGACCGCTTCCTGACACATTCCGCGCTTGACGACCTTGGGACCATAC
This sequence comes from uncultured Phycisphaeraceae bacterium, assembly GCA_964552515.1. Lineage (GTDB taxonomy): Bacteria > Planctomycetota > Phycisphaerae > UBA1845 > UBA1845 > JACQXM01. The sequence continues at coordinate 3,840 of CAZKIN010000090.1, forward strand.
CCCGCAATCTTGGCGAGTTGCGGCAGTTTCTTCATTTTCTCGAGCAGAGTGGTCGGCATTTCCGGTTTGACCAGTTCCTGCACCCGCGATGCCAGCGTTTCAAAATTATCCACGCCCAGCGCCACACGCATGCGTTCGTAGCTTCCAAATACATTGACCGCGACGGGAATTTCACTTCCCTTCACGCGATCAAACAGCAGCGCATACCCACCACGCTTGCCGTTGACCGGGTCCGTGGCGGGTGGCGCGGAGCTTCCCGCCGCCGGCAGCTTGCACTGACGATCGGTGATTTCAGCGATTTCAAGAACCGGGTCCACTTCACCGCGCACACGCTTCAGTTGGCCGCGCGATTCAAGGTCACGCAGGAAAGACTGCAAATCAGAATAACCCAAGGTGTTGCCTCCCATTAAAACCAATGGGTGACATTCTAAGGGGGAATCGGTCCTGCGGCGATCGCACCGGTTCTTGCACGGCGTGGGTACTGGCGCGTCCATACTGAAGAACGCGCCTACACGTGATGTCCCCGTCCGCTTGTGTCGATCTGTGGCTCAAGCTTTCCGAAGTAAGTCATTCTTTCTTGGGCGGTTCGATCCGCACGCGCTGGGGTTTGATCAACAGTTGGTATAACAGGTCATCAATCTGCTTCCCGATCAGATAGGTACCGGCCATTTTTCCGTCCGGTCCAATGACATAGCCCGTGGGATAGGCGAACGCCCCGAATTCCCTGGCCAGCAGGGTTGTGCCATTCTCATGGCCGTGCACTTGTTTCCACGGCAGTTTGTACTCTTCCATGGCCTTACGGTAGTCCGCTTCTTTTTCGTCGCGGTTGATGCCAAGCATTATAAAGTCCGTCCGGTCCTTGTATTTTTCGTATAGCTTGAAATGGTTGGGTACCTCTGATTTGCAGGACGGACACCAGCTCGTCCAGAAAATAAACAACACGGTTTTTCCGGTCAACTTGTGAATTTCAATGACTTCCTGATCCGCAGTGCGCAGCGTTACCGGAGGTGCCGGCGCTCCGACCTTAATGTGTACCCCTTGCACGCCCTTATCAAATTCAGGCACGTAGGGAACGGTTACAACAACGTCAGTTGCTCCCGGTGCCACTTGCAGGTTCACTGATGTGGTCGGCGGAGCCTGCGCCGAAATGGTGAATTCATCCTTCGGGGCATCGTTCAGCTCGAACCGACCTTCCTCATCGGTCATCGCACGAAGCCCCAGCGTCAGGTATCCGCGCCAGTTCGTGGTCACCACTTCCATCGACTTCATGAGCGTGCCGCGTTCATCCTTGACAACTCCCGTCACCGTGCGACCACGCGTAAGCGAGAAATCGGCTACCGTTGCCTCGCCGCGCTTGGCTTCGACGATCCGTAGCTCCGGCGCGAATTCAGAGCGGTGCACGGTCAGGATGTTCGGCCCTTGGGACAATCTACCGATCGTGTATTTTCCTTCCGCATTGGTCCACGCACGCGCCGATCGCAACGAATAATCCTTGCCGACAATAACGCGCGCTCCATTGATCGCCTTGCCATTCTCATCCCTGATCACTCCCGAAATGGTGGCCTCCTGGACCATCGTCTGCAGATGCTCAGATTCCACCTCATCCTTGGGAAGTCGAATGGATCGATCGAAACTGTCGGATGACAGATAACCGGCACAGGAAAGCCGCGCGACTGCCATTTCCGCATCCGCCGAAATGCCCGAAAACTCGGCGCGCCCCTCCTTGTCTGAAACGGCGGTTCGCGAGTCATTTTGTTTAAGTTCAATCAGTTCGATCTGCACGTCCGGCAACGGCCTGCCGGTTTCATCCTGGATCTTTAGCCGCACGATGCGCTGCGGCCGAAGCACAACCAGCAACTCCGGAGCATCAACGATGGATTTCACCTCAATTTTTTGGCGGGCAAATCCTGAAGCGTCAACAGTGACCTGTGCCGAACCCGGTGGCAGTCCCGATACGTCAAACCTGCCTTCATCGTTTGTCTCCACGTTCCAATCACGATAGGTCGCGGAAATCTCAATTGTTGCTTGTGCGATGGGTTGTTCATTTCTGCCATCGACCACGCGACCGTGCAGCGACAGGTTGCCTTCCAGTGTCTCTCCGACGAATGGTGGCGAACCTTCAGTTTGCAATTCCAGCTCGCGCGTGAACGCCGCGTATTGATCCTTGCTGAGCGACACGAGAAATGTCCCGCCAAGCCGCTTCTTAGAGCGCAAGGTGAAGTCGCCCATTTCGTCCGTTACGGTCTCACAGATTGCGCTTTCGCCGCCTCCGCCGTCACTTTTCGCCTTAAGCGAAACCTGCACACCTGCAATCCCCGCGCCTGCTGGATCCGTTACTTGTCCCTTGACGACAACGACGCCTGATGGCTCGGTTGGTTCTTCTTTTTTCGCCGCATTGGTGACTTCCGGCGATTCGCTCGCGCCAGGCGTTTGTCCCCACAATTGAATGGGAGTCGACGCACAAAGGACCACGTACCAAATAGGCCAACATCGAAGCCGGTTCATGCGGAATTCTCCCAAGTACAGGTTTGGTTGATTATATCACGATCGGCCGCGAAACCGAGTACGTCACGCGAATCTCTCGAGTTCTCGTGCAACCTAAACACAGTCGATTCAATCTTTGTTGCCGCGCGGTCACGAGAGTAGTCTGGTCATCACTCGATCTCCGTTGCCATGGTTGCCATGTAGACGGCGTTTCCTATAATGCGGGCGGTTTAGCATCGAAACCGTAGGTTTGGCGGTAACCTGCGGATGAGAACCGCGGCCACCCCGACAGAAAAGTCTGCGGGCGTGCCGGTAGAGATTCGGGAGACCATTTGTGGCGCACCAAGAGGCGGCCTCACCTTCATTTGCCGAGAAGCACTATTTCCTGATTCGCCGTTTACACTCCCTTTCCGGACTCGTCCCGGTCGGCGTCTTTCTGGTCCTGCATTTGTTCACCAATGCCACGGTGCTCGCCCCCGGTGAACCCGGTGCGGAATTCCAGAAATCGGTAGAGCGCATTCACGCCTTGGGCCCGCTTCTGGTCCCGGTCGAGATTGTCTTCATCTTCATTCCCTTGCTGTTTCACGCGCTGTTCGGATTCCAAATTATTTTCACCAGTGCGCCGAATGCCCAGCAATATCGCTACGGCAGCAATTTGCGTTATTCCCTCCAGCGCTCCACCGGCATGATTGCATTCTTTTTCATCATCTACCATGTCTGGCAGATGCATTGGATGGGGGCGGGATTAGGCGGCGGCAATTTCAAACTGCATGGTGCGGACGGTGCCGCGACTGGTGCCCAATCTACCGCCGTTGCGATACAAGCCTCTTGGTATGTCGCGCCGCTTTACGCCATCGGAATTCTCGCCAGCGTTTTCCATTTGGCGAACGGTATTTGGACCTCACTCATTACTTGGGGGATCACGATTCGTCCGCAGAGCCAGCGCGTCGCCGGGTATGTTTGCTCCGTGTTCGGCGTAGTGCTTGCCTTGGTTGGATTGGGGGCTCTTTCCGGTTTCAAGGTTTTGAAAACAGGCACCCAGCCACCGGCCGCGCATCCTGTGCACAGCACGGCGGCGGACGTTAAATAATTCCACGCAGTCTTTCGCCCGTAGGACAGGTATATGGCCAAACAGCATGTGGTTGTCGTCGGTGGCGGACTTGCGGGTCTCGCCGCCACTATGAAACTCGCCGAATCCGGTGTCCATGTTTACCTCATGAGCATGGTCCCGGTGAAACGCTCACATAGCGTCTGCGCGCAGGGTGGCATTAATTCCGTCAACCCGTTGACCCGCCAGCAAGGCGATACCGAATATCTCCACTTGGACGACACCGTCTACGGCGGCGACTTCCTTCAGCATCAACCACCCGTCAAGGAAATGTGCGACTGGGGTCCCAAGATTATTGACTTGCTTGACCGCATGGGAGTCCCCTTCAATCGCACGCCCGAAGGCTTGCGTGACCAGCGCCGCTTCGGTGGCACCATGTTCAAGCGTACGGCCTTTGCCGGCGCCACCACCGGGCAGCAACTCCTTTACGCCCTTGATGAACAAGTTCGCCGCTGGGAAAGCGAAGGCCTGGTTGAGAAGTTTGAATACTGGGAATTCCTCGGTCCCATTCTCGACGGTAAGGGCCATTGTCGCGGCGTCGTCGCGCAAGATATGTTCTCCATGGACATTCGCTCTTTCGCGTCCGACGCTGTGGTGCTTGCCACCGGCGGCTGCGGTTTGGTGTATGGCCGCAGCACCATGTCCATGATCTGTACAGGCGGTGCCGCCGCGCGCGTCTTCCGTGCAGGCGTGAAATACGCCAACGG
>CAZKIN010000090.1:8238-10033 GCA_964552515.1 uncultured Phycisphaeraceae bacterium
GTACAGGCGGTGCCGCCGCGCGCGTCTTCCGTGCAGGCGTGAAATACGCCAACGGTGAATTCATCCAAGTCCACCCGACCGCCATTCCCGGCACCGACAAGCTTCGTTTAATGAGCGAGAGTGCCCGTGGCGAAGGTGGCCGCGTATGGGTGCCCAAAAAGCCGCAGGACAGCCGCGACCCGCTCTCCATTCCCCAGGCCGAACGCTACTACTTCCTGGAAGAGCGTTACCCCAAGTATCGCAACCTTGTCCCGCGCGATATCGCCACCCGCGAAATCTTCGACGTTTGCGTCAATGACGGCCTCAGCGTCGAAAAAGACCGCCTCTGCGTCTATCTCGATGTCACTGAACTGACACCCGCCAACCAGAAAAAGCTCGACGGCATCCTTGAGATTTACGAAAAATTCCAGGGCGTCGATCCGCGCCATGTGCCCATGAAGATTTTCCCCGCCGTGCATTATTCCATGGGTGGGCTTTGGGCCGACTACGCCAAGGATGAAAAAACCGGCGGCCTCCTGCTCGGCTCGCCGCGCAACCAGCATACGAATGTGCCCGGCATTTTCGCCATTGGCGAGGCCGACTATCAGTACCACGGCGCAAATCGCCTCGGTGCGAATTCGTTGCTTAGTTGTATCTTCGCCGGTCTGATTGTCGGCCCGTCCATCGAATCGTGGTTGAAGTCCCTGAAGGGCGGAACCGCTGCCGACCAACCCGTTACGCTGTTCGATGGCGAAGTGCAGAAGCACAAGGACCACATGAAGCGCCTGGTCGATCGCCAGGGCAGTGAAAACCCATATAAGATTCACTTGGAACTTGGCGACTGGATGACCCGCCACGTCACCGTCGTCCGCAACAATAAGGACATCAAGTCCACGCTCGTCAAGCTCGATGAATTGCAGGAGCGCACCCAGCGCATGTCCATGTCCGACAAGGGCACTTGGACCAATCAGAATCTCAGCTTTACCCGGGCCGTTGAAGACATGGTTCTGCTCGGCAAGGTTATCGCCATGGGCGCGCTCCAGCGCGACGAGTGCCGCGGCGCTCACTACAAACCCGAATTCGAAATTCCGGAGACCAGCGCCGACGATCCGGCGGAACTCCGCCGTCAGGCCCAGGAATGGTGCAAAAAGTTCAAACAGCAGCGTGACCAGTGGCTGAAAACCACCGTAGCGAGTTATACCCCCAATGGTCCGATGATTTCATATGAACCGGTCGACACCAGCTTGGTTCCCCCGCGACCCCGAACCTATGGTCTGAAGGGGGCGGAAATCGTCGATCAGTTGTGGAAGGAAATGGGACAGGAGGTCCCCGTGAAAGGACAACCCGTCGGCGCTGCCTGATCGGCTTGCCGGCTTGTTCCGCAAAATAGTAGGGTAAGCACTGGTTCGCACGGCGAGAATGCGAAAGCTTTAAACTATGGCACACGACAACCATCACGACGAACACCACAACGGCCACCACCATGACGCCGCGCGTACTTTCAAGGTCCGCGTGCAGCGCCAGGAAAACGCGCACAGCGGCACGCATTGGGAAACCTTCGAGCTGACCGCCGAAGAAGGCATGAACATCACCACGGTGCTCCAGCGCATCGCCGCCGACCCCGTAACGACCGAACATCACCACACCACGCCCGTCGCCTTCGACTGCTGCTGCCTGGAGGAAGTCTGCGGCGCCTGCACGATGGTCATCAACGGCAAGGTGCGCCAAGGTTGCTCCGCACTGGTCGAAAACCTGCTGAAAGACGCGCCGACGGCCGAAATCGAACTCCGCCCGATGACCAAGTTCCCCGTCGTCC
>CAZKIN010000090.1:10133-11974 GCA_964552515.1 uncultured Phycisphaeraceae bacterium
AAGAAAATGTTCGAGGCCCTCAAGAAGGTAAAGGCTTGGGTCAACGTTGACGGCTATCACGACCTCGGCCCCGGCCCGCGCATCTCACCGCAGCAGCAGGACGAGGCTTATCCACTGTCCCGCTGCATGACCTGCGGCTGCTGCGTCGAAGCCTGCCCGCAATACAACGACAAGTCCGCATTCATTGGCCCTGCGGCGATCTCGCAGATCATTCTCTTCAACGCGCATCCCACCGGTGCGGCCGAAAAAGAGGCACGCCTCGAAGTGCTCGCCGGTGTCGGCGGCATTGCCGATTGCGGCAACAGCCAGAACTGCGTGAAGGTCTGCCCCAAGGATATCCCGCTCACCACCTCCCTCGCCAAAGCCGGCCGCGATGCCACCGTGCACAAAGTCAAACAGTGGTTCGGTCGTTAGGCCTTGTGTTAAGTGGCCTCGGAGTCGTCTGCCATGACGGCACCTTTCGACGATGCAGATATTCAACGCCGGTGCTTGGCATGCAAGTATCCTCTGGATCATCTGACCGAATCGCGCTGTCCCGAATGCGGCAGAACATTTCTCCCCGGTGATGCATCAACTTATTTACTCGCGGCGCTGGACGGTCCGCGCTGTCGCGCCGCTCGCCGGTTTTGGGCCGGAGTAACCGCTGTTCTTACCCTAGACTTTTTCTTGTACTTTGGAGTGATGCGATTTCTTCCTGCTGGTGGAATGCTTTTACTTACAGGCTTTCATGCCATTTTGATGCTGGTTGGCTTCCTGGCAGGCATGACCGACGATCCGATAATTCAACGCATCGGCATTGCTGCTCTGATCTTGGGCGCATTCCCATTCGTATTCGTCGCGGTTTGTTCGTGACGACTTCGTATTTCGCCTCTTTCATGTCGGGTGGCACGTCCCACGCACGTGCGACTACATCGTGGCATAACCGGCCCCACGCACTCAACTCCCAATTCCGCCACGCACTGCCAAGCGTGGCCATGCTCTTTCATCACGCGTTAATGGCGATCGTCTGCGTTTTGTACGTCCCTGTGTTCTCTGTGACTCTGTGGTGCCTTTGTATGTTCCCCGCGACCACTCTGCTTCCATCCCCACAATTCCTCTCCGTTCCCTGTGCGTGACGACCGCTGATTTCCCTCCACATCAATTTACGTTTGCCCGCAGCCGCAATCCCGCTATCGTTATGTCATGATCAGAAAGAGCTTACTTTTCCTGGCCTTATCATTTCTCCCGCTGCCGTTCGCACTCGCCGCCGACCCTGCCCCGATCGACCCGCAAAACCCTCCCCAAGGTCGCTTTTCCGACGAATGGGCCGAAATCTACATGGCCGGTGCCAAGGTCGGTTACGCACACAGCACCATGGAGCGCGACGGCGACCTCATCCGTTCCGCCTCCACCACCTACATGCAGCTCGGTCGCGATGACCAACCGGTTAAAATCACCGTGACCGATTCCGCGGTCGAAACACTGTCCGGCGCGCCGAAATCGTTTGAATCCACACAGGACCTCTCCATCCAGAAAACTTCCATGAAAGGCGTTTTCAAAGACGGCAAAGTCACCATCACCACCACCCAGTTCGGCAACGAACGTAATGACGCGTATGACCTTCCAAAGGACGCAGTCCTCAAGACGTGGGGCAGCTTTCGCGAGAGCCTGCTCAAGGGTTTCAATCCCGGAACCACCTACAAGACTCTCCTCTATGAACCCGCCATGCGGCTCGACGGCCCGCTGGAGGCTGAAACCAAAATTGGCGAATGGAAGGACATAGAGCATAAGGGACGCAAACTCCGCGGTCAGGAAGTCACACTGACTCTCGCGTCGCCCATCGGCGCGATGGTCCTCGAATC
>CAZKIN010000090.1:12074-14108 GCA_964552515.1 uncultured Phycisphaeraceae bacterium
ATTCCCGAAACGCCGATGCAGAAAATCGTCGCCCGCGACGACAAATCCATCGAACTCGAATTGACCCGCGTCAAGCACGAGCGACTGGCGAGTGACAGTGAACCGGCGGCAAGAAAACCCGATCTGTCCGAATACCTCGGCGGAAACCTCATGATCAACACTGCCGATCCGGAATTGATCGCGCTGGCCAGGCGCGCCGCCGGTGACGAGAAGGAGCCGTTCGCGCTCGGTGACAAGCTTCGCCGCTTCGTAAGCGAATTTGTAAAAACCAAGAACTTAAGCGTCGGCTTCGCGACCGCCAGCGAAGTCGCCCGCACCCGCGAAGGCGATTGCAGCGAACACGGCATCCTGCTCGCCGCGCTCGGACGCCTCAGCGGCCTGCCGTCGCGCGTGGTCGTGGGCATCGCCTATGTCCCCGTCTTCGGCAATCAGGAAGACATTTTCGGTTACCACATGTGGACACAGTTCCACATGGACGGACGCTGGATCGACTTCGACGCCGCGCTCAACGAATCCGATTGCTCTCCGACGCGCATTGCCTTTGGCGTCTCCTCGTTGAAAAACGCCGGCATCGCGGACTTGTCTCTGCCGTTGCTCACCCTGATCGGCGCGATCGACATCGACATCCTCTCGACTGCCGAATAGCAGTGCCATCTCAGTCGCGTGGCGACGGATGAGAATAACCGCCGACTTCCGGTCCGAGGTATAAAGGCCGTCAATAGCCCGAGCGGGCTGGCTGATGGCGACCCCCTTGCCATGGGTGTCACTTATGTGGCAGTTGAGAATAGTGTAAGGCAGGGCGTGTTGCGGTATCAGGAATGCTGAATCACGATGATGTTGTCCGGCAGCGCCGCCAGCGCCTGGGCAATTGTTTCCCATGGCGGATCATTCGCCGCCAGCGGTGGCCGCGGCAGTAGCGTCTTTTTCGTGCCGACAATCTGCGTCAATTCCTGAACGCTGCGCTTGAGAATCGGAATGTTGATACCCGACCATGCATACTGCTTATAGGGGAATGAAAGCAAACCCGGTCGCAACTCATGCACGTGGTTTCCCCGTGCCGCCAGCATCTGCCCGAGATCCGCATCCAGGTTGGTATACTTCTGCGCTGCCTCCCGTGCTGCAGCGCTGTCCATGATGGCCGCGCCATCCGAATTCGTCGCCCCGATGGTCGGAATGCACCGCCAGTCGGCGGGTTCAAGCCAGAGATTGCAAACCTTTTCAATCATGCGGTTTCCATCAAGACGTCGGCCCTACCGGCCCGCCGATGGGAGAATTATCGGCATTCGTTCCCGACTGCTTTGTTTCGATATGACGCCGCGCCGGTCAAAGCGTCCCGTAATCCATCTCACGCAGCCGTACATCCGCGTTTTCAGTATAGCCGCACCGGACCACGGCCCATGTCTTACGACAAATCACAGGCAGCGGCAAGGCCGGATGACCGCCATGCGGCCCGGATTCTCGCAACAATTCCACGCGAGAATCCACTAGGCCGCGTGCGGGCTTCACTCGATCGCGCAGAATGCCCAGTCGCTCGCCAACAATCGGCAAATCCTGCCGCATACTGGACCGGCTGCCGTGCCTTTGCCGCGACACGCGAATCCAACCGCTCGTAACCATCTCCGATGGGGAGTCTTAACTTGCTCTTCAAGCGGTTCGTGGTTCGGGTCGAAGAATCTATCGTGTTAAGGATTTTGCGGAAGGCGTGAAAGTGACTTCCGTCACTGCGTCAGCGCGCCGCGCGGGTTAATTAATCATGCCTGATCCCAAGCAACCGTCGAATTATCAGCAGCTGATCAAGAAGATGGCCCCCAGTTCATCCGGCGCGAAGACCACGGAGGGCGAACTGGATGCCCTCCTCGGTTCGCTGCACCGCCAGGAACAGCGGACGGAAGCGCCGGCCCCGTCGGCCAAGGTCGATCGCATTCAACTATTGCGCGAACTCGTGATGAACGAACTCATTCCCGCCTTCGTCGAACTGGTGGACAAGTACGCGCCGCGCGGCATCTCCATGGATATGGACGCCTCCAACCTCCT
>CAZKIN010000091.1:0-14063 GCA_964552515.1 uncultured Phycisphaeraceae bacterium
CGAGGCCAAAGACGACGTCACCGAGGCGGCGGCGGACTTCGGCGGCGTCGCGATCGGCCAGGTCTTTTGCTGACTGTGGAGAGTCACTCGTTGCGATGATGCGTACGGTGATGATTGCGCCGGAGGCGGTGGTGCCGACGAGCGGGTGACGGCCGCGGGTCATCAGGTCGGCGATGAGTTCACCAACTCTGGCCTCGGCCATGCCAAAGGTGAGCACGCGGGCGATGCAGGTGGCGCGGCCGGATGCCGATTTCGCGACGAGCGGCGCGATGTCTCCAGCGTACATGGCTTTCATCTCACTGGGTACGCCGGGCAGGGCGAAAATGTGACGTCCTTCTCGTTCGTAATGCAGGCCGGGGGCGGTGCCGCGCGGGTTGAACACGATGCGGCAGCCGCGCGGGGCGAGGGCCTGCGTGCGGTTGGCGGCGGTGAGTGGCCTTTGCCATCGGGCAAAAAATGCCTCGATCTGAGCGAGGGCTTCGGGGTTCTCTTCTAGGGGGCTGTCGATGGCACGGGCAAGGGCTTCGCGGGTCAGATCGTCGGCGGTGGGGCCGAGACCGCCGGTGACGATAACCCATTCGGCGGCCGTCATGGCATGACGGAAACTGGTTTCGATGCGGGAAAGGTCGTCGCCAATCGTGACATGGCGGATGACGGTGATGCCGGCGGCAGTGAGCTGCTGGGAAAGCCATGCGGAATTGGTGTCCACATTTTGACCTGTGGTGAGTTCGTCGCCGATGCTGATAATGACCGCCTGCATGAGAGAAGGCTACCGCGAAGCGGCTAAAGGCGGAAGGCAGACAGCCTGAGGGAAGAGGCGTAAGGCGTAAGACAAGAGGGAATGGCATCCATCGTGGCAAAAAAGAAAAAGAAATTACCGGCGGCGAAGCGTAAGAAAACCGTGGCGGCGCGCGGAGGCAAGCCGGCGCAGGTGCGCATGCTGCTGACTTGCGCGGGTCGGCGCGTGGAGCTGATCAACGCGTTTCGGCGTGCGGCCGAGCGCGCGAAGATTGAGCTGACCATTTTCGGGAGCGACGTGACGCGGTTCGCGCCCGCCATGCACCGGGTGGATAAGGGCATTCTGGTGCAGCCGATCCGGGAGGGTCGGTACATCGACGAACTGATCGAAGTGGTGCGTAAGAACAAAATTGATCTGCTGGTGCCGACGATTGACACTGAGCTGCCATTGCTTGCGGCGGCGGTGGAGCGATTTGCCGAAGTGGGTTGTCGTGCGGTGATTTCTTCGGCGCGGGTGGTGTCCATTTGCCGGGACAAGCTGGAGACATTTCGCGTGCTGAGCGCGGCGGGCGTGGATGTGCCGCACACGCAGACGTGGAGTGATGCTCTGGCCACGAGTGACCATCAGTATCCCCTGTTCATGAAGCCACGGTTCGGCAGTGCGGGCGTCGGATCGAGCGTGATCAATGATCGCGCGGAATTGGAAACGCTGGGGCGGCGCGTGGGTGAGCCGATCGTGCAGGAGTTTGTAGCCGGTGTGGAGCACACGATGGACGTATACACCGGGCTGGACGGGATGCCGCGGTGCGTGGTGCCACGGCGGCGATTGGAAGTGCGCACGGGCGAAGTAAGCAAGGGTCTGGTGGTAAAGAATCCCGAGGTGATGGCGATTGGACAGCAAGTGGCCGAGGTGCTGGGGGAGTGTCGTGGTGTAGTCACTGTGCAATGCATGGTGCAGGCGGACGGACGGATCCGGGCGATTGAGATTAATCCACGATTTGGCGGTGGCGTGCCGCTGGCGATTCACGCGGGTGCGGATTTTCCCCGGTGGCTGCTGCTGGAACACCTGGGTCGAAAGGTACGCATCAATCCGACCGGATTTGCCGATGACATGCTGATGCTGCGGTATGATGAGTCGGTGTTTGTGCCAAAGGCGTCGCGGTTGCGCGCGGAAAGGCCGAAGACTTAATTTCGAAGCGCCGCACTATTGTAATTTTCCGATCAGGTCGCGCAGGCTGGTCAGTCCCTTGCGCTGCAAATAGGCGGTCAAACCGTCGCAAATGGTGACGGGTGTGCGGGGATCGACAAAGAGGGCCGTGCCGACTGCCAGTGCCGTGGCACCGGCGAGGAAGAATTCCACCGCGTCGCGCCAGTCGCAGATTCCGCCCATGCCGATGATGGGCACATTTTGCTCGGCAGCAACTTGTTTGTAAACTTTGTGCACCATCGCGAGAGCCACCGGTTTGATCGCAGGCCCGGATAGGCCGCCAGTGCGGTTGGCGAGCATGGGTTTCCATGTCTCCACGTTGATGGCCATGCCGACGAGGGTATTGATCACGGAGAGTGCTTCAGCCCCACCGTCAATGGCGCCACGAGCGCAGGCGACGATGTCGGTCACATTCGGTGAAAGTTTCACAATCAGTTTTGCGCGGCGCACGTTCGGGCGAATGGTTTCAACCAGTTTCCGCAAGCGGAGCGGATCAGTGCCAAACTCCAGGCCGTCGGAAACATTGGGGCAGGAGACGTTGAGTTCCAGCCCGGCAATGCAATCCACCTTATCGAGCGCGCGGCAGACGATCTGGTAATCCTCTGCGGAGTGACCGACAACGTTCACAATCGCGGGGATTCCCAGCTCACGCAGGTAGGGGACTTTCTCGGCGATGAACGCATCCAGCCCGACGTTGGCGAGGCCGATGGCGTTAAGCATGCCGCCGCGCGTTTCCACGGTGCGCTCCGGCGGATTGCCCTTGCGCGGCAGCGGTGACACCGCCTTGGTGACAAAAGCGCCCAGTCGACGCATGTCCAGAAAGTCCGCGTACTCCGGACCGTATCCGCTGGTACCGGAAGCGGTCATCAGCGGATTGTGCATGTTGATGCCCGCGAGATCGACGGAGAGATCGACGGTGCTCGTCGCGGCAGACGCTGAAAAAGGGACGGCCAGACTCTTGCTCATATGCGCACCTTCACCGCACATTTGCCCCCTGTCAACGGCGGCGGATCGCCACCGATTGGCTTCGACCAAACCCCCGATTTGTCAGCCTGCGGCTCGTGCGTTTATCATGCGGCAGACCCGGAGCCACCGCATGCCGCATTTGAACAATGACATCGTCCTCTTCCCTGGCAGCTTTGATCCGCTGACGCATGGTCATTTGGACATTATTGATCGGGCGGCCACTCTTTTTAAGAAGGTGCTCATCGCGGTAGGTGAGAATCCGTTAAAGGAACATGTGTTCACCCCGCAAGAGCGCAAGGACATGCTGGTCCAGCACACGTCACACTTGAAGAACGTAGAGGTACTGACGTATGCGGGATTGACCGTGGAATTTGCGCGGACGATTGGCGCGCGGGCGATTCTGCGCGGCATACGCGATACGGTGGATTTGCATGCGGAATTGGAAATCGCCGCGACCAATCGCATTATCGGCGATATCGAAACCGTCTTTCTGCTCACCAGCGGACAACACATACTGACCTCGAGCACTTTGATCAAGCAGATCGTTGAGATCGGGACTTATGACGTGCAGCATCTGGCACGGCTGGTTCCGCTGGATGTGGCCGAACGACTACGCGAACGGCTGGGCGCCAAGTAAAAAGAAGCGAGCCGAAGGCCATCAGCCTCCGGCTCGGTTCGCCCCCGACAGGAGCGGCCCCCCCGGTCCGCTCCGTCGTCATTTCATTTGTTGGCCGTCCGCGATGCAGTTGCGGCCCTGGTTCAACCGCACTGCATGCAGGCGATCGTGTTCTTGTTTAGCCGAGCAGCGACAGAATTTGTGCCGTTTGGCCATTCACGACACCGAGCAGTGAGATGCCCGACTGGATGAGCACCTGTTGGCGGTTCAAGGCGGCCGTGGCGACTGCGAAGTCGGTATCGCCGATGCTGCTGGCGGCTTCCGTCAAACCGTTCTTGGCAGCCTGCAAGGCGTTGATGGCGCTGCCGACCTGGAACTTCTGGAAACCGCCGAGACGACCGCGTGATGAAGCGACTTGCGAGATCGCGCTGCGGACGGCGGTCAGGGCGGAGCCGGCATCGGTCTGGAGGTCTGCGGAGCCACCACTCTTGAGTTCGGATAACTTTTTGGCACCGTTGCCGCCACCGAGATTAAAGCTGGCAAGCGAGTCGAGACCGACTGTCTGCCGCGTTCCAGCGGTGGTTCCCAATTGGAATGTGGCGCCGCCATTAGCCTTGACGGTGAACGATGTGGACGTTGTGGCGCTGGTATTACCTGATCCAAACGCTTGCGAAAGCGTGAAGGAAAGGCTCAGTCCGTTAGCGCTGTAGCTGACATCCAAGCCATCCGTACCGGCGGTCTGGCCGTTGATGGTGATGTTGGCATCCGTACCGGAGGTCTTGACGATGGAGCTGAAGTCGTTGGCTGTGCTCGCATCGGTCGTGGCCGTTCCGTAGCTCGAATTGACTTTCCCTCCGGAAAGCACCCCCACACTGACGTAGGCATCCGTACCATAAGTGGTCGAATTCAGACGAATATCGCCGGACCGCTGAATGGCGGAGACGCCGGTTTGATCCTTGGCGGCGTTGATGGTGGTAACAACCTGCGCCTGGGTCAGACCACTGGTCAGGGTCACGACCGCCGTGCCCAAGGTACCGGTGATGGACAACTGCGTGCTGCCTGAAGTGCGCGTGGTCGCCGCACCAGTGAACGTGGCCGCAGTGACGTTGGCGAGCTGTGCCGATGCCACGCGATTGATTGTCAGCGCGGTGTCACTGCTTGACTGGCTGCGTGAATAGATTTTGAGATTATCGACATAGGTGTTACTGACGCCGTTCGCCTGGATGCCGAACGTTCCGTCGAGCAAACGCTTGCCATTGAAATTTGTGGTGGTGACGATGCGGTCGATAGCTGCCAATGCATCGTCAATCTGCGACTGGTTGGCGCCTATTTCCGCAGCGGTCAGGTTGGCGCTGCTGGTGGAAGCCTGGACGAGGGTTTGGACCTCGCCCAGCAGGCTGGAGATTTCATCGAATGCCTGATCGGCCACGGTGAGCAGGGAGTCGGTACGCTGGTTATTGATCAGCGACGTATCGACGCCGCGCAGTTCGGCATTGAGACCAGATAGCGCAATGAGTCCGGCCGGATCATCCTTGCCGGATGTGATGCGCTTGCCGGTCGACAACTGCCGCAGCACCGTGGACTGCGTCGCCGTCTGCTGATTCAAGATGTTCAGCAATAAGTTCGTGTTCGAGTTTGTTACCGTTATCGCCATGTCTATGCACCTCTCAAACAGGCACCCCAATTGAATGCCGGAAATCCGGTGAGTTTGAACTCAAACCAAACCTAGGATATAAAACGCGGCGAAACAAACGGGGTATGGGGTGGGGCTGAGAATAATTCGCTTTGGGGTTTGCCAAGCGCGATTCAGGTCAAGTTTTTTTTGGGCAAGTGAGATTTTTGGCGAGATGGTGTGAAGTAGAACGTCATTGCGGAGTTCGGATTAGACGCGCCAATTTTCAACCCCAATGTCGTTTGTGGGAGCAGGCATAAACGAGCGCGGACAGAATTTCGATTCGAATTTGACTGACCATCAGGTATAATTATGGGAATTAAGTTCGTCTGTCAGCGGGTTTAGGAATCGGGATTTCATCTGGGGGATCAGCGCTATATCGTTCAAGCCGGTTGAAAGAGCTCTGACCAAATTGAACTGGGGCCTTTATGGTACATCGTCCAACGTCGTCGGCGGCACCGATAACCTTTTCCCTTGGTCTTTGGGGATTCCTGGGATTGCTGCATTTGCCGTGTTTGTCGGTAGCGGCCATCGTTCCGGATGACCTCGTCGTCGTGCGACGTTCCACGCATACCGGATATGCAACGTTTATTCGAGCAACGCCGGGTGGCGCCATCCGTGTCACGCCAGCGGCCGGCGCGGCGGCGGTACGCGCAGGGGATTTCGTACAGCAGCACGGACAGTTGTTCGGCGTGACCAACGCACAGCAGCAATTGACCGTGGATCCCGCACGCACCGCGACGGACGCCTTTGGATTTACGCACACAACATACACGCAAATGCATGACGGCGTGCCGGTGTTCTCAGGCATCCTTAAAGTGCACCAAGACGGCGCGGGGGGAGTTCGGGCCGCCAACGGAGACATTTATTCGATCCCGGACAAGTTGAATACGACGCCGACCTGGTCCGCTGATCAGGCTACGGATCTTGGTCGCGCGATCATACATGCGCCACGTGCCGTCACCGAGCACCACGAACTGGTGATTGTTGACCCCGCCTGGTACGGCGATGCGCCCCGAGGCGTACGCCTTGCTTATTACCTGATCTTGAATGATTCGACCCAGCAAATTCGCGAGGCATTGCTTGTGGACGCGCACAGCGGCGAAGTGCTCGACCAATGGAATCTGGTTCATACCGCGAGGGATCGCCGCGTGTATAACGTCAACGGCGGATCGAATCTTCCCGGCACACTGCAACGCAGCGAAGGCCAGGGTCCGACGGGCAATGTCGAAGTGAATCGTGCGTACGACTATTCGGGTGATTTCTACGGTTTCTTCAGCCGCGCCTTTCAGCGCGATTCGGTCGACGATGATGGACTGATGCTGATTTCCTCGATCAATTACAACGCACCTAATTTCTGCCCGAATGCGCAGTGGAATGGCGCCGGGACAGTTTATTGCCTGGGGGCGGCGAGTGACGACATTGTGGCACATGAGTTTGGTCACGGGCTGACGCAGTTCACCGCCAACCTGATCTATCAGAATCAGTCGGGCATGCTCAATGAGTCTTTTTCCGACGTTTTTGGTGAGCTGGTGGATCTGTTCAACGGCAATGCGGCCTTCAAGGGAACGCCCGCCGCCAGCGGCTGGCCGATTCCGCCAAACTACGTGGGCGCCGGGACCGATTCGCCGAATACCGCCAGGCTTGATGACGACGCATGCAACGACTTCAGCCGGCGCTGGCTCATCGGTGAGGACGCCTCCGGTTTTGGCGGAGAGTTTCGGGACATGTGGAACCCGCCGTGCTTCAATGATCCCAGCACCACCAACAGTTCGCTGTTCAGCTGTCCCGGGTTCGACAACGGTGGCGTGCACAGCGGCAGCGGGGTAGCGAATCACGCTTTCGCCATGTTGGTCGACGGCAAGAATTTTAACGGACATACCGTAACTGGAATCGGACCGATCAAGGCAGGAGCGGTCTGGTATCGGGCGCTGACTATCTATCTGACGCCGGCAAGCGACTACGCGGATGCCTACGTCGCTTTCAACCAGGCGGCATTGGACCTGGTAGGCTTGACGCCACTGGACCCGCGAACCGGCTTCGCCAGCGGAACGCCGTTTTCCAATGCCGATGCGCAGCAGGTAAACAATGCCTTGCTGGCCGTGGAGATGAACTCAGACGGGCGATGCGGCAAGTCTGAGGATGTGCTTGATTCGTCACCGCCGCCGCATTGTGTTCCGCGTTTTGCCATCTACGCGAATGACTTTGATACCGGCGCGCCGGGTTGGACGGTGAACCACTTTGGACCCAGCGGTCCGCCCACATCGTATGATTGGGTGTTACGCGGGAATCTGCCCTTTCAACGCACGGGGCAGGCATGGTTTTGTGACGACCCATCCATAGGAGATTGTGATGTGGTGGATGAGTCTTCCGTACATCAACTGCTTAGTCCCGTCATTTCGCTTCCCGCAGGTCTTGGCTTTCCGTATCTCAGTTTCACGCACTATGTGGCATCGGAACCGGGATATGATGGCGGAAACGTGAAACTTAGTACCAACGGCGGCCCGTTCCACCTGATCAACGGGACGCACATGACTTTCAATCCCTACAACAGCTTCTTGGTTTCCGCGGCCGGAGGCAATACCAATCCGCGCGCGGGGGAAGAAGCGTGGACCGGGGCCGGCGGGCAATGGGGAACGACCATCGTGGACCTCTCAGGACTGGTACAGCCCGGAGACAGCCTGCGACTCCTGTTCGAGTTCGGCAAGGATGGATGCTCCGGAGTGACTGGATGGTTCGTGGACGATGTGGAAGTCTATGATTGCAAGTGCACATCGAACGCACAATGCAATGACGGATTGTTCTGCACCGGCAACGAAACGTGCGTCAACAATTTGTGCCAGAGCTCCGGCATCGCGTGCTCGGGATTCTGCGATGAACAAGCTGACGCATGTGTGGCCGCCGCATTTGCGGACGGATTTGAAAGCGGCAACAACAAGGGGTGGATGCTGCAGGGCGCCGACACCACGGCGCTTGCCGGTCATTGGGTGATTGGAAATCCCAATGGCACGATGGTCAGCGGAGCCCCAGCGCAGCCGGACGACGCATTCCAGGGAATGGGTTGCGCGTTTACCGGGCAGAACAGCACGGCGGACATCGATGATGTAGACGGCGGAGTAGTGGCCCTGGTTTCACCGGCCATCGACCTGAGCAGAAATAACCACGCGGAATTGTCCTACGCACGCTGGTTCTATCTGCGCGACGTAGCAACCGGATCAGACGACTTTTTCGCCGTGGATATTTCCGACAATAACGGGGCATCCTGGTTTACCCTGGAGCAACTGAACAACAACCAGCCGGCACCGGTTTGGACGACCGTCAGTTGGGTGCTGGAAGAGTACATACTACTCACCCCTCAGGTGCGAGTGCGCTTTCGCGTGGGAGATGGCGCGTCGGCGATCAACATCGTAGAGGGAGCCGTGGATGACGTATTGGTGACGGCCACCGGTGAATGCAACGATCCGGGCGACTGCGATGATTCCGATCCCTGCACGCTCGATTTGTGCCAGTTTGATGGCACCTGTGCGCATCAGGCCTTGTCATGCCTGGCCATTGCGTCAAGCGACCCCTCCTCGGGATCCGTCGATGCGCGGCAACCGCACGATCTGGCGAGTGCCGCCGTACCGCTGGGGATCACTCAGGCCGAGCTGACTTTTTCAGGTGGATCGGTGGCGGCGCTGACCGATCTGGATTTTACTCTGGAGAAACAAGGCGGCGTCCTAGTACCGCCGGTGTTGATCGACGTGTCGCCATTGGATGCGGACACCATCCAACTTACCTGGAGCGATCCACTGGAGCCAGCATCGTGGCTGAAGATTACGCACAACGTCAGCGCAACTTCCGTCTGTTTTGGAAACATGCCCGGCGATGTAAACGGCGACGACCAGACCTCGGAAGGCGACATCAACGCCATGATCGTTTGGCTGTCTGGCCTGCCGGGCGCGCCACCCATGCTGCTGCGCACGGACATCGATCGGTCGAGTGACCTCACCACTTTCGATTTGATTCGACTTGTCGATCTGCTGAATGGCGCGGGAGCTTTTGATCCATGGCGCGGTGTGCAATCGCCGCCGACACCGTGCCCCTAAATTAATTCTCGAGTATGGGAGTTGCGGGTTATTTGCCATGCAGGACAGTCGTATCCTGGCCGTCGACCACGTGCATCTGGAAGTACCACCCGGCTTGACGGAGAAGCTGGCGTGGTTTTATGGCGAGGTTGGCGGGCTGGAACTTCGTCCGCGATACGCTGCGGATGTGTTTGCGTTGCGCTTTCGCTCCGGTCGACTGGAAATGCGCTTCCGGGAAGTTGAGAACCCGGAAATCGACGGCGTGGAAGTGCGGGTGACGATACTGGTCGATTCTTTGCCCGTCACCCGTGAATTGCTGGACGAAGCCGGGATGGAGTACGAGCGGATCAGCCCGACTTTGCAGACGGATCGGCGACTGAACCTGTTCGATCCGGCCGGTCACCGCGTGGAGTTTAAACAATATTGGCCGTTCGCACCGCTGTGATATTTCGGCAGGGCCGTGCCGGGCCATTCGCCGGAGCGGTGGCCGCATGTCGGCGGAAATGGAGTTCGAATTTTTTTTCAGGAAGCGCGTGACAACGCGGTTGCGATAGCATATAGTACGGGTGTCCATCAGCGGTTGAGCACCATTCGGGTCGTTTTCCCTGCTATAATGATTGCCGAAGCTCAACAGTGAAGATGGCCCGGGGCAGTTAGTTTTCCCCGCATGATTCGTGCAGTGTTTGTTCCACCGCGGATGTTGATTCACCGCCTGTTCAGGATGCGTGGCAAAGGTTTGCTTGTCGCAATCTCCCCCAACATCCACGGGCATGCACACACGATCGACCAAGCCGGTCATCGGCCTGGTCGGCGGTGTCGGCTCGGGTAAATCGACCGTAGCCCGCATGTTTGCTGAGCTGGGCGCGGCGGTGATTGACTCCGATCGATTGGGGCACGAGCAGTTGCAACGCCCCGAGGTGCTCAGCCAATTGCGGAGCTGGTGGGGACCGCAAGTTGTGACGGCAGCGGGGGTCGCGGACCGTTCGGCCATTTCGCGCATCGTGTTTCATGATGCGGCGGAACTCGCGCGGCTCGAAGCTTTGCTGCATCCGCTTATTGATCAGCGACGAAAAGAACTGGTGGCTGGTCTGGAGCGCGACCCGTCGATCAGGGCGGTAATTCTGGATGCCCCAAAGTTGTTGGAGGCGGGGCTGAGCGGGGTATGTGATAGAGTGGTTTTCGTGGATTCGCCGCGCGACGAGCGCTTGCGGCGGGTGGCCGAAACCCGGGGTTGGTTGGAGGATGAGTTGAACCGGCGTGAGAATCTGCAGTTTTCGCTGGACAAGAAGCGGTCAATGTCCGATGATGTGATTGTTAATCACTCCGATATCGAGGCCTTGCGCCGCGAAGTCGAGCAGGTGTTCTCCGCAATACTTAAGAAGGTTGGTTAGTCGCGTCCGACGGGCCGTTTGCCCGGCAAACTTCCCGCACACGCCGACCATCGTTTTCAAGGTTGACAAACCAGGGACACAAGTAGTTCCGGCATTTCTTTTCTGGAGGTTTTTTCCCATGGCGCGAGCCAGCACAGGTAGCAGCACCGGCAGCAGGACACGTACGACCCGCAAGAAGACGGTCGAGGAACCGATAGAGCCAATCGAGGCGGTAGAGCCGCCGCCACCCGCTCCCATGGAGGACGAAATCCCCTTCGGAGCCATGGTGGACGACGTGCATGATGATCAGCTCGATCGCCCCGATCGCGAGCCGGCCACGCCCATCGACGCGGAAACCCATGCCAAATATGAAGAGATCAAACGCGGCAACATCCACATCACCGAACTGCAGCGCATGAGTGTGCAGGAACTGCACGAAGTGGCGCGCATGGAAGGTGTGGAGGAAACCACCGGCCTCAAGAAGCAGGATCTCATCTTCAAGATTCTCAAGAGCCGAATCAACCGCAATGGTTTGATGTATGGCGAAGGCGTACTCGAGATTCTCCCGGACGGCTTCGGCTTCCTGCGCAGCCCTGAATACAACTATCTGCCCTGCCCGGACGACATCTATATCAGCCCGTCGCAGATCCGCCGCTTCGGCCTGCGTAACGGACACATTGTCGCCGGACAGATTCGTCCGCCCAAAGAATCCGAGCGTTACTTCGCGCTGCTGCGCGTGGAAGCGATCAATTTCGAGGACCCGAATGTCGTCACCGAAAAGACAAACTTTGAAGACCTCACCGTATTGCATCCGACCCGACGTTTGTATCTGGAGACCGCTCCCGACGAACTCAACATGCGCATCGTCGACCTGGTCACTCCGATCGGCATGGGACAGCGTATGCTTATCGTAGCCCCGCCGCGCACCGGCAAGACAGTCCTCCTGCAGAAAATGGCGAACGGCATCTCGAAGAATCACCCCGATGCCTACGTCATTATTCTGCTCATCGATGAGCGTCCGGAAGAAGTCACCGAAATGCAGCGGCACACCAGCGCCGAAGTGGTCAGCTCAACGTTCGATGAGCCTGCTTCGCGCCACGTGCAAGTCGCGGAAATGGTCGCGGAAAAAGCCAAGCGTCTCGTCGAGTATGGCCGCGACGTGGTGATTCTGCTCGACTCGATCACCCGCCTCGCCCGCGCATACAACACCGAGGTCCCGCACTCCGGCAAGATTCTCTCCGGTGGTGTGGATGCCAACGCGCTCCAGAAGCCCAAGCGCTTCTTCGGCGCCGCTCGTAACATGGAAGAAGGCGGCTCACTCACCATCATCGGCACCGCGCTCGTGGATACCGGCTCGAAGATGGACGAAGTCATTTTCGAGGAATTCAAGGGCACGGGTAACGCCGAATTGCACTTGGATCGTCGCCTGGTTGATCGCCGCGTCTGGCCGGCTATCGACGTGACCGCCTCCGGAACACGCAAGGAAGAGTTGTTGCTTGATCCGAAAGAGCTGGAGTTGATTTACAAGCTCCGCCGCGTGGTGTCCGACATGAATCCAGTCGAAGCGATCGAGCTTCTGCGGGCGCAGCTCGGCAAGACGCGCACCAATGCGGAATTCCTGATGACGATGAATTTGCACTAAGCGCAGGTACAGAAGCAGCGTAGTTTGGAAACTTGCGTAACGTCCGGTCGCGACCGTTGCGTGGCAGCAATCGCCACGGCGCGCTACACTCGTATGGACATTCATATAGGAATTGAGAACATACGATGTTCAAGACACGCAACGACTTGCCGGCCGGAAAACGTGAGCGCCTGATCGTCATGCTCAACCAGCGCTTGGCCGATCTGATCGATCTGCACGCGCAGGCCAAGCAGGCCCATTGGAACGTAAAAGGCCCGCATTTTTTCTCGCTGCACAAGCTCTTCGATGAAGTGGCCGGCGCGGTCGACGGATACGTCGACGAGGTAGCCGAGCGCGCGGTCCAACTGGGTGGCGTGGCCGAGGGAACAGTGCAAATAGTAGGTCGGCGCACTGCTCTCAAGGAATACCTGTCGTCGATTTCAGGCGGCATGGATCACGTGGCAGCACTCTCGGGGGCCATCGCAGCGCTTGGGTCGGCGGTCCGCGGCAACATCGAGGAAGCCGCGTCACTCGGCGATGCCGATACGGCCGACCTCTTCACCGAGGTTTCTCAGGGGCTGGACAAGTACCTGTGGTTTGTCGAAGCTCATGGGCAAACGGAGTGATTTGCCGTGATGAGCGGGCAAACAGAACGGGTATTGTTAGTCACCTGAATCCGAACCTTTCTGCATGTGGCGGGACGTCTCCGCGCGGGAGCAATGAACCTATGAGTACGATTCATGCGATCTATAAAGATGGCGTTTTTCGGCCCAGTGCGCCGGTGGAATTGCCTGATGGATCCGAAGTCGTGTTCGAACCGCGCATTGTAGGTGAGGGCAATGGAAGCGCGGATTCCCTTTCTAAGATATATGCGATCCTTGGTCAGAGCTTCGAAACCGGCGATCGCGACACCGCAGAGCGACACAACGAACATCAGCCATGAAGCCCGTATTCGCCGATACCGTCGGATTCCTTGCCCTGTGGAATCGCAGCGATCAATGGCATGAAAGGGCGAAGCAGGCATTTCTGCAATTGGCGCATGAACGGACAACCCTGATCACAACGTCATTCGTCCTATTGGAATGCGCCAACGCCGCCTCGCGAAAACCCTATCGCCTCAAGGTGGACTTGCTGCGGCTCGAAATGGAGCAAAGTGTTTACCTCATCTTCCCAACGGACAGTGAATGGCACGTCGCTTGGGAGCATTATGCCGCGTCCGAAGCGCACGGAGCGGGTGTGGTCGATCATGTTTCCTTCATCGTTATGCGCCGCTTGGGTATCACGCACGCTTTTTCAAACGATCGCCATTTTCAAGCAGCGGGATTCGAGCTATTATTCTAAATGACTTTAACAGTCGTTGGGTTTTGACGTTTTTTCATGATTGAGTTCAATACGAGGACCGGTCCATGACCATCACGATCAAATACTGCACGCAGTGAAACTACCTCCCGCGAGCCGCCGGTCTGGCGGAGGCGATTTCGGAGGAATTCGGTGCGACGGCCACCCTCATTCCCGGCAGCGGCGGCGTTTTCGATGTGCACGTCGACGACAAGGAAGTGTGGAGCAAACACAAGGTCGGCCGCTTTCCGGAAAACAATGAAGTGCTCGATAGGATCAGTTCGGTCATTGGAAAGGCGTGAGGTTGATTCGCTGACCCCGGTCGGGGCCACGAGAATTTCCCGTTGGTGACCATCTTTCGCCGTCGAGAACCGCACATGCCACCATCCATCACCTGGCTCGGCCACTCTGCCTTCCGGCTGGTTCTGCCCGACGAACGCGTGGTCTACATAGATCCCTGGCTGGCGG
>CAZKIN010000092.1:0-1635 GCA_964552515.1 uncultured Phycisphaeraceae bacterium
TTTCGGACACTCTATCACTGCGAACTGACCAGCCTGCGCATCACGCTGGCCGGCATGGGCATCATCGCGGACCCCGAGCCGTTCGTCGCGGACCTCGAGGAATATTGGGCGAATCCGCCGGTCTATGCGGACGCCCTGGCGTTTCTGCGGGACAACGAATTGCCGGTTTGCGTGGTGTCGAATGCGGATACTGCGCCGCTGATCAGTGCCATCGCGCGGCACGGGCTCATCATTGACGCGGTGGTGTCATCGGAGGAAGCGCGCTGCTACAAACCGGACGGAGAAATCTTTCGCAGCGCGGCCCGCAAACTCGGCGTGGATCCGCGGCGCTGCATTCACGTGGGCGATTCACTGCACAGCGACATACACGGCGCAAAACAGATGGGAATCACCACGGCCTGGCTGCAGCGGGTGAGCCGGATTCACGATATCGGAACGGCCGAAGCGGATCATGTGATTGCGGACTTGTCGCAGTTGCCGCAGCTCCTGGCGCGACCGGCCGGGCTATAAAAACGGCAAAAAAACGCGGAAAATTTGCGGTTTTTCCTTGGCTCACGTATACTTCGACGCATCCGAAAATCGGGGGGATCCAAACGAGTCCGCGGGCGGTTGAACAGTGCGCGTGATACTCCTTTTCATCTTGATCTGCGGTGCGGCACTGACCACTCCGCGTCAGCCATCGGCCAATCCGGTGTGTACCTGCACGACGATCCAGCGCACCGACGGCTGGTGCGAGATCTGCAACGTCGGCTATCTGGCGGGCATCAAGATCGAATCGCCGATGTTTTTCGACCTGCTCGACGCGCATGGCCATCAGATTGATCCCAACACCCTGGCCTGCGACAACTGCAAGACGCTGTATCCGGCGCACGGTTATTGTCCAAGTTGCAAAGTTGGATTCGTGAACAAGCAGCTCTATTTTTCCAAGCTGACCTATTACCTGGCGCGCGGCGAAGTGAACGGGCCCGAACCGCTCGCGTGCGCCACGTGCCGCAGGAACACGGAGACATCAGGTTGGTGCGACGAGTGCAAGCGGGGGATGGTAAGCCAGCGCTCGTATCGCATCCGCGAAGAATTTGAGGAAGCGGCGGATCTGCGGGTGATCCTGGTGGATGCCATTCCACTGGCCAAACGGTGCCTGAGCTGCGCGCTGAGTTTGATCAACAACGGCACCTGCTTGAAATGCAAGAAGACATTTCAAGATGGACATCTTGTCCCGGCGGGTAAACCCTAGCGCTCGGCCAGTATCTGGAATTCAGCCGACGATCAGGCGGTACGCCATTTCTTTTGGGTGGTAAGCAACGTACCGGCGACCAACAGGAGTGCGGCCATCACCACTATTCCCCACTGTGAAACGGTCGGAACGGCACAGGCCGGGCTGGCGGTGCAGCCGGAATCGAGGCAATCGATATTGGTGTCGCAGTCGTTGTCTAGGTCGTCGTCGCAGATTTCAGTTGCTCCGGGATTGATGAGGGGCGCGGCGTCATTGCAGTCGGTTTGTGCGCCGTTGGGGCAACCCGCGTCGCCGGGGGAACCATATCCGTCACCGTCACTGTCCATGCAGGCGGGAGCATTCACGGGACTAGATTGACCGGCCAAGTTGGTCGGTGAGTTGACCGCGACAGTGGTGGGGCA
>CAZKIN010000092.1:1735-6320 GCA_964552515.1 uncultured Phycisphaeraceae bacterium
AGATTCACGAAATTGGCATTGGCTTTCACCTGGTGACCGATGAGGTTGGTTTCATTGGGCGTCCCACAGGTTTCAACCAACTCGATGAACTGAACCGTGCCGCTGGCGTTGCTATAGACTTCCTTGACCCGCCAGGTGTGACCACCGGCGTGAACGGGCACCGCGAAAATCGTCAACGTCAGTAATCCGACGGTCGCCAACGCGAGTTTTTGAGTTTTCGGAGTCATAGTCGTCTGACCTTCCCAAATCGAGCCACCGATGCTTGGAGCGAAATCCGCCCAACGCCACGTGCGCATTACCCGGAATGGCAATACATGTCGTCAGAAACCGCACTATTGCGAGAAATTGCCCACCTACTCTCCATGCTTTGCGTCGTGGCCGAGGAGGGCGTGAATCGTTGAATTTGCCAAGTCCCAGTCTATCAATTTGGAATTGAGGATTCCAGCTTATTACCGTAGAATCGGCGGGCCCTGATCGGGAACGGCCACTGGTAAGCTTGAGTGGTTTGGCGGAAATGCCGGATTGGGGCGGTCCACGGGTTCGTATGAAGGGTTGAGGCGATGCAAGGAAGTCCGATTCGTGAATATTTTCACAATATCTGGCAGACGGTGTATTCCATCTCCGTGGGGATGCGGATTTCGCTGAAATACTGCTTTGCAAAGACGATCACGTTGCAATATCCGGATATGGCTCCGGCCCTGGCTCCGCGGTATCGGGGGTTTCACTTCTTCGAGGTGGAAAAGTGCATTGCGTGCGATCTTTGTGCGAAGGCGTGCCCGGTGGACTGCATTTACATTGAGAAGACGGGTCCGCGGAAGATTGACAAGGAAACGAACATCGCGGCGGGCGGGCTGATGACGCGGTATGCGATTGATTATGCAAAGTGCATGTTCTGTGCGCTGTGCGTGGATCCGTGTCCGACCGAATGCATCCACATGGGCAACATCCATGACATGTCGGGCTATACGCGTGAGGACATGATCGTGGAGTTCACCGAGTTGGCGAAGGAGGGTTTGCAGACTCCGATGCCGCTGTGGATGCAGAAGGACAAACTTCCGGATTGGGCGGCCAAGCGGAAGAAGGAGTGGGAGGAGTTTGCGAACTCCAACGACAAGCTGACGGCGAAGAACGAGATGCGCCGCGAGGAGATGGTGAAGGCGCTCGATCCGGCGGCGGTGATTCGGAAGTAGGGACGAGGCGAGAAATCTAGAATTCTGCGGAAACGCACTTGAAGTGAATAGAGGGTAGCGATGGGATTATCGACAGCGCTGACAGTTGTTTCGGCGGCGATGCTGGCGGGTGAGGCAGCGCCGCATAATGCGGCGATGCACGCGGGCACCAATCTGGAATTGGTGCTGGGGATGATTCTGTTCACGATCGCGGGGATCGGGATTGTCTTCGGAGGACTTTTTGCGGGAAGCATCATTCGTCCGACGATGCCACATCCGGAAAAATCCACGGCGTATGAATGCGGCGAAGAAGCGATCGGGCAGAGCTGGGTGCAATTTGACCTGCGGTTTTATGCGGTCGCGCTGGTGTTCATTGTGTTTGACGTGGAAGTGGCGCTGCTGTGGCCGTGGGCGGTGGTTTTCAAGGAAATGGGCGCGCCGGCGTTCTGGGCGTTTTTCGTGTTTTTTGTGTTGATTGCCGTTCCGTTCCTTTATGAATGGAAGAGCGGATATCTGGATTGGGTGCGGGCGAGTTCGGGACAGCGGAAGAAGCCTGTTCTTGGGATGGAGTCTGGAACAGGTTGATGAGAGGCGACGTCGTTTCATGATGCGTCCCGACGAGATTCGAAAGCTGCTGCGGGTTGATGAGTTTGGGCCGCTGCGCATCGGACTTAGCGATGGGCGCTCGGTTCTCGTTCGCCATCCGGATCAAGTATTTGTTGCGGAGCGGCATCTTCTGGTCGGTTTGGCGGTGTTGGAGCGCACTCGACCGTTGGTCACACCAAGTACCGGTGACCGCGTGGTGAAGGATTGGATGATTATCAACCTGGTTCAGATTACGGGTATCGAACCGGTCGAAAGCCTGAATGGCAAAATCAAAAAGAAAAGTCCAAAGAGAAGGACGACGGGGTGAGACGGAAAACCTCGCGAAACAGTTTCCAAGTAGGACCTCCGGCCAAATGCCGGGGAAACATGTGAAGCCATGAGCTGGATTGAAAACCGATTTGAAGAAGGGTTGATTGTCACGTCGCTGGATTGGGCGATCAACTGGGGGCGCAGCAACAGCGTGTGGCCGATGACGTTCGGGCTGGCCTGCTGCGCGATTGAAATGATGGCGGTCGGCGCGTCGCGGTTTGACATTGACCGATTCGGGTCGGGAGCGTTTCGCGCGACACCGCGACAGGCGGATTTGATGATTGTGGCCGGTACGGTGACGTACAAGATGGCGAGCCGGGTGCGGCGTTTGTACAACCAGATGCCGGAGCCGAAGTATGTGATGGCGATGGGGGCCTGCACGGTGGGCGGTGGTCCTTACTTCAAACATGGGTATCACGTGGTGAAGGGCGTGGACCTGGTGGTGCCGGTGGATATTTACATTCCGGGTTGTCCGCCGCGGCCGGAGGCGCTGCTGGAGGGGCTGATGCGTTTGCAGGACAAGATTCGGCACCAGACACGTGCGAAGAACAACGTGACGAAGGCGAAAGAGGCGGCGCTCAATTAGTGGCCAAGTCCGATGCGTGAGAACATTCGAGAATATCTGGACCGCGATCCGTTTGTACCTTTTCGACTGATTTTGAGCAGCGGGAAGGAATACGACATTGTGAATCCGCACGCGGCCGCTCTGCTGAAGTCCGAGGTCTTTGTGGTTTTTCCGGACGGTGAGCGATGGGCCCATGTGCCGCTGCTGCACATCACGGCCATTGAAACGTTGACGAATGGTCGGGGGCATGGACGCAAGAAGAAGTAGCAACGCAAGTGAAGCTACAGCGGTCAGGTGTTGTCCGGTGCCTTTTGGAAAATGAATTATGTTGTGGTGCAAGGTTCTTTACAAACCATTCTTGGCGGTGGCGGTGCTCTGCCTGTTCCTTGGCGGCTGCGGGTACACTGCGCAGGAAGATGATGTGCCGCAAAGTGATTTTCGCTGCCAGCTTCGATGTCGCGGTGAGGACCAGGTGTTGGTTTCGGGCGGGGTCAGGACCTCGGTCGGGGTGAATAGTGTGGCCGAGGCAGGAACGGAATGCGCACAAAGTGTGCAGGAAGATCCTAATGCGCTGCAAGGATTTTGCCCTGATGGGACCACGCCGGCGCTGTGCAGTTGCTTTGAGGAAGCGGGCGATGGCAAGACCGTGCAAAGTGCGCACGAAGATATGCTGGTCGACGAATAAATAAAGGGATGAGCATGGCACCTGAAGAAATATGTGACGTTCTCAAGAAGCAGTTTGGTGACGCGATTGTGTCAGCGAATGTGCAGGGCGGGCATCCGTATGCGGAAGTCGCGACGGACCGCTGGCCGGAGTTGGCAAAGTTTCTGCGCGATGATCCGCGACTGAAGCTGAATCTGCTGCGGTGCATTTCGGCGCTGGACCTGCTCGCGGAGAACAAGCTGGCGTGCGTGTATGATTTGCAGCGCGTGGACATTGAACGTCCGACGGAATTGAAGACGACGACGATTGAGTTTGCGGTCCGGGTGACGACAGACCGGGAGAAGCCTTTGATCCCGACGGTATCGCAGGTGTGGCCGGCGGCGGACTGGCACGAGCGCGAGGCGTATGATCTGATGGGAATTATCTTCGCGGGGCACCCGGATCTGCGGCGCATTCTGTGTGACGATGACTGGGTGGGGTATCCGCTGCGGAAGGATTATGAGTTTCCGATGGAGTACCAAGGGATTCCGGCGACGACGGAGTTTGAGTTGCCGAATCCGCGGCACTAGGAATTGTCGCGCCTCGCCTAATGATTTTGGGCGCTACCGAAATAGGATTGGTCATGGCAGAAACAATGCTTGAAAGCCGTCCGGACGTAATGATTGACGCGGATCGCGCGGTTCAGGGCGACCTGCGGACGGAAGAGATGCTGGTCAACATGGGCCCGCAACATCCGTCCACGCACGGCGTGCTGCGGATTGTTTTGCGTACCGACGGCGAAATGGTGCTCGATGCGGTACCGCATATTGGCTATCTGCACCGCTGCGCGGAAAAGATCGGCGAAAACCTGCAGCCGTATCAATACATTCCGTACACCGACCGCATGGACTACCTGGCGGGCATGAATAATAACCAGGGATATGCGATCGCGGTCGAGAGGTTGTGCGGGCTCAAGGTGCCGCCGCGCGGGCAGGCGATTCGCGTCATTTTTTCCGAACTGAATCGCATCGCGTCGCACCTTGTTTCGCTGGGAACGTACGGCCTGGACATGGGCGCATTTACGCCGTTTCTATACTGCTTTCGCGAACGCGAGATGATTCTCGACCTTTTTGAGGCAGCGTGCGGGGCACGGCTTACCTATAGCTATCTGACGACGGGTGGTGCCCATGACGACCTGCCGGACGGATGGGTGGATCGGACGCGCGAATTTCTCGATTATTTTGAGCCGAAGATTCTCGATTACAACAACCTGCTCAGCTTCAACCATATCTT
>CAZKIN010000092.1:6420-13933 GCA_964552515.1 uncultured Phycisphaeraceae bacterium
TCGGTGCGCATTATCCGACAGGCGTTTGATAGATTGCCGGAGGGTGACTTCCGCGCGGCCAAGAGTACGGGGATGAAGCTTCCGGCGGGTGAAGTCTATGTGGAAGTGGAAAACCCGCGCGGCCAGCTTGGTTTCTATGTGCAGGGCGATGGGTCGGCCATTCCTTCGCGGGTGAAGGCGCGCGGTCCGAGTTTCTGCAACCTGGCGATTGCGTCGCACATGTGCCGCAATGTGCTATTGGCCGACGTGCCCGCGATTATCGGTAGTATTGATGTGGTGATGGGTGAAGTGGATCGGTAGCATCGCGAGTTTCTTTCAGGACTTGGTCACTTCTAACTTGGTGAGATGAACTATGGCGCTCGCTCCCTCCCGATCATCCCTGACTGACGAACAGCTCCTCTTGATCGACGCGACGCGCGACTTCGCGCGCGATGAGTTGCTTGCTTGCGACCGCCGTTGGGATGTCGACGAGAGTTCGGTGGCCGAGGTTCTGCCGAAATTGTCGGAAATGGGACTTCTGGCGCTGTGCATCCCGGAAAGCGCCGGCGGATTGGGTGCAACCTACCAGGTTTACGCGGCGCTGATTCACGAGCTGGCCGTCTATTCGCCGTCGACGGCGGTGACGGTCGCGGTTCATAACATGGTCGGTCGGATCATTCACAAGTTCGCACCGGAGCCACTGCGCTCCCAGCGCCTGAAGGAGTGGGGCTCGGCGGAAAGTTTCGGTGCGTTCGCGCTGTCGGAAGCGAATGCGGGCAGCGATGCCTCGGGGATTCGGGCGACGGCGAAGCGCGTGCCGGGAGGGTATCGCATCAACGGCGAGAAAATGTGGATTACCAACGGCATGCGTGCGCGGTGGTTGTTTACGACGGTTCGCGTCGAGGGTGCGTCACGCGAAGAATCTCTGTGCAGTTTTCTGGTGGACGGGAACGAAAAGGGTATCGAGCGCACGAAGATCACGGGCAAACTGGGGATTCGCGGCAGCGAAACAGCGGTGGTGCATTACCATGACGTGTTCGTGCCGGAAGCGCACATGATCGGGAAGGCTGGACAGGGGTTGGCGGTGAGCCTGCCAAGTCTAAATGAAGGGCGGGTGGGGATCGCCGCGCAGGCGACGGGGATCGCCGAGGCGTGCCTCATGGAAATGACGTCCTACGCGCGGACGCGCGAGCAGTTTGGACGGCCGATCGGGAAGTTCCAGGCCGTAGCGGGGATGATCGCAGACAGCGTCGTGGAGATGGAGGCGGCGCGGGCGCTAGTATGGCGGGCGGCGACTTCGATAGACTCCGGACATGCGGATCGGTCCGCCTGTTCAATGGCGAAGCTTTACGCCAGCGAGGCGGCCAACCGCATGGCTTATCGGGCCGTACAGATCCATGGGGGCGCGGGGTACGTACGCGATTGTCGGGTGGAACAGCTGTTCCGCGACGCGCGAATCACCACGATTTATGAAGGAACCAGCGAAATTCAGCGGATGGTGATTGCGCGAGAGCTTGGGGCGGTGGCGTAAGTCACGCCTGCAAAGCCAGTTCCCGGAACCCTGAGTCCCGCGCCTGCCCGCATTCCGAGCTTCAAGAAAACTTCGGTTTTCATTCGGGTCGTTCCCCCATTTTAAAGGCTTTCCCCTACTGGGGGCAGTTCGCTCTACTTGCCCGAGCTTCTCGCCTGCGGCGTGACCAAACGACTGTGACTTTGTAAGATGTTCACGCCGGGAAACCGGTTTCGCTCGGCAGATACAAAGAGTCCGATTAGAAACGGAAACGCGATCCATGGATTTTGAACTTTCAGAAGACCTTGTGGCCTTGCAGGACATGGCGCGGAAGTTCGCGGCCGAGCACATTGCGCCGCACGCGCGGAAATGGGACCGCGAGGCCGACCTGCCGCGAGAAACCGTCAAGCAGCTTGCGGATCTGGGGTTCCTGGGAGTGTTCACACCTACCGAATATGGCGGCTGCGGGTTTGGGGACACCGAAGCCACGGTCATCATGGAAGAGATCGCGCGGCACTGCGGTGCGACGGCGTTGTTTCTGGATGCGCATAATGCGCTCTCATCCGCGCATATCATCCGAGCGGCCAATGCTGATCAGAAAAAGAAATATCTGCCGCGCCTGGCGAAGGGCGAGATGGTCGGATCATGGGCGCTGTCCGAGCCGGGTTGTGGGAGCGATGCGGCCGCATTGACGACGACTGCGGAACTTAAGGGCAATGAATGGGTGCTCAACGGTTCGAAGCACTGGATCACGAACGGCCACTATGCCGGCGTGTTCGTGGTGACAGCGCGGACGAAGCCGGAAGGCGGTGCAAAGGGGATCAGCGCTTTTCTGGTTGAGCGCGGCACGCCGGGCTTCATCATCGGTCCGAAGGAAGACAAGCTGGGCATGCGGGCGTCGGACACCGTGGGTTTGACCTTCGAGAATATGCGGATTCCAAAGGAGAACCTGTGCGGGGAATTGCACGGCGGGTTCATCGACGCGATGAAGGTGCTGGAGCGCGGACGGATTACCATTTCCGCGATGTCCGTGGGGCTGGCGCGCGGCGCGCTGGAAGAGGCGCTGCGCTATTCAAAGCAGCGTATCGCGTTCGGGAAGCCGATTTTTGAACACCAATCCATTCAGTTCATGCTTGCGGACATGGCGATGCAGATTGACGCGGCGCGGCTGCTGACCCGCAAGGCGGCGATACTGTCTGATGCCGGTCAGCCCAGCAACATTGAGGCGTCCATGGCCAAGCTTCTATCCAGCGAGATTGCCACAAAGGCATGCCTGGATGCGATTCAGATCCTCGGAGGCAATGGATACACGAAAGACTTCCCGGTGGAACGCTATATGCGCGACGCGAAGTTGTGCGAAATCGGTGAAGGGTCGAGCCAGATACAGCGCGTCATTATCGCCAGGAACCAACTGGGTTTCTAAGTCATTAGCGATGCGCGATCAGGTGGCCGATGGGCGTTTGGTGATTGTCAAATGAAAGAGAAGTCATGGACTTTGCATTCGATGATGAACTGAAACTCCTGCAACAGCAGGTGCGCGAATTCGCCTTTGCGGAAGTCGCGCGCGGTGCGGCGGAGCGCGACAAGGCCGCCGCCATGCCGGTGGAACTACTCAAACAGCTTGGTGAGATGGGTCTGTTCGGTATCACCATTCCGGAGAAGTTCGGCGGGTCGGGCATGGGGTGCGTGGCCTCCTCGATGGTGGTGGAGGAAGTGTCGAAAGCATGCGCGGGAACCGGTGTGCTCTTATCCGCGCACTCGTCACTGTGTGTCGATCCGATCATGACGTTTGGCACCGAGGAGCAGAAGAAGAAATACCTTCCGAAGCTGGCAACGGGGGAAACGATCGGTTGCTTGTCGCTGACCGAACCGGGCAGCGGAAGTGATGCCGGTGCGGCCACTTGCATGGCGGTTCTGAAGAGCGACGGCTGGCACATCACGGGCACCAAGATTTTCGTTACCAATGGCAAAGAGGCGGGCGTGATGGTGCTCATCGCGGTGACCGATCCCGATGAACCGAAGCGACGACTGAGCGCGTTCATCGTGGAAAAGCCGTGGCCGGGCCTGCGCATCGGAAAGTTGGAAAAGAAACTGGGCATCAAGTGTTCGTCCACGGCGGAATTTGTGTTTGAAGATTGCGTGGTGCCGCGCGAGGCGCTGCTCGGCGAGCGGGGGCGCGGGCTCAAAGTCGCTCTGACGACATTGAACGGCGGACGCATCGGCATCGCGGCGCAGGCGCTGGGCATTGCGCAGGCGTGCCTGTATGAGTCCGGAAAATACGCCAAGACGCGTGTGCAGTTCAATCAGCCGATCG
The DNA here is from genome assembly GCA_964552515.1 of uncultured Phycisphaeraceae bacterium. Taxonomy (GTDB): domain Bacteria; phylum Planctomycetota; class Phycisphaerae; order UBA1845; family UBA1845; genus JACQXM01. Next base: position 10,224 of record CAZKIN010000092.1, read on the forward strand.
GCAAGTTTCAGGCGATTCAGAACAAGATCGCGGACATGGTGGTCGGTGTCGAGGCGGCGCGATTGTTGGTGTATCGCGCGGCGTGGATGAAGGAAACCGGCAGGGATTACGGTCAGGCCGCGGCGATGGCCAAGCTGTTTGCGAGCGAGGCTTGTTCACGAGCGGCCAACCACGCGGTGCAGGTCTTCGGCGGGTATGGATATTGCGAAGATTATCCGGTGGAACGGTTCCTGCGTGATGCCAAGATCACGGAGATTTACGAGGGGACGAGCGAGATCCACCGGTTGGTGATTGCGCGGGGGTTGGAATAACAGGGAGGCATTCGGCACCGGATCCGCATTACCCTAAAGTCGGTCCGGCACTTCGGTGCAGAATCCGACAGAACAGAACCAGTCCTATTCGTTGGGAGACGGAATTTGGCAGACTACGCGAAAACAGTGGCCGTCATCGGCGCGGGAACCATGGGACGCGGCATTGCGCAAACTTTCGCGCAAGCAGGCTTTGACGTAGCCATGCACGACGCCTTTCCGGCCGCATTGGAGGCGGGCATCGCGGACATCGGCAAGATGCTCGACAAGGGCGTCGCCAAGGGAAAGGTTACGGCCGAGGACGCCGCGGCGACGAAGAAGCGCCTGCGGTCCTGCAAGCATCTGGCGGACGTGGGCAAAGTCAGCTGCGTCGTCGAAGCGGCCACCGAAAAGGTGGACATCAAAATTGAGATTCTAAGGAAGGCTCAGGAACATCTGGCGGACGACGGCATTTTGGCCACCAACACCAGCAGCATCAGTATTACACAACTTGCCGCGGCCACGAAACGTCCGAGCCATTTCATCGGCATGCATTTTTTCAATCCCGTACCGCTAATGCAACTGGTCGAGGTGGTGAAGGGTCTGCAAACGAGTGACGAGACCGTGGCACGAACGATGGAACTCGCCAAGACGGTCGGCAAGACGCCCATCCGCTGCAATGACCATCCCGGTTTCGTTTCCAACCGCGTGCTTATGCCCATGATCAACGAAGCGGTCTTTACGCTTCAGGATGGAGTCGCCGACGCGGAATCGATCGACGGCATCATGAAACTTGGCATGAATCATCCGATGGGTCCGCTGGCCCTCGCCGATCTCATCGGCCTGGACGTCTGTCTTTTCATACTCGAAGTGCTGCATCGCGATCTGGGCGAGGATCGTTACCGCCCGTGTCCGCTGCTGCGGAAGATGGTGCAGGCGGGTCGGCTCGGGCGAAAGACCGGACAGGGGTTCTACTATCATGAGTAAGACGGATGTCAGACTTGATCTGGTCGACGATCGGGCGGTCATCACTATTTTCACCGAGCAGGGCGTGAATGTCTTCACCAAAGACGTCCTGCACAAACTTGGCGGGCTGATTCGCAAAGTGGGGCAGAGTCCGGCGGTGCGAACGACGGTGGTGCAGGCCGAAGGCAAGGTCTTCGTCGCCGGGGCCGATATTCGGGAAATGCTACCCTTTAATCCCGATGACGCCCATGCGTACGGTCGACTGGGGCAGGACGTGTATAATGATCTGGCGGCATTGCCGTCGATCACCATCGCCGCGATCAATGGAGCGGCCATGGGCGGCGGATTGGAATTGGCTTTGGCGTGTGATTTTCGGGTGGTAGTGAAGTCGGCGAAGCTGGGTATGCCCGAGACATCGCTGGGCCTTATCCCCGGTTGGGGCGGAATGACCCGGCTGGCGAAGCTGGTGGGCATGCCGCGTGCAAAGCGCATGTGCCTGACCGCGCAACCGGTTTCCGGTGAGGATGCGATGTCCTTCGGGCTGGTCGATGAAATCGTAAACTCGCCGGAGGATTTGCATGCCCGGGTGGCCGCCCTGTGCAAGTCGTTTCGCCGGGCCGCACCGAGCGCGGTGGCACTGGTGAAGCGGGCGCTGCGCGACGGGAATGATCTGGCCGCTTTTGCGGATTGTTTCGGACATCGCGAAAGTCGCGAAGGGATGAAGGCGTTCCTGGAAAAACGAACGGCCTCGTGGATGGAGTGACCATTTATTGTCACTAATTTTCGTCCCGGGGCGGTGGAAAACTGGAAACGCGTATCGAGTTCGGGCAGCATAGATTAGGAAGTCAGCCATGAGCGTAAAGCCAAGAAGCGAACGATCGACCGGCAAGTCCCTCGCGGACGAGTCGAAGCCCTTTGTCGGTCCCGAAGATCTGGGCACCTTTGATCCAAAGGTGGCCTTAGGTGAGCCGGGAGCGTTTCCGTATACACGCGGGGTACATCGCACGATGTACCGCGACAAGCTTTGGACCATGCGGCAGTTCGCAGGTTTTGGTTCGGCGGAAGACACCAACCAGCGGTTTAAGTACTTGCTGGAGCATGGCCAGACGGGCCTGAGCACCGCGTTTGATCTGCCCACGCTCATGGGCCGCGATAGTGACGATCCGCTGTCACGCGGTGAAGTGGGACGCTGCGGCGTGGCCATTTCCTGCCTGGCGGATATGCGTTTGCTCTTCAATGGCATTCACCTGGAAGATGTCAGCACCAGCATGACCATCAATGCGCCGGCTGCCATCCTGCTGGCATTTTATGCGGCCGTCGCCGACGAACAGGGTGTCCCGCTCGATAAACTGCGCGGTACCCTGCAGAACGACATCCTGAAGGAATTCCACGCCCAGAATGAATATGTATATCCACCCAAGCCAAGCGTGGATTTAGTGGTGGACACGATTGAGTTCTGCACCAAGCACATGCCGCAGTGGAACACCGTGTCGATCAGCGGCTACCACATCCGCGAAGCGGGTGCGTCCGCCGCCGAAGAACTGGCTTTCACGCTGGCCGACGGCATCGCCTATGTGGAGGCGAGCATCGCCCGCGGCATGGATGTCGATACTTTTGCGCCGCGATTGTCCTTTTTCTTCGACGTACACAACGATTTCTTCGAGGAAATTGCCAAACTCCGCGCCGCCCGGCGCATCTGGTCGCAGGTCATGCGTGACCGCTTCAAGGCGAAAAATGAGCGCTCGTGGCTGCTGCGCATGCACTGCCAGACGGCGGGCGTCACGCTGACCGAGCAGCAGCCGATGAACAATGTGGTGCGTGTCGCTTATCAGGCACTCGCGGCCGTGCTGGGCGGCACGCAGTCGCTGCACACCAACAGCATGGACGAAACGCTCGCCCTGCCCAGCGAGGAATCGGTGAAGCTCGCCCTGCGCACACAGCAAGTGCTCGGTTATGAAACCAACGTTACGCAGACAGTTGATCCGCTCGGCGGCAGTTACTTCATTGAAAAGATGACCAACGAAATCGAAGCGAAGGCCTACGGCATTTTCGACCAGATTGACGCGATGGGCGGCGTGCTCAAAGCGATCGACCGCGGCTACTTCCGCCGCTGCATCGCTGAATCCGCCCAGGCCCAGCAGCGCGATCTCGATGGTGGCCGCACCAAGATCGTTGGCGTCACGGATTTCACCGACGACGACCCGCATGGCGTGGACATTCTCACTATCACCCAGGCGACCGAGGACATGCAGGTCGCGCGATTGAAGGAACTGAAACGCAACCGCGACCAGGCGAAGCACAAGGCGTCGCTGGATCGCTTGCGCAAGGACGCGCTCGACAATCGCAACGTCATGCCCGCGCTGATCGCGGCGGCCAAGGCAGATGCTACGGTCGGCGAGATGATGGAGACGATGAAGAGCGCGTTCGGGTCGTATGATGGCGGGCCGGAGTGGTGAT
>CAZKIN010000093.1:0-10955 GCA_964552515.1 uncultured Phycisphaeraceae bacterium
GTGGCAGTGGCAGCGATTCGCGACGGGCGGGCCGGCATCCGGGGTTCGGCCTTGCGGTCCCTTAACATGGATACCGAGGATGTCTGGACGCTGCCGCGCCGACTTCGTGCCATGTGGACTCCCTGACAACCATATCAAGTGACCCGAGCTTTCTCTGCCGCCCATCGCACGACCGCCATGCGCGAAAAAAAGAATTGATGCGCTTGCAGGGTGGCGCCGCCGCGCTGGTCACGTGTGTGCTTTCAAGATACCGCTACCGGTAAACCGGAATGGGGCAAGACCATGAACCTGCAAGAATTTGAGAAATTACCCATCGAGGAGAAGGAGTGCTTCTTTGCGGACTTGGAAAAGAAGAGCGCTGCGCTGCTGGCCGAAAAAGCGGAGTTGTTGAAGCATGTGCAACTGCAAAGGGCGCAGCTCAAGAGCATGCAGGTGGACATGTCCAACGCGGCGCGCAAGCACTGCAAGGCGCAGGGGCTGTCCGCCGATAAGACCGACGAACTGCTCACCATCATTCGGAAAGCGCCCGGCGGCCTGCGTGAATTGCGGAACATTTTTGAATCGGCCATTCCATGCAGCGGAAACTCGGAACTGCGCGAATGCTTCGCGGCAATTCTCGTTGCGGTAGGCAGAAGTGACGCGTGGGCTGAGCTTATGGGGCACGAGTGACCTTGGACTGTGTTTTCCAAAGTCTCCTGCTTCGATCCCTTCGAAGACGCTGGTTTACTGGCGCAAGACCCGCACTATAAGACTTCGCCGCTCGCCGAAAACCGCACCTCCTGAAAAAAGTCGAGAGTAACAATCCGGGCCGATGGCTTGATGGCGTGAACTGTCTCCACAAAGTCACCAAACCTGGCGTTCGACATGACGCGTACGCCATGCCGGAAGGGCCGGAAGAAATCGTCGTGATGTGTGGGAATGATAATGCGTGGATCGGTCAGTGCGATCATCCTTCCAAGATAGTCCGGCGTGTTGCCGCGCAGCGCCAGCCCGAGGATGAGCACATCCACCCGACCGACCTTGCTGCGAATTTCGTCGTCGATCAGGTCAGCACATCCGTGGTGATAAATTCTCAAGCCGCCCATTTCCATCAGGTAATTGAACTGCCGGCCAAGCTTGAATTCCTCTTCGGTCAGCGGTGGTGTCGGTGGGGCGGTCAATTCGCCTTCATTATAGATCTTGTGCCGCGTGAGCTTGGCATGCCGGCTCTCCACGGGTGTTATGGTAAACGCGCCGCACGTGATTTGCGGAATGGTCGCCACGTCATGCAAACGGTCACCGGGCATGCCCAGGGCGCGCGAAATATGCAGCACCGTGGAGGAGCCATATAGCCGGGCCTGCGGGCAGTGGTGCAGTGCCACATAAGGGGCATCCATTACATGATCAAAGTGACCGTGACCGATGAAGATGCAGCTTGCCTGGTCCGCGGCCAACCGCTGGTCCGCAATGACCCCGTCGATGGCTGCGGACGAGCTGACCAGGGGCGAGTTAAACCACATGGACCGCAGAAAGCGCCCCCATCCCGGACGGGTAAAGAAGGGATCGATCAGCATCACCGACTCGGACGCGGCATCCGCAGGGCGATGGCGTACTTCGTAACCGGCCGTACCCAGCCACCGCAGAGCAGATTCGCCCGGCGCGAGCGGCTGCGTGTAGGAAGCGGGATGTCTCAGGCCGCGCTCATGACGTGACGGCCAAGCGCAGCCGGAAAATGGAACGACGAAGATCCAACAGCAGATCACGCGCACGATCGGGCAACGGCTCATCATGTTTCGTTGGCTCCTGCGCAAGGTGGCGTCGCGATGCTACCCCACGAATCGAATCGCGGATGATCGTGATTATTCATTAGCAAAGCGCGAGCCATTTACAAACCGTTGATGCCAGTCGGCCACCCGGGGGATAACGTGTTCCACGCTGAGCTGCTGCACGTGCTCGCGAGCCCTGGCGATCATGTCCGCATAACGCGCGCGATCCTGGTGTAACGCAACGCATCGGCTGGCCAGCGTGTCGAGCTCGTCGAGTTCGAGGATGTCGGACGCGCCCGGCGGCAGATGTTCCACAAACCCCCGCGAACGCAGCACGACGGACGGAAGTCCGGAGGCCATCGCTTCCACCAGGGCCAACCCGAATGTCTCGGCCACCGAAAGCTGGACCAGCAAATCGGCCTGCTGAAAAGCATCCTTGAGTTGTTGACCGCGCAGGAAGCCCGTGATGGCCGCTCCATAGCGCTCGCGCATGGTAGCGGCATACGGCCCATCGCCCACAAAGACGGTTTGGATGCGCGAGTCGGACAGCAGGTGCTTGCCCACCAGGTCCAGATTCTTTTCACGGGCTACCCGCCCGACTACGATCGCCAGGATTTTTCCTTCAGGATTGTACTGCGTGCGAAAATCACCTTGCCGCGAGGCCGCAGGTTGAAAGTCGCTGAGGTCCACCGGGTTGGGGATAACGTCGACATCCTGGTGGAAGATGCAGCGTGCGGCATCAGCCGCCGACTGGCTGGGAGCATAGAGCGCGCGGCAAGACCCATACGCACGACGATCGAGAATGCGCGCCAGCCCCGCACCCAACCAGCCACCGATCGGTCCAAAGGTTTGCGTCCCATACAAACGCGAACAGGCCGGCGTATCGACGTGATAGCAACCTACCGCAGGCAAGCCAAGGCGTCGCGCAACGCGCGCGCCCGCGAGACCAAGCGGCCCGGCGCTGGCAATGTGTATGATTTTCGGTCCCGCAATTCCGCGCACGAATGTAGTAAGTTTTCCAACGCTGTAATGTCCGAGCACCAGGTCGCGATAGAAGGGGTTGGGAACGCGAAACCAGGGCCGAACGCCGATGTGATCCTCATCGGGTCCCGTTTCCGCATCATCGGCGGGGGAGAGCACCACCATGCGCATGCGTCCGGTGCGCTTTGCCCATCGATGCAGGGTTAGATAGTACGATCTGACGCCATTCGGCCCTAAAATCGTGTCGGCAAACACAATGATCGTCATCTGCTCGGCGTTGGCCATGTTGTCGAAATCGTAACCGGACGCGCGCGTGTCGGCTATATGCAATCGTCGTTGCCCGTAGTGCGTGAATCCGAATTGTGGCCGCATTCAGATGGGATTTCACGGAATTGCGTTTCCCGTCTACCGCAAACGGATTAGAATAAGCGCGGGTGGATTGGAACTTTCTCGAACGTTCATGGCGAAATGCGCGGGCCGGATCAATTGTTGGCTGCGCATGGTCGACCCATCGTGAGTGGATGTCGCTGGGCGTCGGGCTGGGACTTGGAAAAACGGGAGGTCATCCTTGCAGACCGCAAATGAAACTCTGGTTTCCGCGTATCCGGTCGAACTCCCGGCCGGGCGGCGCGTCCATTTGAAAGTGGGTGCCACCGTACTCGCCGTGAGCGCCTACGGCGTCGTGGTGGCCTGCTTTTCCGGACCGATGACTTTGGCGTCTTTACTTAACCTGACCTTTTACGTATTCCTGATGCTGAACACTTTTTTTTCCGTCTCTTTCACGGAGTCGACCTATCACCTCCGCTGTTTCTCGGATGAGGTGCTCAACGTACCCTTGGCCGGTTTCTACCTGGCTTTTCCCTGGCTCACCCGCGACACCTTCTGGTTTCATTTGTGCATGTCGCTGTTTTTCAGCGTCGCCATGATGAAATATGCCAACTGGCTGTCACGACTAGACGCGAACTATTTTCTGCGCCGCAAGATACTGGCCAATGGATTCGGGTGTGTACTTTGCGGCGGTGGGGCGGCGGCCATGCTTCTTCTTGAGCGATTTGAGCTTTGGGCTTTGATCGGCGTTATCGCGTTCGGTTACGCCAACGTCCATACCTTGTGGTTGGATCCGCTGTACCGGCATTCCGCCCGAACCCGCTAGACGGCTTGCCCGCTTCCAGCGACAAATCGCCTGCAGTTTGAAGAACCACGTTCAAAAGTGCTGGAACTGCCTCGCGTTGCGAAATCGTGCGCAAATATAAAAACGGGCGCCGCCGATCGGGACTCGACCGGCGACGCCCGCGCACTTGTTACTTCACGTTAACAGAAAACCGCTTTACTTGCGGCTGTCCGGCGTCTTGCCGGACGGTGTTTTCGAAGTGCGGGGCTTGGCGCTTTCCGCCGCCTTGCCCGCGCAGCAGTTACTCTGTCCGCCGCAGCACTTCGTGCCGGAGCCGGCGTTACATGATGTGCACGGTGCGAAGCAACCCTTGGCGCATTCCGCCGCCGTACAAACGCGGCATCCGGCCGGGCAGGCGCCCTTGCACTGGTCCGGAGTACAGGTCGAGCACTCCGGCGTACAGCATGACCCGGCACCCGCGGATGCAGCGACGACAACCGCGCCGGATGCAACCGCCGCAGTGGCGCCGGGACCCGTTGCCCATGCCGAAGCGACGGGTAGCAGGAATGCAATAACGTGCGCAAATACATAACACTTCATGGTTCTTCTCCATGTTTGAGTTCAGATTTTTTCGGCGCAGCGCACATCACGATGCGTGCGCGTAGGTGCGCCGATTTCGCGCGGACGTTCAGCGCGATCTTCGAAATAAAAGGATCGATAAGTGACTCACTCGGAGGCGCGGCATGCATCAAGGAAAAATCAGACGCGTGCCGGCGGACGCTTCATATGGTCCACACGGAGAGAAGGGATTGCTTTTGGTTGTGGTTGGCTAATTCGTTCGGTAAACAATGATTAGTGCAGTGTTCATGATCATGGCCGAGTTTGGCGGACATGACATAGGCCGGAAGCGCATGAAGCCCGGACCACTGTAGGACCCACGGCTCGGAGCCGGCGGTTTGCGCCTGTCGAATGGCCAGCGGAACTCGGCAACGACAGGACGCGCACCTTTGCAGGCAGCATGATTCGGACGATTCTTGGAAACCGCGACTGTCGTCCCGAATTGGCGGCGCAGTCCCGCACGGTGAGCAAGGGAGGCATCCGGATGCAACGATGCTGCATGGCGCAAAGGCTTCGCATTCTTCAATAGGGGTACAGCAGGTCAGGCAGGCCGGAAACAGGGCCTGCGGCAAAGCGCTCACGAAGGCTAAAAATGCGCGAAACATGACTTCATGTATATATCACAATTGGCTCTTTCGTATTCCCACGGCGGGTCAAAATGGCTGTTGCATTTGCGTAACAGAACCCGGAAAAGGAATCGGGGCGAACGACTTTCGTCATTCGCCCCGATTACTTAATCGAAAAGACCGAAAATTCGGCCCAAGAACTTCAAATTACGGGTTGGTGTCCGGATTCAGGGCCGGCGTAATGAAGGTGTCGATGATGATCTGCGCCGGTGCGCCGCCGATCGCCAGGCCGAAACCCGTCCAAATGTTTTTGGCAAAGCTGTCGAGGCTGCAACCACCAAGCTGGAACAAACAGCCGGCCGTCGAAAGTGCTAGAACCGCCATCCGTGAAGCGCGCTGCTTCTTCATTACAAACTCTCCTTCATCCAAAATAGAACGATGCCGATGGCGGGCGGCATCGCGCCGCCAACAGGATTCGCCATGAACTCGGCTCATCTGATTATGCCGTGCTTCCGCAAAGTGGACCGCGAATCACATTCCGCGAAAGCGTCTGCACAGATACTAAACACCCAATTTCAAAACTGCAACTGCTACATCGGACACTCGACGACAAACTGGTTAGCAACTTTTTCAGCATTGGGATTTCAAGGGACTTCACACCGCAAAGAGACCGGATTTGTATGCCTATATTATCCATGCCTCCCAATTTGATGGAGATTCGAACTTTTGCGCCGCTGTCAGATTTGAAAATGCGACCTCTGACCGTCTAGCCAATTTCATCCGGTGGTGTTCTGGGGAGTTCGTCGTCGCGCTCCAGCGACAATACCACCGTCTGCGCAAGAATATCTCCCAATCTTTGGCGCGTTGGCGTCATCAAAACCAACAGGCACAGCGGTGGATAATTGAATTCGAGGATGCGCGCGAGATTTCGAATTAACTGCACCGCAAAACGACCGCGGTTGCCGCGGTAATCCACCACGATCAATCCCGTGATGCGCTTCCCCAGTGTCGCCCCAAAAATCCCCTCCAGGATCGCACCATATACCGCGTAAACACCGCCGAGCACCGGCCAGAACCAGGCCGCCGCCGGCGGCGCACTGTCCACCGCAGGCATGAAAAACAGGGGAATAGGGCCGGAACTCGCAGAGAACACCATGATGAACATCAACGGGCCCCACGCCGGAAAGAGTATCGTCAGATCAATCAGCACCGCCGCCAGTCGCTTGGCGAGTGGAGCCAGTTGCCCGCGCTGGGCCACCGGAACCGCCAGCAACACGCTGTCCCGTCGCCACACGAATATCCCGGTAAGCAGTGCCGCGAGTACTACATACTGAATCAGCAGCCCACTGATGCCATTGGATCGCGGAGCCTCACGTCGGACGAGTGGCGTGACCGTGCCGACCGGCTCGCTGGGCAGTCCAGTCGCCGCCGACCACAACCCCACCTCCGGATTCCCGGCGGCATTGAGCATCGCCACGGCAATATCCGTTCGAAATCCGCCCAATCCCAACGGATGCACAAACTGCGCCGATTGTCGGTCCGACTGCTGCAGCACCGGTCCGGCACTCCATCGTCCCCCTTCCATGACCAGCGCCCCGACTTGCAAATGCCCTTCTTTACGCTCCGCAAACACCAGCATCGGGTCAGCTTGCTGCCAAAAACCGGTCAGTAGCGCCGGCGGTTGCGATAACGGCAATGCGACCGGATCGCTCCACGGTTCACCCGCGCGGGCGGAGCTGACATGAAAGAGTCTGCCTGCTTCTCCGGCATAAATCAGGTGCAGCACTCCCTCCCGCGCCAGCAATACATTCGTCGCGGCCGCCATCGTCAATTCGGCGGGCCCATCGCGATCCAGCGCCCAGCGTCCCTCGAAAAAACGCGCGATCGCTGTCGCCTGGACCGGCACCGCCACCTGCGACAACACCACCGTCGGCTCGTCGGCGGGCAACCGCTCGCCTTCCAAACCAGTAACCGCAAGCGCCAGTCCGCACCTTCCCGAAACCATCGCATACAGGCAATTCGCGCTCCCGTCCGCCGCAAGCGCCAGTGGCGTTTCAGATTGCGGCAAGACGCGCTCGTCCGTTTGCGTGGACGAAGACCACGGGTCGGATACGTATGACGATGGCCGGTACTTCTTGTGTGTCCCGTCGCGATAGATGACATGCAGATGACGACCCAGCGCGGCCGCTTGCCGTACCCCGCCCGTCACCGGCGTCATGCCCAGCGGCAAAAACTGGATCGGCGGACGCGCATCACGCGGACGATAGGCGAACCGCACCAGCAAGGACCCGTCACTCTCCGGACTGCGCTGGAAAACCCACAGGATGTCATCATTTCCCGCGAGCCCCAGCGTGATGGCGTCCTCGGCACGTGCTCCCGGAAACGAGGCAAGGAGGAAAAACGCCGCAATAATGGCCATCAAACGCGGGAAGCGAAACCAACCTGACAGGGCTATAGGCCGCGGCGGCTCTTTCGGCATGGTGCGATTATGAGGCGTGATAGTGCCCACGGCAAGATTGCGCGACCATGGTCATCTCTCGATTCCACCCCTCTTATGCTATCATCTCGGACTCGGAATCCGGGGGAGGGAAAAGATACCATGACCTTGATGCATGTCCTGATCGCGTGCGCCACTTCGGCAAACATGGCCGCCATCACCACGCTTCCGCCGACGGTGCAAGTCCGCGGCGGAACATACCACGCTCCTGCCGACTCCTGTTTACCCGACACCGAACGCGCGCGCATCATGCAACGCATCGCCGCCAATCGCGCTCGGTTGGAAAAAGTGAATCCGACACTGCTCCGCGGCACGGGCATTTCCGGCCACTGCTTGTCCGACCAAACCTACGACTTCTATCCCCTGGGCGGCAACGTGGACGTGGACGTGCATCACAACAACTTCGTCGATATCGACCCGGACCCCGCCATTCTGGATTTCAACTGCACCGCCTGGACCTACAACGGCCACGCGGGCATCGACACCAACCTGCGCAGCTTCGCGGAACAGGCCATTGGCGTGCCCGTCTTCGCCGCCCTCGACGGAGTAGTCATCGATGCACACGACGGCGAACCGGACATGAACACCCAGGGATCGGGCCAACCATCGAACTACGTGGTCATCGATCGCGGGTTTGGCCGGGACGCATTTTACTTCCATCTGAAGAACGGCAGCGTCGCGGTCAACATCGGCGACGTGGTTCGCGCCGGCGAACAGATCGGCCTCACCGCGTCCAGCGGCAACAGCACCGGCCCCCACCTGCACTTCGAATCCCACTATCTCAACCAGCCCTACGAACCATTCGCCGGTCCCTGCCGACCCGGACCCAGCGGCTGGACGCAGCAGCCGATGCCAAACGCGACCCCGCATCTGCTGGACTTCGGAGTAACCACCACCGACCTGAATACGGTCCCCGGTCTTCCGCACGCATTACCCGCTTCGGGTCAGCTCGCCGTGTCCGATCCTCCGTTCTACTTCTGGCTCCTGGTTGCAAACTTTGAAGCGAACAGCACCGCACGCGTGGTCTTCATTCGCCCCAACGCCACCGTAGCCTATGACACCGGTAATTTTCCAATGAACATCACTTCCAACATTCGCACCGCCTGGTTCTGGTTCGGTGGCTGGGACATTGCGGACATGCACACCATCACCGGTCGCTGGCACATCGACTTGTATTTCAACGATCAGCATATGGTCCACGCGCCGGTGCAGGTGGTCGCCGTGAACATTCAGAATTTCAACCGCCCGCCCCTGCCCGTCACCGCACAGTTCGACCCGCCGTCGCCGCGCACTTCCGATGTCATCTTCTGCCGCGTGCAGCAGCCCGGCGTGGTGGATGATGAAGACTACGACTTGGTGCGTTACCACTATGTATGGACCGTGGACGGTGCGATCGTCCGCGACCTCGTTTCCGCCGGACAGGCCGACGCCATTCCGCGAAACACCGCCCCTCCCGGGAGCAGCTTGGTTTGCAACGTGACCCCGGGCGACGGCAAAATCAATGGCGGCATGGTCTCCATCGCCACCACCGTCCAGCTCCCGGAGGCCATGACCGACTTCGACCAGGACGGTGACGTCGATTTGCTCGACTACGCAGCCTTTCAGGGCACCTTCACCGGACCGTGAAGTAGTGCCAGAAAATTGGCACCACTTTCCTCCCCGACCTATCGTGCCACCAGCTCGACCGAAAAATTCATGGTCTTCGCGCCGCGCTTCGCCGTAATCTGTACAACGTCGCCGGGCTTCTTGCCGGCAAAAACGGTCATGAAATCACCAAACTCTGTAATGGTGTGGCCATCGATATCAATAATGCGATCTCCGGTGCGCATTCCCGCTTTGCCCGCCTGACTGGACTTCCGCACCTCGCCCACCGCGATGCCCGGCTCCGGCGATTCGTCTTCAAAATCCGGCATCACGCCCAGCGACACCCGCGGCCTGGCCCGCCCCGACTGCGCATGCACGTTCACCTCTTCGTCAACCTCCGCATACTGCGGCGCACCCGCATCGTTCACAATCTCTAGCGCCACATCGCGAATGTACTGCACGATCCGCGCGCCGCCCGCCGCATCCACCTTCTCTGTATCATCACCCGGCTGGTGATAATCCGCATGCAATCCCGTGAAAAACCATAGCGCCGGCACACCCGCATGATAAAACGGCGCGGAATCCGTCGGCACCAGCGCGGTGCGTTCCTTCTTGATGGAAATGTTCAGCGCGGCCGCGCACCGATCCACGATCGCGTCATAACTTCCACCCGTCCCCACGCCGAAAACCTGCAACGGATTGGCCTCGTTCTCCCGCGCCAGCCGACCGATCATGTCCATGTTCAGCATCGCCTTCACCTGCGCCAGCGGCACCGTCGGCTGGTCGACGAAGTGTTTGCTGCCCAGCAGATTGATCTCTTCACCCGAAAACGCCATGAATAGGATGGAACGATTGCGCTGCGGCTCCTTCGCCAGCGCCGCCGCCAGCTCAATCAGTCCCGCCACGCCCGATGCATTGTCATCCGCGCCGTTGTACACCTTGCCGCGCGTCACCCCGACATGATCGTAATGCGCTCCGATCACCACATACTCGCCCGCGCTCGGTCCATTTCCCGCCAGCACGCCGATGACATTCTGCGTGGGCAGTTGCTTTGGACCGATGGCCACTTCCCCGCGCACTGACACACCAGTGACAGCGGCCGAACGGCTTACCTTTGGTGCGGCCAGCGCCTGCTCCAGCTCATCCAGGTTGGCAAGTCCGCCCGTCGCCAGCATCCGGTTGGCCAGCTCTCGTGAAATGTGCAGCTTCGGCAGCTTGGCCGCCTCCCGCCCGCGCCGCGATCGCCAAAGACGGTCCACTGCATCCGCGCCCGGGTTGATGTTCACCTGCATCATCGCCACCGCGCCATGCTCCTCCGCCACTTTCGATTTCTTCTCCCACCGCGCATGCTCCGACATCTCGCCGTCATCATTCAGATGGTCCGGCTCGCCGCGGAACAACAGCACAACCTTCCCCTTCACATCCACACCCGCATAATCGTCATGACCAAAGTCCGCGTTGACGATGCCATAGCCGACGAAAACGACCTCGCCCTCAAAGACCTCCTGGCTCGCTCCGCCCATCGGTTGAAAATCCGTACCTACCTTCGCACTGACATTAAGCGGCTCAAAGCTCAGATACGTCGCGGGAAGCACTTCCAGATCACCCTTTGCGGTGAATGGCTGAAAGTAGCTTCCATCCGGACCACCCGGCGCAATACCCAGTGCTGCGAGTTGCCCCGCAATGTACCCCGCCGCCAGATCGCATCCGCGCTCTCCGGTGTCCCGACCCGCAAACGCGTCGTGTGCCAAAATCGCAATATGCTCGCGAAACCGCTCGCTCGTCGTCGCGGGCAAACTCGCGACAGCTACTGCCTGTACTGGCGCTGCGGTTGCCTGCGCTGTGTGCGCTGT
>CAZKIN010000093.1:11055-13720 GCA_964552515.1 uncultured Phycisphaeraceae bacterium
CGTGTCATGCCGTGTCACCGTCTGTAAGGAATCGTCGAGAAAGTGGAATCTCGGTGGGCTGTGACGAATGGGCCCGGGCAAAGGGGACTTCGCCCGTCGTGTGCTACTGTTGGACGAGCCCACTCTGCTGACTTCCCCAATGTGATTACCGCGCCCGGCTCGACCAACAGTGCTTCTTGACTCTAACTTGCCGATTGGAAAAGGTGCTGCACCTATTCTCAAAACGAAAACGGGCGGCCCAGGCATCTCGCCCGCGCCGCCCGTTCCTTATTCATTAACACCGGTTTTTCAACCGGCAACTGACTACTCGTCGTCTTCGGTCCGCGTGTTGCGATACCACACCAGCCGGTCATCGCTCAGCCCCGTACCCGTCCGACGGTCCAGCGTACCGATCACGTCCATGCGGCCATCGCCGTCCAGGTCCACCACCAGCAGGGCATTGATGCTTGTGTCCGTGTCCGTCGCATTCACGCCCACGCCGCTGCCCGGCGTTGTCTGTGTCGGATTGGTTGTCGTGCCGCCACCGCTGCCCGAACCGCCCGCCTGCGACGGGTCGGCCGTCGTGCCCGGGCTGTCTTGGATAATCGTATTCGGCGACCACGGATCGAACACCGTCGGAGCCGGCGTGCGGTCAATCCAGTACACCGCGCCCAGGGCCGACGCCACCAAATCCAACTGACCGTCACCTGTCACATCGCCCAGCGCCACCGCTTCCGGCATCTGGTCGACGAATTCCGTCATTGTAAACACCGGCCACGGGAAGTTGAATCGATCGGGCGTCGGATCGGACGGCGGAAACTCCGGCGATACCACCTGCGCGCTCGGACGGCGGAACCACTGGATCAGCTGCCCCTCGCGCGAACGCACCACGATGTCGTCAAACCCGTCACCGTCCACGTCGCCCATCGTCGCCACTTCCGCACCGGTATCCAGTTGACCGATCGGACGCTCTTCCCACTGGTCATCGAAATACCACCATGTGTTGATCTGGCACGTGCCGTCTTCCACACCCACGCAATCCCCGGCACTCGTGCAATCAGCACCCGGATTCGCACCGCCGACACAGTCGCCGGCCACGCACGATCCGTCATCCACACCCGCGCAGTCACTGTTGTCTTCGCAGGCCGCGCCTTCGTTAGCGCCGCCTTCGCAGAAGTTCGTGCCGGGAACATCGCCTGAAATAACCGCCGCGGCGCCGCCGAACCCGCCGGCGTTGTGTGGAACCAGCGGATTGCGCACCCACCGAATGTTCTGGCTGAGCGCGTTCGAAACCGTGGCCACCACGTCCAGGTCACCGTCGTTGTCCACGTCATTGAGGAGCACGTCGCGGAAAGAAGGCCCGTCCGTGACCAGACTGATCGGAACGCCGCGCGATAGACTCGGTAGACCCGGCACGCCCCATTGCGTGGAATCCGTGGAGGCCGCTCCGCTGGGGTTGATCCACAAATCCACGGTGTTGGTCGGCGGCTTCTGGCCGAGCGTTTCGCATTCACCGGGATTCAGCGCGACCACGATTTCGTCACCCTGCCGTCCGTCAATATTTCCGACCGCCAGCGCCGTGAAGCCGTTGAATTCCGGACTGGTCTTGCCGATGTTGAACTCTTCTTCTTCAATCCCCGGGAACTGATTGTGGATCCAGCGATCCTGCACGAAAGGATTCACCAGGATCATCTGATCCCAGCTGTCGCCGTCAGGTACCAGTCCGGCGTTGCCGGGATTGAAGTAAACGATGATTTCGCCTTCCGTGCTGCTGATCACGCTGGGTGGCTGACCCGCGACCGGCGGCGGACACAACGTAATGAATCCGGTGGCCTTTACCAGAACCACGATATCCGGAAACGCGTCGTCATTGATAAAGCCCAGTTCGACACCCGCCATGACGGCCGTCGGCGTCGTTCCCGCGATCGTTACGGAGCGGAATGAGATATTCCCCTCCGCATCGCGCCGCTGCAGGTGCAGTTGAATCGGTTGTGACTGGTTCCAGGCACTCACCAGATCGGTAAGCCCGTCCTGGTCGAAGTCACCCGACACCACGAACTTCGGACCGGCGCTGTCTTCCGCCGTCGGGTCGATTTGGAATGCGGTGAAGAAACTGCGCGTCTCTTCGCCGACCGGCGTGTCATCCGTTGGATCGATGACCCCGCCCGTCCCGCCCGGTGAAGGCGGCGCTTCCGAGAAAACGCTTTCCACCGTGGCGAACCCGCCCGTCCCGCCGCTGCCGCCGTTGCCGGACCCGCCGCTGTTGATGGCCGAGCTGCAACCCAACACGACGCCGAACGCGACGGCGACCCCGATCGTCCATTTCATAACAATGCGTGACATTAGGCTCTCCCATCCCCGGCACAGGCCGGAGCTTGGCGCATGTCGCGCCACACTTACAGGAATCTGCTGGGTTATCGGTAGGAGATTTCCGCTACTTGCGGGTCGAAGAGCGATAACTCTCGAACGGACCTTCCCGGTGCCCCCAGCGGCTGCAAAACGCCGGTTTCACAATGCGCTTGCCGGGCGGCCCACGCCTTTAGCCTTGGTCGGGTGGCATGCGCCACGCTGGTGCGTCCACGTTGGGCCTCAACATCTCGCCACCGCCAAATCCTGCATTCGCTTCGCCCATCCATGCGTGGCCATGTCTTAACAAAGCGCGTTCATCCCGCGTGGATCGTCGGGC
>CAZKIN010000094.1:0-2467 GCA_964552515.1 uncultured Phycisphaeraceae bacterium
TGACGCAATTTAGTCGCTTGCGTTCGTATGCCCGCACGCCCGACGCGTGAGTCTGGTCTCTTGTCCACGTATCGTCGCCATGATCGATCAGTGAAACTGCACTTTGATTGGCACTCAATTTAGGTTGGAGACCTCCGTTCTTTATTGATAATTATGTCAAGAATTTTCTTGACACAGGCCTCGTCTTTACGACAATCTCCGAAACTTTGTCGCTCGTAAGGAGATGTCGTGCTGGCCCTTTCGCAAACTTCTGGTTACGCCATTCTCGCGCTGGCCTGTCTGGATGCGCCGGGTGGAGAGTGGAGACTCGCGAGGGACATTGCCGCCGAAATCGATATGCCAGCTCCGTACCTCTCCAAGATCCTGCATTCACTGGCATTGGCCAACGTAATACTCGCCAAACGCGGCTACCGCGGAGGATTTACGCTGGCTCGGCCAGCCGCAACGATCAACGTGCTCGAAGTCGTGGAAGCTGTTGATGACCGTCGTTGGATCGGCAAGTGCCTGCTTGGCCTATCCGAATGCACGGATGAGCGGGGGTGTCCTACCCATGCATTCTGGAAAGCCACACGTGCGGAGATCGAGCGACGATTGCGTCGGCTCACGCTTGTCGAGGTAGCCAAATTCGAGCAGGACTTTCGCGCTAATTGCCGCAAGGGAACTTCGGCAAAGGGATTGTGCGAGGCACCGTATGTTCCGTTGCTGGTTGAACCGACGCCGAAGAAAAAGGCGGCGAAGGCTCGACGTCCTGGAAAAGGAAAAAGGCAAGTGAGACGAAGCAATGGGCCGAAGTAAGGAATTAAACGCCATTCTCAGATTACACATGGATTGCTCAAAGAGAAATTCCATGCCGAACACTGTGATTTGCAGGATTCAGTCGAACGTCTGGAGCCGACTATTCCTTGGCATTGCTTTGCTCTTCTGCAACTCAGCGCCGTTGGCAGCGCAGGAAGAAAAGGGCTTGTTGGTTATGCGTGATGCCAGTACGCCTGCAGCTGACGCAGCCGGCAGCACCGCCGCGTATCCTGATGACGTCGTGAGGCAGGACAAGGCAGTCACCCGCACGAGCTCGGCGGAGCATCCTGGCTGGGTGAACAGTCTTGAAAAGCATACGTGGCCGGGATTCCTGACAGGGTTGGGGGGGTACGATCAGTTTGTCATGCCGGTCGGCATGCCGGTCTATTTTGAGGATCCGTTCATTACGACCGATTTGCGGTTGATTTACATTTATCACGATATTCCAGACGGCTCGGCACTTCGTGGTGGTCAGGTGCATCTCGCGGCCGCACAGATTCGAGTTGCATTGACGGAGCGATTGGCGTTCATTGCCACCAAAGATGGATATAGTTGGGTGGACAGCCATATTACGCCAGCGGGCGACGGTTGGAATGACTTCGCCATCGGTCTAAAGTATGCCATCTACAGCGACCCTGAGGCCCAATTTCTCGTCAGTACGGGCGTTAGGTGGGAATGGAGCAATGGTTCCACTGATGCGTGGCAAGGCGGCGATAGTCAGGAACTGAGCCCTTTCGTCGCCTTTGCCAAAGGGTGGGATGATTGGCATTTCCTTGGGACTGTCAGTGGTCGCATTCCAACTGATCGTAATGATGCGAATGCCAGCTTGCTGTGGAACTTGCACTTGGATTACGCACTGACCGAAACATTTCGACCGCTCATTGAAATTCACGGAATCCACTGGCATCTCCGATGCTGATCGACTTCCTCTTGGTCAGGATTACCTGGACGTCGGCAGCCTCGGCGCGGTCAAAGCAGCGGGACGAGATTTCTTCTCCGCCGGAATCGGTTTTCGCTGGCAGGTGGCCGGAAATGTTTCCGTTGGTCTCACCTATGAGATTCCGCTCGAGAGCGCGGATGAGAATCTGATGGACCAGAGAATGACTCTTAACACGGTCATCGGCTTTTGAATGAAAGGCGCATGTGACATGCGAGTCCGATTCGAAAAGGCGGTGCTGATTGCCTGCGGAGGGTTGCTTATGGCGTTCCTTCCGGGTTGTGTCGAAGTTTGGTTGCTGAATATTGCTACGCCCTTTTTGCTTAATCAATGACCACTGAGATGCCAGATGCACTGGTGGTTTTTCCCATTGCTTGGAAAGGGAACTCTAATAATATGAGGTCGCTCAGTAGAAAATTCCAGTTGTTGGCATGTGGCATAGTCCTATTGCAATTCGGAGGATGTGTCGCTGCCGGACTTGCAGATGTCTTCTTTGTGTTGGGACCATTTCTTCTATAGCCATGGCTAAACGCGAATTCATGATGCATTCCAGAGGAACCGCCGTATGAATCAAGAAGAACGGCTTGCCGAGCTTTCATCGCTGCGCGACCGGGTGGCGCGATTGGAGTTTGATATTGCCAGCGCGACACATGGTGACGCTCCATGGCCGCCTCATGGATACTACACGGCATACCACGTTCTCGCCGGCATGGTATTGGGGTTAATGGGTGCGGC
>CAZKIN010000094.1:2567-7327 GCA_964552515.1 uncultured Phycisphaeraceae bacterium
TGGGAATCGCGCTTTGGTTACTGAATTTCTATGGGATCTTGTCCTGGCTCCAGCCGGCCATTGTCGGCGGTTCCTGGATCATAGAAAAGGTCCCTGTGCTGGTTGCGATACTGACCCATCTCATATTCGCCTGGACCATGTTACTGGTCAGCCAATGGGGACGGTTCACTGCGCCGGGAATGACCCAGGAGGTAGGGCAAGCATGAAACGGAATTGTATTGTCATTGCCTGCATTGCCGTTACATTGGGCGGGTCGCGATGCTCACCGCAACTGGATACTGACACATCTAAGTCATCGGGAATACACGGTCGAAAGGACAGTGCTTCCGCTCTGTTGGACGAGGGTCGTCAGGCCTACACCACCTACTGTGCAGGATGTCACGGCGCAACAGGCGATGGAAATGGCCCAGCCGCGGGATTTCTCCATCCGCGGCCGCGGAACATGCAACGCGCCTCTTTTAAGTTCAGTTCAACCCGCGCCGGTAACCTACCTACGGATGAAGACCTTAAGCGCACGATCCGGCAGGGTCTCAAAGGAACAGCCATGCCCGACTGGCCGCTGCTTTCCGAGCAAACTGTCGAATCACTGGTTGTATATATCAAGACTTTTTCGCCGAAATGGCAGGAAAAACTCCCCGCTCCAAGAATTCCGTTGGTGGATGATCCGTATCGCAACATTGCGGATAAGTCGGATGCTGTAAAGCGGGGCCAGGAGATTTATCATGGTTATGCCGCATGCTGGAGTTGCCATGCCGCGTATGTGAGCGAGAAGGAAATCAACCAGTTCCTGGCTGCCGCTGAACTACCCACGCGTGATGGTTTTCGGCCGAACATGGGTGCACCGGAGGCTAAAGTAAGCAGCGAAGGCGAATGGGTCTATCCACCTGACTTCCGAAGGGACTTTGTGCGTGGCGGAATGACCGTGGACGATTTATATCGTTCAATCGCGGCTGGCATCACGGGAACGGCCATGCCCACTTGGGTCGATGCGATGGACCTTAAGTCGGCTCACGGGGACATTCTCGTACATCCAGCCGACCTGTGGGCCATGGCGTATTATGTTCGCAGCTTGATGCAGGAGCGCCCCGCGCTGCTCGCTCCAAGCCAGGTGGCTGTGCGCCATCGGGCCCAGAAGCTTTATTTTGACGGTGCGATTCCACCCCCGGTACAAGAACCGGCGCCGGTGCAGTCCACTGAGGAATTCGAAGAATAGGTTACATTTCGCAACGAGGAATCTATGGCCACAATCATGCCGTCCGCGATGACACTGGATGCCGCCGATTCGCCCAGACATACCGATTTGGTTAACGAACGGATTGTCGCCGCGTACTTCGTTGCGAGCCTTTCCTATTTGATGATCGCGATGTTTGCAGGCATGTTTTTTGCCCTGCAACTCATTGGTCTTAATTTTCTGGATGGCATTGAGTTCTTTTCACCGGGTCGTTGGCGGTTTATTCACACCAATGGTGTAGCCTACGGCTTCATTGCCAATGCGTTTCTCGGCGGTTTGCATTGGGCGGTTCCACGTCTGACCATGCGGAAAGTTCTGAGCGTACCGTTATCCTGGTTCATTCTTGTTGCGTGGCAATGCGTCGTGTTGGCTTCCGTAGTTGGTTTCCTCATCGGACATGCGCAGGCGGTAGAATGGGGGGAGACTCCCGTTTGGGTTGATCCAGTTGCATTGCTCGGGCTCATTCTGGTTGCAATAAACTTTCTCGTACCGATTTTCAAGACCAAAGGGCCGATGTATGTCTCGCTCTGGTATTTCATCGCCGCATTCATCTGGACCATCTTGGTGTATGCCATGGGCAGTTTTCTGCCTCAGTACTTCGTAGGCGGCGCTGCGTCGGCCGCCATCGTGGGTCTCTTTATTCATGACCTCGTAGGACTATTTGTTACCCCGCTTGGCTGGGGCCTGATGTACTATTTTGTTCCCATTATCCTGCGGAAACCTGTATGGAGCCATGGACTTTCATTGATCGGATTCTGGGGCCTGGCGTTCTTCTATCCGCTCACCGGCATTCATCATTTTCTGTACAGCCCGATTCCAATGTTCTTGCAATATGGTGCAGTGATTTCCACCATTGCAGTTGAAATGGTGGTGATTACCGTCATCATCAATTTTTTCGGCACGATTCGGCACCGTGGCGACGCACTCCGAACCATCCTGCCCATTCGCTGGTTTTATCTGGGTATGGTCTTTTATTTTACGACTTGCCTGCAATGTGCTTTTCAGACCACCTTGACTTTTCAGCAGATTATTCACTTCAGCGACTGGGTGGTTGGTCACTCCCACCTGGTGATGTTCGGAGTATTTGGCTTTTGGATTCTCGGCATGATGACCTACTTGTTTCCACGCGTGCTGGGTGCGTCTGGCTGGTATTGGCCCGAACTCAATTCCTGGCATTTCTGGCTGACCGGCATAGGCATGTTGATTATGTTCTTTGACTTGGTAATTGCCGGTCTGATTCAGGGATTTATGTGGCGCGATCTGGTGCAATGGGAACGCACGCTGACTGCGTCGCTTCCATTCTGGCAAATTCGGGCGTTCTCAGGTGTGATGATGATTGTTGGTCAATTGTTGTTCATCTGGAACATCGTAATGACGGCAGTCGTAAAAGGGCCGCGAAATTCGACGGCACCGATGTCCACACCGCTTATGGGGACAATCGTCGCGGCCAAATGATGATTGGGTGTGGCATAGTACGGCTTTTTCAGTGAAACAGAAGGTGATTTGCAAACATGTTTGAAACGAAATCAGGTGTTTTTCTGATAGCAGGAGTTGGTTTTTTTCTCCTGTCGTTTTTCGTCATGGGACTTGTGCCTTGGACCTTGGCAGCCACGGACAAGGAACAGACTATGGAGCAATTGACCGCAAAGGGTGTGACCCATGATTTTGTCGATCTTGCGGAACGATTCCCCAAGGAATTTGGGGAATGTTTTCCTGACGGCCTCTCTGAGAAGTCCTATGCTGCGGCACTGACCCGTGGCCATCAGATTTACGTAGCTGAAGCATGCTGGCATTGCCACTCGCAGTTTGTTCGACCGATATCCAATGAAGACCGTCGCTGGGGACCGGTATCCTACGGGCCCGAATACCAGAATGTGCTTCAGCGTCCGGTCCTGTTTGGAACCCGCCGCGTTGGTCCGGACCTCATACGTGAGGGCGGTCGGCGCAGCAACGATTGGCACATTGCTCATTTCTATAATCCACGTGCGGTCGTGCCGACTTCCGTCATGCCCACCTATCGTTGGTTTTTTGACGCGGACGGCTATCCAAACGGCGACGGATTGGCGATCATAACCTACATCCAATGGCTCGGAAGCTGGCTTCGGGAGTACCCCTACTATTTTAATGAAGGCCCCTCGGGTGCGCCGGCAAATGGGGCCGGACCGAACCCGTTGACACCGACGGTTCAGGATGCGAAAGGCGGTGCCTGATCATGCCGGAGAATGTTCAGAATCCTGCAACGCGGACTACTCGCGCTCGCACTAAGGGCCGCGTGCTCATATTAATGGCCGTCGTTTTCGTTTCGCCCGCGGCGTTCGCATTCGTCAACAAGTTTTTCAAGTTCATTCGCACCATGGATACGGACGAAATGGGTGCAATCGCGCTGGTTCCCATGCTTAATTATCTGGCCGTTGCGGCAGGGTTCTTATGCCTATTGGTTTGGGCCGTGTCTCGCGGCATGTTCAAGGATGTAGAAGGTCCCAAGTTCGAGTTGTTGGCCAATGAGGACAGGCTTGACCAGGCAGACGCACTTTCGAGGAGCAAGTGAATTATGGCGAACCAGCCGCAGTCATCCGCAGAGCAGGACAGCGTTTTTCACACGTACACAACGCATCGCATTCCCTGGTATGTCCATGTGCTTTGGATCGTATTCTTGATCAGTCTCGTATGGTATGTCTTCCAGTTTGCCGTGCCCTCCGCGAAGGAACTTCTCTGAGATCCTTTACCCTTTTGGAATCAAAACTGTGGCCGTCGGCAGTTGTTGTTCTTATTGTCAGCTCCCGATTTCCGGCCTCTCTACGACGGCTTCCGGTCAGGCCGACGAACTGCAATTCTGCTGTTATGGCTGTCGCCTGGCCGACCTCATCTCCGCATCGCGTGACGATCCGGCCACGAATAGCGGAATACTCACCCGACTTGGCCTGGGAATCGTCTTGTCGATGCTCGTCATGGGCTTCAGCCTTCCACTCTACAGCGGCGAAGTCTATGGTGATACCGCTCACCAAACACAGAAAGTGGTTGAGCTGGTCGACTTTCTCCGTTATGCATCTCTATTGCTGACCACTGTTGTTTTTCTACTTCTTGGTCTCCCCATAGTCTCTCTCGCCATCGACCAATGGCGCGACCGCGCGTTGACCACGGATGCGCTGGTTGTCATCGGAGTCGGTGCCGCCATCGTCTATTCTTACTATTCCACTTTCAGGGAAGTTGGCGGAACCTATTTCGAAACGACATGTATGGTGCTTGTGCTTTTTACTCTAGGCCGGTACCTGGAGGCAGTCGGCAAGGGGCGCGCGTCTCGCGCGATTCGAGCGTTGAACGAAATACTCCCGAGGGACATAGAGGTAACTCGGGACGGTCTGCGCTTCATGTCTCCAACTCAGCAACTGTTGGTAGGCGATTTGGTGCATGTTCCTGCTGGAACAACCATTCCGATTGATGGTGTGGTTCGCTCCGGCAGCGCACATGTCGACGTGCAGTCCATTACCGGCGAAAGTTCGCCGGTTTCAAAATCGTGCGGTGATCTGGT
>CAZKIN010000094.1:7427-13571 GCA_964552515.1 uncultured Phycisphaeraceae bacterium
GCGGTTTGGCGCGCACTACCCGCCATGTGCTATCCGACGCCGTATTGGATTTCACGCGTCAAAATGGTGCGAATCCCTGTGATGTGGAGGATGTGTGTACGTTACCGGGTGAAGGTGTGGTGGGTCGTGCGCACGGTAAGGCGGTCTCACTGCTCAGCGTTTCCTCCGTCGACCGTCGCGATGCCTACTGCGATGTTGAATTCAATGAGAAAGTGCAGCAGTTGCAGAGCGCTGGTGACGCGATTTCCTGCCTGGTGGTTGACAATCACGTCCGCGCGCTCTTTTCGTTTCGTGACAGTCTGCGCTGTGAAGCACCGGAAGCAATCAAAGAGTTGCGCGAATTGCATTGTGCGGTAAGCATACTTACAGGTGATCATGAGCGCCGGGCGCAGATTGTAGCCACAGAATTGGGTATTCCCGCCGTCGCGGCGATGAAGCCCGCGGACAAAGTGCAGGCCATTGCCGAATTAAAGCGCACTGTCGGTCCTGTGGCAATGGTTGGTGATGGGCTCAATGACGCGCCCGCGCTTGCCGGCGCGGATGTGGGGCTGGCGATGGGTTGTGGTACCGATCTTGCTCGTGCAGCGGCTGACATCTGTCTTGTCGGAGACCAGCTTACATTGGTACCGTGGTCCATTGCTTTGGCTCGACGTACAGTTCGCATCATACAATTTAATCTCGTCTGGGCTTTTGCGTTTAACGCCGTTGGAATTCCCCTGGCTATGATGGGTGAGTTGAGTCCGATCTTTGCTGCTGTCGTAATGGTCTTGGGCAGCGTCACCGTAGTGGCGAATGCGACGCGACTCGAACGTTTTGATGTGGTGCCGCGATGACCGAGTTTCTAGCGGTGTTCTTAGGCGGCTTTCTTGGTTCCGCACATTGCGTGGGGATGTGTGGCGGGTTGGCCGCACTCGTCGGTATTCCGGCTTGCAGCAAACAAACTGCTCTCGTCCGGCAGCTCATTTATAGCGCAGGCCGGATCTTCACCTATTCATTTTTGGGTATGGTCACCGGGTACGTGGGGACGCGAATCGCCATTTCATCCAGCGATCTTGCGGGTGCTCAGCGCTGGTTCTCCATATCGGCCGGCGTGATCATGATTATGATTGGGTTTTCGACACTTGGTTGGATGCGACTTCGCTTTGCCTTGCCCGGCGCCTTTGAACGTTCGTTCGTGACCCTATTCCGTCAGTTCCTTGGAGGAGAGAGCCATAGTACGATCTTCCTGGCAGGAGTGCTCAACGGTTTTCTTCCCTGCGGGCTGGTTTATGCCTTTCTCGCTTTGGCCCTGGCAAGCAGTGGGCCGATCCAGGGTAGTCTGCTGATGGCCTTATTCGGACTCGGGACCGTTCCTGCAATGACCGTGGTAGGATGTGGAAGCTCTTTCGTCAGCCACCATCTTCGGTCGCGCATCTATCGCGTGGCCGCCTGTCTGGTAATTCTAACCGGCGGACTCACCATCTATCGGGCGATTCCCAGTCGGGGAAATTGCTGTGCGGAGCCTGCGGCTCTCGCTAATTGACTTGCGCCGGGAGGGACTCGAACCCCCGACCATCGGATTAGAAATCCGATGCTCTATCCAGCTGAGCTACCGGCGCTTTGGCTTTGCTCCGTGAAGTTTAAGCCAACTGAACTCGGCTGGCGACAAGCGGCTCGGCATTTACTCTATTGCGAGTTCTTTTGAAGGCGATCTTTAGCCGCAATGGGTAATCGGTTCGTACTTGCTCGCTTCGAATCGGGACGCATAGTTAGCGACGACGACTTGACCGGGGTCTCGACCTGATCATTCTTCGACAATCGCTTCTCTGCAATTAATTGTCAAGCCGCTCGGAAATTGCGAATCGGCGAGACAGTATGGAGTCTTGAGCGCTCTCTGATTAAGCACAACCTCACCATCGTTTGTCGTCTCGGGGCTGAAATCAGAGGCCTCTACCCTTCCCCTTGCTAAAACCGCCTGATCACGCCGATGACCACTCCCTGCACTTCGACGTTTTTTACGAAAATTGGCTCAAACCGCGGATTGGCCGGCTGAAGGCGGACGCGTCCCTTCTCCTTGTAGAACTTCTTAAGGGTTGATTCACCGTCATCCAGGAGTGCCACTACAGTGTCGCCATTGCGGGCGCTGGATCGCTCTTCGTAGACAACGTAATCACCATCTCGAATGTGCTCGTCAATCATGCTGTCCCCGACCACCTTGAGAGAGCGAACTGGATAGCGGCTGGTGTACAACGTCTCCAAGTCTACCGTGTCGGGCGTTTCAAAAGTCTCGATCGGCTTGCCGGCGGCAATGCGCCCGACCAGCGGCAGCATGGATGGCCGCTCATCCGGCAAGTGCACGGAGGAGGTCAGCTCCAAAGAGCGTGCCCTGTATGAATGTCGGACGAGCATGCCCTTGGCGGCGAGCGCTTCGACGTGTTCGAAAATGGTGATCTTGCTCACGCCCAATTCGTCGGCAATTTCCTGCAGCGTCGGGGAGTACCCGAACTTGCGGCGCGTATCGCGGATGAGAATCAGGATCTCCACCTGGCGCGGCGTCAATGTTCGGGTTAAGTCTTTCGCATTCTTCTTGTGTCGGCGCATCATCTTTCTCCAGATACGACGTTAATCCTGTCGGTCCGAGGACGACCGGCGGAACGTTTGACGGATCAATGCCTGCCCGCCATCGCGCAGCGGCGTCTTGCTTTCGGCGATCAGCGTGCGTAGGCGCGATGCATTCCAGCCAAATTAGCCTCGTTGGCGACCTCGACAAGTTTCTCGCACCGCCGACTTCGCAACCTGTCGTGATAAGCGATCGCGTGAATTCGCCTCCTGGGCCGAGAACACATAGGGGTTCTGTGCACAATTCCACACCTGTTTGTTGCGGCGATGACGATTTCAAACCAGTGCGGGAAATTCTCATTTTGAGAAATCGGAGCATCCGTGCCGCCTTTCTCTTAAGTGCGGCCGCTTTCGTGCAGCCCACACGAACATCTTACCTAACACAGTCCGAACGTCAAGTTTAATCGGTCCGACTTTCCCAATTTCTTGAAAGTTAGGGTTCAAGGCCATCACTGGGAAGAATGCAAATACACTTTTGCGAAAGCGACTTTGATGGTGGCTTGGAACCGCAGGCTGGACTCTGAACTGAAGGGGGCGATGCGCATAAATTCAATCATGATAGGGAGTTACAACCGCTCCTCTGGGCGAGTCAGAAAGTGGAGCCGATTCGGCGTACGAGGCGCAACATTTGCGCCGTCATTCAAATTGGGAGGCATTGGAGCAATGGGGGATGGGTGGCCATGGCGAAATGGACGATCAGTGCCATCGATTTGGCAATCCAGGGTAAATCCTCCCCGCAATTTGTCCGTTGATAAAATAGGGAAAATTCCTGCTGGACATTTGTTCCCAAAGTACGGACCAGACTTTTTTGGAATCTCCGCTATTGGGTTGTGGCACATTATCGGAAACAAGTATATGATTCTGATGGCGGTCAGAGTTGTTTTGTGTTTTTCGTGGGTCAATCTGCGGAAAATTGCACTGATAAGTGCGGAATAATTGCGGCGCGGTCGGCAGTCCGTTTTGCATTTGCAATATGAACGAGCTGATTTGACCAAAGGCGAATTGCCGCAACACTCGATATCTGAAAAGTGATTGGGCTCGGGAAGCAGGTCGTGGCGCGGCTTTCCAGTTCTGAGGTCTCACTTGTGTGGATTTTCGAGGCGGCCCGAACACAAGCCAATTGGCGAACTTTCGGGTCTTGTTGAAAGCGAATTTCAAAACGTGGAGTGAACTTTTGGTTCGGTGTCGCCGGCGCTTGAGCGGCGTAACCGAGTCGTCATCGGTTTTCTTATGCATAGGAGAAATGGTGTGTTGAAACGTCAACATTGGAAGAGCGCATGGCTGGCCTTGGCGGGCGTCGTTGCGCTAATGCAGGGGTGCCGCACGCACATGCCGCACTCGTTTACCTGGCCTTCGACGCGTCCGACGGTGCAGACGCATCCGAAGCCGCCTGAAGGTGGCTATTACAAGAACTGGGATCCGTACGCAGTCTCGCTGGAAGTCACGCCGCTTAACGACGTGAACCCGGTGCAGACGCAGCACGTGCTGATCGCAACGATTCGTGACAAGAACGGCAAGCCGTTGCCCAATCGCCGCGTGGAGTGGATGATCAATGAAGGCAGCGTGGGCGACATTGTGGAAGTAGATGAAAGCGGCGCGCGCATGAGCCGCGGCTACAAGGTCACCAACCACTTCGCGGTATCGCACACGAATCACCGTGATCACAAACTTACCCGCGGCAACAGCGATCCTTCGGATGACATCATCCTGAAGCGTGGTCAGACGTGGTGCGTGATTACCTCGCCGGTCGAGGGCACGACCCATTTGACCGTCTATGCCCCGGGCATTTATGACTGGGACAAGCACAAGATTTTCGCACGTAAGATCTGGTCCGATGTGAAGTGGGAAATTACGCCGCCGGCGGTCAATCTGGTCGGCACCACGCATGACATTGTGACCCGCGTTTCCAAGTACTCGGACAACACGCCGTTGGCCGGATACGAAGTTACCTATCGCATTGTTGATGGTCCCGCCGGTACGTTTGACGGCGGTGGCAACACCAAGACGGTCCTTACGGATGCGCAGGGCAATGCCAAGGTTACCCTCCGTCAAACCGCACCACAGACCGGCTTGAACAACATCACGGCCGATATCGTGCGGCCGGAAAACATCCAGTGCTGCAAACCGCCGCAACACATTGCGACGATCAAGACCACCAAGAAGTGGGAGAAGCCGGGTATCGCCGTGGACAAGAAGTGTCCGGCGGAAGTTTCCACCTGCGATCCGATCGAGTACATCATCACGATCCGCAACACCGGCGACACCACGCTGAAGAACGTGAAGTTCACGGATAACCTGCCGACCGGTCTCACCACGACCGATGGCAAGACCACCGTGTCCGGAAATGTTCCGGAACTCGGTGCCGGACAGGCCAAGGAAGCCCGCTTCACTGTCAAGGCCACCAAGTCCGGTCGCTATGACAACAAGGTGCAGGCGTCCGCAGATGGCGGCTTGAGCGCTGAAGCTTCCTGCTCCACCGTGGTCAAGCAGCCGGCACTCCAGATTTCGAAGAGTTGCCCGGGCACGCGATTCTTGGGTCGCCCCGGCACCTATGAAATCACCGTGACCAACACCGGTGACATGGCTTCGAAAAATACCGTGGTGACCGATGTGCTCCCGCCGGGAACTTCTTTCGTCAGCGCGACGGATGGCGGCTCGGCGTCTGGTGGCAGCATCGTGTGGAACCTTGGTAACCTGGAAGCGGGTCAATCACGTAAGATGACGGCGACCGTCAAGTTTGACGCGGCCGGCGACATCAAGAACGTTGTGAGCGTCAAGGGCGTGTGTGCCGATGCGGAAGCCTCGTGCGTCACAAAGGTCGAAGGTATTCCGGCCATCCTGCTCGAAGTGATCGACTTGGAAGACCCGATCGAAGTAGGTGCGCAAGTGACCTACGAGATCAAGATCACCAACCAGGGTTCGAAGGCTGATAGGGATATCACACTGGATATTACCCTGCCGGCGGAAGAAGACTTCGTCAGCGGCACCGGTCCGACGCCGTCCACGGCTGCGGGCAAGAACATCAAGTTCGCGGCACTGCCGAGTCTTGCTCCGGGCGAGGTCGCAACCTATCGCCTCGTCGTCAAGGGTAACAAGGCCGGTGACGTTCGTCTGACAGTCGTGATGAACAGCGCCGAACTTGGTGCGGAAGTTAAGGAAACCGAAGCAACCCGCTTCTACGAATAATCGCGGGTAGCCAGGTAATTGTCTGAAACCAGGGGCGTCGGGCGCGCAAGTGCTCGACGCCCTTGTTCTTTTGCGGGTCCTAACTATAGTTCGGCGCAGGGTGTCAATCTTGGAGTGGGGCTGGCTTGGTCTAAGCCGAATCCGGAGGGAAACCATGAAACGCTTGTGGAATGCACGCGGCCTGTATCGGACTGACGGTCGGATGATCGCGTTGGTTGGATTGTTCGTAGCGAGTCACGTTTCCGCCCAACCCGGCTCTCCCCTCATGAAACGCGATGAATTCCCCTGGCCTTCCGGCGACCGGGCGAGTAGCGCCGTGCTGGTGGAACGACTGACTCCGGTCGATGTCCGTCGCGGGTC
>CAZKIN010000095.1:0-1899 GCA_964552515.1 uncultured Phycisphaeraceae bacterium
GAACTGGGCCATGCGGTATATGACAAGCTGATCGGTAAGGACGTGCCGTTCGTATTGCATGAGCCGGCGCATACGCTGACCACCGAGGCGATCGCGATGATGTTTGGATCGTTGGCCAAGAACGAGGAGTTTCTCGCGAAGGTCGCAAAGATGCCGGCGGATCGTGCGGCCGAGTACACGGCGCTGGCGCGGCGGAGTCTGTCCGCGGAGAAGTTAATCTTCAGCAGATGGACGCAGGTGATGCTGCGGTTTGAGCAGTCGATGTATGGCAATCCGAACCAGGATCTCGGCAAGTTGTGGTGGGAATTGAAGAAGAAGTATCAGTTGCTTAATCCGCCGGATGATGTGTCGAAGCCGGACTACGGGGCGAAGCTGCATATCGTCGGCGCGCCGGTTTACTACCACAATTACATGCTCGGCGAGCTGTATGCGGCGCAGTTGCATGCCTATGTGGCGAAGAACGTGATCAAGGCCGCCGATCCGCATGAGACGAGTTTCCTGGGCAGCAAGCCGGCAGGTGATTACCTGCGCACGAAAGTGTTTGAACCGGGCAACGTGATGATCTGGCGCGATCTGATCAAAACGTCGACCGGCGAACCGCTGACGGCGAAGTATTTTGCGCAGATGTATGTGAACTGACGTCGGGTGCCAAGCACACGGCTGGGTCGAAGTTTGTATTTCGGGAATGCCGCAGGCGGTTGTTTCGCTGCGTCAGCATGTATCAGGATAAAGATCGTGACGGATTCACGCGAATTCGTCACGATCTTCTGTTAAGCGTGCTCCCATGGAAAATGCGCCATCTCCAACGTCTCCGCGACTCGCCTTGCATTGGAAGATCCTCATTGGCCTATTCGTTGGAGCGACGATCGGGCTGGTCGCCAAGCAAGTCTGGACGGTGCCCGTTGTCGAGGGGCAGGTCAGTTCGCTGGACGGTGACGCCAATGGCGTCGCGGATTCATTGGATTGGTTCGCGAGCAATGTGGCCGAGCCGGTGGGCAAGGTCTTTCTGCGTCTCATCTTCATGGTGGTCGTTCCGCTGGTGGTGTCGGCGCTGGTGCTGGGGGTAAGCGGGTTCGGCGATGTGCGCAAACTGGGGCGCGCGGCGGTACGTACGCTGATCTACACCCTGGTCTTTTCGATATGCGCCGTGGTCATCGGCATGGTGCTCGTCAACGTGATCAAGCCGGGAAGCCGGCTCGATCCGGCCCAGCGCGACCAGTTGCGTGAACAATATGCGTCCGGTGCCAGCGGCGTGGTGCTCAAGGCGAAGCAGGCCAAGCCGCTGCGCGACACCCTTCTCGATCTGCTCCCGGAAAATCCGCTCCAGGAAATGGTCGGCGCGGTGGACGGAAGTTCCAAAGGCAACGGAATGCTGGCGGTGATGTTCTTTTCGCTGATCCTCGGTGCGGCGCTGACCACACTCGGGGAAGCGCGATCGGGCCCGGTGTTGGCGCTACTCAGCGCGGTGTTCGATGCGTGCATGGTGATTATCGGTTGGGCCATGCGGATGGCGCCGTACGCCGTCGCGTGCCTGTTGTTTTCAATTACATCGCGGTTCGGGGCGGATGTGCTGCGGCTGCTGGGCTGGTTCGTAGTCGCGGCGCTGGGCGGGCTGATCATACAAATGGTGGTGGTGTACCCGCTCGCATTGAAACTGATGGGCCGCACCAGTCCCCGGGCATTCTTTCGCAACAGTGCGGAAGCCCTGGTGACGGCTTTTGGCACCTCGTCGTCCAATGCCACGCTGCCGACGGCGCTGCGCGTGGCGACCGAAAAGCTGGGGCTGCCGCCCACGATTTCCAACTTCGTGCTGACCGTCGGTGCGACCGCCAATCAGAATGGGACGGCCTTGTATGAGGGAGTGGTGGTGTTGTTCCTCGCCCAGGTCTTCGGCATTGA
>CAZKIN010000095.1:1999-4802 GCA_964552515.1 uncultured Phycisphaeraceae bacterium
GTCCCCGAATTCCACGTAATCAGGCCAGAGGGGGATCAGCGGGCGGCCGTCGCGGGCTCGGCATAAAGTATGCGGCCGCAGGAACGGCAGAGCAGGATTTCATCGCGCGTCTTCAACGCGTTGACCATGTCGAGGGTGACGCCGATGTTGCAGCCGCCGCACATGTACTCTTCGCGCTTGGGATGGATTTTCGAGATGACCGCCATGGCTTCGCCGTCATGGTGTTCAGCGACTCGGATAAACGTCTGCAAGGTGACGGGATTGACCACTTTGGCGAAATCTTCCCGCGAGGCGAGAAGTTTTTCGCGCTCCGTCTTGACTGACTGGTCGTAATCATCAAGTGCTTTTTGCGCGCCGGAAAGACTGGTTTGCAGTTTTGCCTTTTCCTCGTTGACTTTCGCCATTTCCGCCTGAATTTTGCCCAGCTCTTCGGAGTGCTGCATGATGGTGGCTTCGAGCTTGGTGTTGTCCGCCTTTTCGGTGTTCATGGCGGCGAGGATGGCGCTGTATTCCTTGTTCGTCTTGGCTTTGTTCAGGCCTTCGCGATGTTTGGCAACGGATTCCTCGCGGGAAGACACATCGAGTGAAACGGCGTCTATCTTGACCTGCTGCTCGCGGGCCTGCAATTGAAATTGACGGATGCGTTCATCAATCTGGCGTACCTGACGCTGCAGGGACTCGACCCGTTTGGATTTGGTGTCGCGGTTGCGGCGGATGGCCGCAATCTGTCTTTCGACGGTTTGCAAACGATGCAGGGATTGAAGCGTATCACCCATTCACATACTCTGCCACGCCGGTTGTGCGTTCTTCGCTCAACCATGTCTGATGGACCGGACATTATGCGCCAAACCCGTCCCATTCGCAATACCCAAAGTTCGGTGCTTCCATCGTCCGATCTTTTATGTATCAGGTCAGTCACGGAATGGCGGCCGTGTTCCGAATCAGGCAGGGATTCACTATATTGCCGCATAAGCGAATCGGGTATTTCACGAGGGATTGCGCGGGCACAATCCGCCACCAATCCCTTCGGTCATGGCTTCTCCCAAGGGGCCGATGGAGCAAAATCATGAAGTCAATTCCGAGGATATCGCTCGTTATGATCTTCGTCGGCACGGTCGGCATCGGCTGTGCCCATGCGGGAAAGCCCACGCTTTCCCTGGTCGCTTCAGGTTTGAATTTTGAAAAGCTACAAGGGGGGACGAAGGCGGAGATTCATGTCCTGCCGGGAGATCGCTTTACCACCGAGTTGACCATGCGCGACTGGTCACCCAATGGAGAAAAGCTGATCGCCTATCAGGCGATGATTGAGCACTCCGGCTTTACCAGCGGTCCCAAAGGGTTCATTGAACCGGTGGTTTACTCGGAAGCGCAGCGCAAGGAGTTTGACAATTTCCCGAATGTCTTCGTGGACAAGACTCGTGCCGATTATGTTTACAAGGACATGCACTGCGTGGCCCTGGTGGACAGTCGTTCCGAGGGTTATCGCTGGATGGGGGTCATGCTCGATGGTGAAGGACCCGTATGTCCGGAGGCGGGCAAGAATTTCTATGGTGGCACCTTGCATATGATGGTCTCGGACAACGCCGCCGGCACGTTCACACTTTCCCTGAAGGAGGGAGAGGATTTTTCCACGCTGCTGAAGCCGCCCGGTCCCAAGATTGGCGAAATCGATTTGGAAAACTTGAAGGTTCACGTTTCGCGTCCGACCGATGCCGGGTTTTGGCCAGGTATGATCGAACGACTGAATTCCCATTGGTTCAAAACGGCGCAGCCGGAGGGGCACGAACTGCAGGATGTGCGGAAAGCGCCGCGCATTGCATCGTTGATTGGTAAATTGAACGAGTCCCGGCGTGTTGCCGAAAAGCCGGCGGACAAGGCTACGGAAACTCCGGTCGAAAAGAAGGAATAGCTTCCGATCTCGTTAATATGGAAAACAAAACGGGCCGTGCTGGAGTCAGCACGGCCCGATTCTTTTTGTGTTGTCCGATTTTGCAGCCCTACGGCATCGTGTTGCTGAACGAAAGAATAAATTCCGCATAGTCGGCGAGATCCACATCGCCGTCGTTGTCGAAATCGCTGCAGGTGCACTCGGTCATCGGCAGGCCGCCGCCTTCACCCGATACGCAGCCTTCAAATTCAACATAGTCGTTTCCGGTCACCGCACCGTCGACATTGCAGTCGCCCGTCACCACGGGGAACCAGAATCCTCCGGTCAAAGTAAAGGTGCCCCCGGACATCACCTGTCCGGCATCCGGCTGGCCGATGGTGCCGGAAAGCTCAAACGTACCTCCCGCACTGGTCGACGTGCCGCCGCCACCATCAATCGTATACCAGGGAATTTCAAATCCGACGCCGCCGGCGAAAGCTGATCCGGCAATGAGTGCCGCAAGAGCGCCGACCGGAAATACTCGAAATTTCATCACGTTGGCTTTCATGATTCACGTCCTCCGTTACCCCGCAATTCTATTCAAATGCCGCAAAAGATACAAGATTCAAACCGCCCGACTGCGCAAAAATCCTCATTGCCCAATGGCCGCCGTTCCGCCGCAGGCCCGAAAAACCGCCGGCTGGCTGATGGTAATCCCACTGGGATGATGAGTTCCTGGTTTCAGCCACACGGTTCGTTCCGCCTGCGGCGATCCCCCGCTGTATAGCTGCCCCATGGCCGTGGTAATGAACGCCTGCGGATTGCTGTAGGTTCCCAACGAGACCCCGACATATCCCGCCTGGGTCCACACATCAAATCGCGGTGACCGATAGTTTTCAAACGTCGAATCCGTGTTATTCAGCGTCGCTGCGTTGT
>CAZKIN010000095.1:4902-8248 GCA_964552515.1 uncultured Phycisphaeraceae bacterium
AGTGTCACCGTATCGGCACCAAAGGAATTGCGCGTCGAATGGACGGAATCGAGTATGCCATCGCCGGAATCAGTCAGCCGATCGAGGTGGTCGTCAAACGTCCCGCTTTCGTTGTATGCGACTTCGGCGGTATAGACCAACCGCACCCTTATGCTGATGTTGCTGTTCGCATAGGCTTGATTGGCTACGTCGATCGCCATTTGCACTTGCGCGAGAATCGCATTCGTTCCGCCCGCCGCCGATCGCGAATCATCGCTGTACACAATCATGGAGTCATAGGCGATGTATGGTGACTGACAACTGTCCGGCGAATAAAGTGCCGTGGGATCATGATCGTCATCCGCCGCTGGCGCTTCCTGGATGTCCACGTCAACTTTCGCCGCAGCCGCCGCCATACCGCCCGGCAACGGTATAATCACTGGCCGCTGCTCATTTCCGCATTCGCCATATCCCGCCGGATCGACGCGCGAAATCGTGTGAAAACCTGCGCCGCTGTAATCAATGCGATAGGCGACTCCATCCACCGTTGACATCAACATGCCCACGGCCACGTCGTCATGCACCACCAGAAAAAAGTAGCCGTCCGGGTCATGGTCCAAGTGCCCGCGTATGGAAAAACGCGTCTCCGATCGATGTTCCACGACATCCACCACGCCGGCATACGCAAGTCCCGGCTCCACGTCCAGGGCCACGATCGAATTCGGCTCCGCCGCCGTGAGCGCCGTAAGATCAACATTCACCGCGCGGGTTTCGATGGCGGCCGCATAAGGAGCAGCTGGTTGCGCGCCAATGTTCACCGGAGTGACAAATCGAATCGCGCGGTCCGGAACAGCAACCGCCCCTTCGCCGATGGTGAGCACCAATACGAGTATGCTTAAGATGCTTCGCGTCATGTTCTTCTCGTTCTCAGTTTCCGATGACCGCTGTTCCGAGTGGACATTCAATGGTCATGGCCTTTCCGTCCGCACCCGCGGTGAAAGCATTACCCGCTGCCTCGGTATACGAACCCGGCAGCAGCCGAACCCGGCCACCATTGGGAACAAGGGCGATACCGAACGGTACGGTTTTTGCGGGATGCAATACGTGTCCGAGTTGAAAACTGGACACGTTTACGTGATCCACCCAAATGACGCTGGAGCCGGTCTGTGCTTGCAATGCGTTGGATAATAATGCGTAACCAAACCAGGTCCCGTGATTCTCATTACCGGACAGAAAATCATCGCACCCGCCCGCCGTGTGAATGCCCACGGTGAGCCCCGTCGCAGTGCGAATCACCGGACTGCCGGAATTGGCGGGCGTCGTATCGACTTCATATTCCAGCGTGGTCCCGGACAATTCGTCGAATCGTCCCGTTGCTGTTTGCTCGGTCAGCGATTGCGCATTGCAGTCAAACTCGCACACGTTGTCGTTGCTTTCGTCGCAGCATGGCGCGCCGGCGCCGCCCGAACCCGACGGCGTGTTGTCCAGGCCATAGCCGGTCACGCGCATCGTCGCATCCGCTGGTGGCACAAATGTGGTCATACGGAAAAAACCCTGCGCCACATGCGGGCGTAAGTTGGTGTTGCTGTTGGGCCCGACACGAAAAATAGACCAGTCCTCGCCGGTGCCGTCCGATTCAAAAGTGACACTGCCCGCAATAACCGGGTACTGGTCGTCCGCGGCCGGCTGAATGGGCGTGCCATTGGATGTCGATGCCGGGACGTTGAACTGCATGACACCAGTCACATTGCCGTCGGGATTTCCGCAATGCCCGGCGGTCAGCGCACGTTCGTTCGACACCAGCCAGCCGGTGCAGCCGCCGCCGAACAATCGTCCCACCCGTGCGTCGGTGGAGGCCACGCGGTTGTCCGCACCGCAAAGCGACGCCAGCGCACTTGGCTGCGGAATCTGAAAGGCCTGCGAGGGATCACCATAGGTCACCCCATTCACGGTGACGAAGATCCCCATATCTCCCGGAGCGACGTGCAGTTGCACATCCAGTGCGTCACCGTTGAAGTACGCCGTTGCATTTTGATAATCCGGCATGCTTTGCGCATCGAGCCGTTGCGTATCTCCATCCGCCAGTGACGTGATGGTGACATAACTCTCTGCGCCCAGCTGGTACGCGCCGAAGTGCGCGCGAATCCACGGTGCCTGCGGCGCTTCCACCAATTGGGCCAGCGGAACAACCGTCTCCGCGCTTTCTGCTCCGTCCCACACGCCGCTGCTCAGTGCGATCGCATCATGAAAATGCGCCACATCCCATTCCGCACGAACGCCCGATGACATCATGACATGCATCGCGCCGCACGCGGTGAACACGAAAAGTCGCTTCTTTCCCCTCCACAACTTATTCTTGTTCATCATGTTTAAGCGCCTTATGCAATTTCATTCCACTTCATACAACTCGGATGACGCGAAACCATTCCTACCCACCGATGACCGCCGTTCCTCCATTGGCGACCAGCGTCACCTGCTTGGTGATCGTGTGCGCGCCCGGATAAGTCCCCGCCTGAATCTTGAAACGCAGCCCGTCCCACGCCGCGGCATGTGCGGCTGCTATTGTCTTGAACGGCAGGCTCGGAGTGCCGTTGCCATTAAACGGGAATGCAATATTGACGTTGAACGTTCCGCCTACTTGCAGCCAATAACTGATGATGGGATGCGTCGTTTCAAACTCGCCATAATAATAGTGGAACTCGTCAATGTTTCCGCAATTCAGTGTTTCTCCCGCGCAGTCCAGGGTGACACAGCAGTGTCCAAACAACTGTCCAAACAGCTGTCCCGACGAATTGAAAATACCCGACCCGCTCGAACCCGGCTCAATCAAGCCCACGTCGGCGTTGTAAAACTCATAGTCGCTGCTGTCGCCGCAAAACTCGCATCCCGGACAAAGACCCGACGACTGGAAGTGTACATACCGCTTCCAGCTTCCCGCGGGATGGTGAATGCCGTAGGCACTGCCGGGTATGCCGGTGGTCCATCCGGCCAGCGTCACCCCGCCGGGAACGCTGCCATTCAACCGGATAAAAGTCATGTCGTTGCCGCCGCTGGTTGGATTTGTCGCCAACAGCGTGCCGCCGG
The DNA here is from genome assembly GCA_964552515.1 of uncultured Phycisphaeraceae bacterium. Lineage (GTDB taxonomy): Bacteria > Planctomycetota > Phycisphaerae > UBA1845 > UBA1845 > JACQXM01. The sequence continues at coordinate 7,966 of CAZKIN010000095.1, forward strand.
TGCTGCGCGGCAGCGTGAAGTAACTCGGTAGTAAGCCATTGCAGAATGATTTCTGGTATAGCCAAACCACCTCCAGCGAGTTCACCACCGATTGCGTGGCCAGGCAGTGATAGGCGGTAATGAAATGCGGAACCGTCGTGTCGGGATCCTGATCGTTGATCATGGTACCGGTACATACGAAATTACCGCCGTTTTTCACGAAGTTCATTTGTCCCGTGGCATTGCGCGCGAAACTGTTCACCGTGTGGCACATCACATCCTCGTGACAGCTGAGCGGTCCTCC
>CAZKIN010000095.1:8348-13398 GCA_964552515.1 uncultured Phycisphaeraceae bacterium
GAAAATCCGCCTTATTGCAGACTGACCAATACCAGCACCATGCCGTTGTCGCTGTCCAGCGCCGTCATCGCCTTGCCGATGATTGCACCTTGCGCTCTGACGTGATCGGTCACCTTCATCGCGTGACCGGCCTGCTCCGACGTAGTGAGCAAATCGCCGGGCTCAATCGCGCCGTTCGACTTGTCGCATTTCACCCACACGCGCCCGGTGAGTGCGATGGCCGGCGCGTCTTCCATTTCCTTGCTGGTATGTCCCATGATCGCGCCCGCGGGCAGGTCATTGGCCCCGCTCACGATGCCCGCCACGCGGCGGTTATGCGCGCCTTTCGACACGCACAATTTCCCGGCGTTGCTGGCGTCAATCGCCATGACTGTGCCCGGTTCCGGATTGGTCTCTTCGCTGACCGGAAAGCGTTCCGCAAGGTCCGCGCCCGTAACTTCGAGTACGGTCACCCGCGCTATTCCGCCCACGTCCAGCGCCTTGCCGGTTCCCGTGTAGATAATCTCCACCGCCGGATTCGCTCCGCCGAGCTGACTGATGAACATCGCACCGCCCGTGCCGAAGTTCACGATGTTGGCCGCCGCATTGGAATTGTCCGCGGCTTGAACATGCAGCTTGGCGCCCGGGCTCTGCGTCCCGATGCCGACTCGTTCCGCTCCCGTTCCGGCTGCCATCGCGACGTCACCACCTTCATGGTTAATGAACAACGTGCTGGCCGCCGCGCCATTTCTCGCCTGGATTTCATTGTTGTCGAAAGACACGTGACTGGTGGTCGCGGTGCCCAGGATAAGGAATCCGCCGGATGCCGGACCAGTGTCACTACCGCCTTCAATGTGCAATTTCACATCGGGCGTGATGGTTCCAATTCCCAGATTCCCGGCGCTGCTCAACGTCATTTGTGTTGATGTCGAACCCGAGTTCATCGTGGCTTCGGTGGCGAAATGTACATCCGCCGTCGCATTGCGAATCCAGGTGTTGTCGGATCCCACGTTCAGGTAACACCACCGCGGCGTGGTCGTGGGTCCAACGATGCTGAACAGGTTGTTCTGTACGCCAAAGCTGGTTGGCGTAATCGATCCCCCCGGAATAATGAGGTTCGAGACACTTCGAAAAATATGCAGATCCCAATCCGGCGCTGTCGTGCCGAACCCGACGTCATTCGCAACGGTCAGCCCGCCGGTTCCGGTGATGTTCACTGCGCCGCTGTCCGCCGTGATCGTCCGCCCTGCCCCCGCGCCGCCAAAGTCATAGGCATTATCCAAACTTCCGCCGCCCGCACTCGGCGCATTAAGCGCATACAACGCATAGGGCGCCGCATTCAGCGGCTGCCGCGGCGTGAGCGGAGAAAACGCGCCCACCGCATCCGCCTTCGCCTTGATCTCCAGCCAGCGCGCCTGCCCCGCAAACGCCGCACCGCCGAAGTCCAGTTCGACCGTGAACAGCCCGTTGGTCACTTGGACATTCGGTTTCGCCACGACACCCGACGCCGACAGGCCGCCATTCAGCGCATCAAAAAGTTGGAACTCAAAGTCATAGATGCCATCCACCGGCACCCCATTGTTCTTGAGTTGCCCCTGATAGGTAACGGTGTTTGCGACTGGCGCGGCCGCCTGGGCCGTTGCAAGAGAACCCGCCAACACCCCAAAAAGTACCCGCATCGACACCGAAAAGCGCGATTTCATGTCCAAACCCTCATCTAACGGACCAGCATCCAACCTTGTCCCAATGGTGAGCGGCCCGGTCGCGGTCCGTCCGGACTCGGGCCCTACCGCTAGTTCTCCGCGATCCAGGTCCGAATTCTCACAGTTGACGTCGATTTTTTTCGTGAAGGCCCGGGGTATAATGTAAGTCGTTTCATTGGGGGGATTTGCGTGTCCGCAATACATGCCACAACGACGAGCTGCCTCCTGGCGGGGCTGATGGAATCGGGCAACGATGCCGTCTGGCGTGAATTCGATTTACGTTATCGGCCCATCGTTCTCGGCTTCGCACGCCGGGTCGGTCTCAGCGAAACCGATGCCGAAGAAGTGACCCAGGAAACCATCATGCGTTTTCTGGAAGAATATCGTTCCGGAAAATACGACCGCACGCGCGGCCGGCTCCGTTCGTGGATCGTCGGCATCCTGCGCTACCGCATTGCCGACCTGCGCCGCAGCACCGCCCGGCGGAACGTCGCCCGCGGCGAGTCCGCCATCGTAAACCTGCCCGACCATGACCTCGATGACATTTGGGAAAGCGAACGCCGCTCCGTCATCCTCCGCCAGGCCATCAATGAACTGCGCGAAACCACCAAGACCAGCGAGAAAACCATCCAGGCTTTTGAATTTTACGTGCTCCATCAAAACCCGGCTGAATCCGTCGCCGCTGACTTGGGCATGACCGTTGCCGACGTCTACATGGCCAAGAATCGAGTGGCGGAGCGCCTGCACGAAATCATCAAACGGCTTGAGGAAGTCTTCGACGACGGATAATCGTATGACTCAATCACCCGGAACTTGTCCACCGCCCGAGGCCCTCGAAGCACTCGCGGCGTCTAAGACGGGAACACTTGCCGATCCGTCGGTCAGTACGCACATCAGTTCCTGTGCCACCTGCCAGTCCGAGCTGGGCCGCATCAGGCGCAACAACGATCTGCTCGCCCAATACGCCACACCTTCGCTCGCGGGACGCGGCAGTGTCACCGGCACGCTCGCCGAAACGGCAATTGCCGGATACCAACTGCGCCGCGAAGTCCACCGCGGCGGACAGGGCGTGGTCTACGAAGCCCTGCAGCAATCCACGCAGCGCCGCGTCGCCGTCAAAGTCATGAAAGAAGGGCCCTTCGCCAGCGCAGGGGACCGCGCGCGTTTCGATCGCGAAGTGCAGATCCTCGCGCAGCTTAAACATCCCAACATCGTCGCCATTCACGACAGCGGCCAGGCAGGCGGGCATTTCTACTTCGTCATGGACTTCATCACCGGCCTGCCCTTCGACGAATTCATCGCGCAGGATCAATCGCCCATCGCCGCCAAACTGCAGCTGTTCGCGCGCATCTGTGACGCCGTGAATTCGGCGCACCTGCTCGGCATCATTCACCGCGACCTCAAGCCCGGCAACATCCTTATCGACGCGCACGGTGATCCGCACATTCTCGACTTCGGCCTCGCCAAAATGGCCGATGGCGCGCTCGACGCAACCATGATGACCGTTACCGGTCAGTTCCTCGGTTCGGCTCCCTGGGCTTCGCCCGAACAGGCGCAGGGCAATCCCACGCGCATTGACCTCCGCACCGATGTCTACGCCCTCGGCGTCATGCTCTACCAACTGCTTACCGGCCGATTCCCCTACGAAGTCACCGGCATGCTGGCCGAAGTGTTGGATCGAATTCAACACACCGAACCCGCGCGGCCAAGTACCATCAAGCGGCAGGTCAACGATGAACTCGACACCATCGCCCTGAAATGTCTCGCCAAGGACCCGGCCCGCCGCTACGACACGGCCGGCGAGCTGGCCCGCGATATCCGCCATTACCTCGCCGGCGAGCCCATCGCCGCCAAACGCGATTCTTATTTTTACGTTCTCGGCAAACAGGTCCGCCGCTACCGTGCGCCGCTCGCTGTCGCCGGAGTATTCGTACTGCTGCTGATCGCCGGGTTGACCACGTCGCTGACCTTCTGGCGTCAGGCGGCCGCACAGCGCGATGCCGCGGAAGTGGCCCGCGCTGAAGCCGTTGCGGCGCGCGACGAAGCGGAAGCCTCCCGCGCGGAAGCCGAGGAACAGAAAAAAGAGGCCAAGCGCGAGAGCAAGACCGCCAGCGCCGTCAGTGATTTCTTCGTGAGCATGCTCGCCTCCGCCGATCCCGAAAAATCCGGACGCGACGTGACCGTGCGCGAGGTCGTCGTGGACGCGGCGAAAAAACTGGACGAACAGTTCAAGGAAGATCCGGGAATTGAATCCTCCATTCGCATCCAGGTCGCGGTCACGCTGTTCCAGCTCGGCCAGTATGCCGACGCGGAACCGCATTTTCGCAAGACGCTCGCCCTCAATGAAAAACACTTCGGCCCCGAGCACAAGTACACGCTCAGCTCGCTCGCTTGGCTGTCGTTCGCGCTGCAGCGCCAGGGCAAGTATGAGGAATCGCTGAAGTTGCAGGAGGAAAGCCTGACCCGGCACCGCAAGGTGCTTGGAGACAGCAACCCCGAAACCTGGGGGGCGATGAACAATCTCGCCATGCTCTATAACAAGCTGGGCCGCCTGGACGAATCAGTGACACTATACCGTCAGGTGCTGGATATCATCATTAATACGCGCGGCCCCAGCGACTCCATGGCTCTGTCGTCGTTGAACAATCTCGGAACCGTTCTGCGCGAAATGGGCCGGCTCGACGAGGCCGAAGAGATATACAAGCAATCACTGGAGTTATCGCGCCAGGTCCGCGGGCCGGAGCATCCGCGTACCCTCGTCGTCTGGAGCAACTACGCGGACATTTTCATGGATCGCGGTCAATTTGCCGAAGCGGAGGCCATGTACCGCGAGTTCATGCCCACGTTGATCCGCGTGTATGGCGCGATGCATCCAACGACGCTGCAGAACCGCAATAACTTCGCCACCATCGTCCGCTCGCAGCAGCGATATGCCGAGGCGGAGGAAATCATCCGTGAAGTCGTGCAGCAGCGCACCGAGGTCCTCGGCCCGGACCACGCCGATGTGGCGCTGAGCAAACTAGAACTCGGGAACATTCTCGCCCTGCGGAAACAATATGACGATGCGCTCACTGTAATCTTGGAAGCCCGCGACATCATTCGCAAGGCGCTCGGTGAAAGTCATTGGCAGTCGGCCGCCGTTGAGCAGGCCTACGGTGATTGTCTCTATGAAATGGGGCGATTTTCCGAAGCCGAGTCCGTATTCGATGGCGCATGTCAGACCTTCCGAACAGCGCTGGGCGCTAACCACCGCCGCACCAAGGACTGCGCCAGGAGTCTCGCCGACGTCTATGCGGCCACCGGTCGCGCCGAGCAGGCCGCCGCACTGCGCGGCGACACGTCAAAGCAATAACCCTTTCGCGGCCGGG
>CAZKIN010000096.1:0-9427 GCA_964552515.1 uncultured Phycisphaeraceae bacterium
ACCTATGCATGTACGGCGATCCTCCGGGGATTCCTGCGGTTGTCGCATCGGCGACAGCGTCGATTAGAGCAGATCAAACGGCTGGGCGAGGGACGAATGTACCATACGACGGTGATGAGCGATTGCGACTTGGACACTCAAATGCAGCTAGACCGACTGCAATCGATACTTTCGGACAATCGGGCTGGACTTTCGCTGATGGAACGATTCATCCTTGAACGTCGTATGCTCCATGGTCCCGGGGTCGAGCCGGAATCCCTGGAGTCCATTGGCGATTTGTTTAACCTGAGCAAGGAGCGCATCCGACAGCTCCAGATGTCCGCCTTGGACAAGCTGCGCGGCGCATTGGCTTTGAGATACCTGCCTGCAAGTATTCCACATTGAATCGTCTGCCGACTCAGTCGGGCAATTTTGATCTTCAGGACTCCACGGGAGCAGCCTAATAGTTGGTCGAATACACTTTTCGGTGAGTATGTAGTACTTCCGATTCTGTTGCGGATTGCTCGCCGCGACGGAGTTTTTGACGGCGATAGGCAGGGCTTTTTCTGCATCGAAGCGGCTCCAAACTGGAAATCGTATCAAGTGATACGTATTCGGGTCTTGGTTTTTGCCGCTCCGCCGCATGGCGGGTATTCGCTTTACGCTGCGAATTCAGCGTTTTCTGCACACGTCCCCGGCAGGGTTCGAACCTGCAACCTTCGGCTTCGGAGGCCGACGCGCTATCCAATTGTGCCACGGGGACCACTTATCGGAACCGGGTATTATTCGCCAATTCGCGCGAAGCGTCAAATCAGGCCCGTGGGCAGCGTGCAAATCCTGCGGGCGTTTTTCGCCTGTCGTTCCCTTCTGGAGGGATTGATAGGTTTGTTTGCGCCCGCAACTTGCCGATGCAACTAATGCATGCGCCGGGGTTCCCGACTTTAGCGCAAGGTGCGAATCGGCGGAGAGCAAAGCTATGCCCGACAACCATTGCGGTCGTCTGTTGGTGGTTGAGGATGACGCGGAACTGCGTTTCATCCTGGTGGCACATTTGCGCGCCGCGGGATTCGAGGTGTTGGAAGCCAGCGACGGTTCAGCCGGGGTCAAGCGGGCGCAGGAAAGCCTGCCCGACGTCATTCTGATGGATGTGGGCTTGCCGGTGATGGATGGCATCACCGCGACGCGCACGCTGAAGGCGGATCCACGTACCGCGGCCATTCCCATTGTGATGTTGACGGCGCGAAGTGGTACGCAGGATGTGGTGCGCGGGCTGGAGGCGGGGGTGCAGGAGTATCTTTCCAAGCCGTTTGATGTCGCGGAGCTGCTCGCCCGCGTGCGCACCGTGCATCGCCTCGCGACCACGCACCAGGACCTGGACCGGCTGAACAACCGGCTCGAGCAAGAGGTCGAAATCAAGACGCGGCGGCTGCAATTCCTCTACGAATACATGCGCGATCTTAATCGCGTGGACACGCGTGATGGCGTTCTCGACCTGATCATGCATTGCGTGGAGCATGTCACGGGTGCCAAGCGTCTGTCGCTGCTCATGGTGGATGCGACGGGTGAAAATTTGCTCTGCGCTCGGGCGCGCGGCATTGCGCCGTCCGTAGCGGAGAAGATTCGCATTCGAGCCATGGAAGGGATTGCCGGACAGGTCTTCCAAAGCGGCAAGACCTATGCGGCGCGAGCGGTCGGCCTGTCGGCGGACGGAAACCGGGTTTACAAGAGTGAAACTTTCCTCAGCACGCCGCTGATCAGTACGTCGCTCGCCACGCGCGACGGCGTGATCGGCGTGCTGAACGTCACCGAAAAGTTGGACGACACATCGTTTACCGACGAGGAGATCGCGTGCATCCGATCGATCGCGGATGCCGGGGCGATCGCGCTGGACAACATCACTCGGCGGCTGCAACTGGAACAATCGGTACGCGTGCTGCTGCAAACCGTGGGCCATCTGGCGGAATACCGCGATGAAGAGACCACGTTGCACCTGGGTCGCGTGGCGCGGATGTCGCGCATTCTCGCCGAGGAATTGCGCCGCGGAAGTTTGTACGCGGAACTGATCACCGAGGACTATATCGAGAACCTGGTACTGGCCGCGCCGCTGCACGACATCGGCAAGGTCGGTATTCCAGATGAAATCCTCACCAAGCCCGGCAAGCTGACGGACGAGGAGTTTCAGATTATGAAGTCGCACACCGAAATCGGCCGTCGGGTCCTGTCGCAGGCGCTCGATCCGACGCATCCGGTTCCGTTGCTGCGATTGTGCATCGATATCGCGCATTGTCATCACGAACGATTTGACGGGCGCGGATATCCGCGGCGCATCGCCGGCGAGGACATTCCCCTGGCGGCGCGAATCGTGGCGCTGGTGGACGCATATGATGCCATCACCAGTCACCGCCGCTATTCCAAGGCGCGGTCACACGAGCAGGCCGTTCAGGTGGTCACCGAGGAATCGGGCAAGCACTTCGATCCGGTCCTGGTGGATGCATTCCTGCGGTGCCATGCGCAGTTTGCGGCGGTTCGCGCCCGGTTCGACGATGCCGAATCGGCCCCGCAACCCCTCCCGTCTGAACAGCTGCGTACGTAAGACCGGTGTACGCGGGTTCAGCCACGCTCATTTCGGCTTAGCACAGCCACTTCCATGTTGCGCCGCGCAGACTAGAATCGGACCGGACCGAGTTTCGGTATGCGTTGCGACGTTTGGATCGGCTGATGAAGCAAACCTACGAGATTGCGGATCGTCAGGTGGCCGCCTGTGCGGATGGGCAGGGGCGGATCGTCGTTTACTCAAATCCCAACGAGAAAGAGCGGCGCTTCCTGGTGGAAGAGCTGGAGATAGACGACCACACATTGGATTCGGCGCTCGACCCGGATGAGTTGTCGCGCGTGGAGATCGAACCCTCTTATATCGCGATGATCTACAAGCGGCCGAAGAACTACACCGCGTCCGGTCACCAGCTGGTCTTCGGTGTTTCGTCGATTGGCGTGTTTCTTTTTCCGGATCGCGTGCGCATTGTGACGCCGGAGGAGTCGCCGGTGTTCGAGGTTCCGCAGCGGCAGCGGGTGTCGTCGCTGCCCAGCGTGGTACTGCGACTTATTTCCCGGGCGGTGGCGCATTTCCGCGAGCACTTGCGGGCGATCAACATGGTGTCGGATGAGCTGCAGGGCGAAATCAACCGGTCGATGGAAAACAAGCATCTCATTGCGATGTTCTCGCTGGAAAAGAGTCTGGTGTATTACCTGAGTGCGCTGCATTCCAACGGGGCGCTGCTGGAGAAGCTGCGGCTCAACGCGAGCAAGATCGGATTCACGCCGGAGGACCTGGAGATTCTCGAGGACTTGACCATTGATAACAACCAGTGCGCCCGGCAGGCGGAGATTTCTTCCAACATTCTGGCCAGCATGATGGATGCCCGCGCGTCCATCGTGGCGAACAACATCAATGCCTTGATGAAGCGCCTGAACGTGATCACCATCGCGATCATGGTGCCGACGCTGGTGGTCAGTGCCTTTTCGATGAACGTGCCGATTCCTTACGCCGACCGCTGGTGGATGTTTTTCACCGTACACATTGTGGCCATCCTGTCGGCGGTCGGGTTTCTATGCCTTTGGAAGCGGTTCTTTGGCTGAACGTTACTTCCATGAGCCGCAACGCGCATGCATGGGCAAAGTTGACCGATGAGAAGTTGCTCGATGTGCGGCTGTGCGATCTGAAGCTGCGCGTGGAGACGTCCCCGCTTGCGCCGCGCGTCATCCAACTCTATGGCGAATTGGGACGGGCGGGATTGCGCTTTCGTCCGCATGTCTGGCTGTCCACGGAATGGTTTACTCCGGATGGCAATTCGGGAATCGCCATTCCGTTTTATTTGGCACATCCGCGACTGACGCGGTTGGAACGCCGGCTGATGTTGGAGGTCGATGGCGGGGCCCGCATTACCTGCCAGCGGATCCTGCGGCATGAGGCCGGACACGCCATCAACAATGCCTATCGGTTGCATCGCCGGCGCGGGTGGCAGGAGACCTTCGGCAAGTTCAACGCCTTGTATCCCGCGTTCTATCAACCCAAACCCTACAGCCGCAGTTATGTGGTGCACCTTGACGCTTGGTACGCGCAAAGTCATCCGGCGGAGGACTTCGCGGAAACTTTCGCCGTCTGGCTGACGCCGCGGTCGCGGTGGCGCGAGTCGTATCGCGGATGGTCGGCGCTGGCGAAGCTGGAATATGTGGATGAGGTGATGCGCGATATTGCGGATCGCCCTGCGCCGGTCCGGTCGCGGCTTCGACAGGAATCAATTGCTGAATTGCGCCTGACACTGCGGGAATACTATGACGAGAAGCGGCAGCGGTATGGCGCGGATCGCCCCCAACTGTTCGATCGCGACCTGCATCGCCTGTTTGCCCGGCCGGCCGTGTCGGGGGGTGGCACGCGGCTGGGCCGGGTTCCCGCGGCGGCGGCGGTCGGCGATGCCTCGGCGGCCGAGTTTTTGCGCCGGCATCGGCGGGAATTGCGCCGCAAGGTGGCGGAACAGACCGGACAGTATCAATACACGGTGGATCGGGTGCTTTCCGAGATGATTGAACGGTGCGTGGCACTGGGACTTTACCTCGACCGCCCGCCGGACCGATTGAAACAGGAGTCCATGATCCTGCTCGCCGTGGTTACGATGAACTACGTTCGTGAGGGACATCACCGGGTTCCGCTATGAAGCGACTGCGCATACTGGTGGTCATGTTGAAGGAGTTTGTGCCGCCCGAGAACAGGGAAGGCCGCAGCGAAAAGGAACTGTCGCGGTACAAGACCGAATGGGATGTGCTCAGCGGGCTGCAGGCGCTGGGGCATGACGTGCGACCGCTGGGTGTCACTGACGACCTGGGCGTCATCCGCACCGAGCTGCAGAGCTATGAACCGCATGTCGCGTTCAATCTGCTTGAAGAGTTCGGCGGCGTCAGCTGGTACAGCCATTACGTCGTCAGCTTTCTGGAATTGATGCATCAGCGCTATACCGGCTGCAATCCCCGCGGCCTGATGCTTTCGCAGGACAAGGCGCTGTCCAAGAAAATCCTTGCGTACCATCGCATTCGCGTGCCGGACTTCGCGGTTTTCGCCATGAAACGCAAAGTGCGCCGGCCCGCGAAACTGAAATTCCCTTTGCTCGTCAAGTCCATCACGGAACAGGGGTCCGTGGGCATTTCGCAGGCTTCGCTGGTCACCAACGACGAGAAACTTGCCGAGCGCGTGGAATTCGTGCATGAACAACTGTTCACCGACGCCATCGCGGAAGAGTACATAGAAGGGCGCGAACTATACGTAGGAATGCTGGGTCATCATCGCATCGAACTGCTGCCCGTCTGGGAAATGTATTTCGAGAATCTGGCCGAGGGCGCGGCGCGTATTGCGACGGAACGGTTGAAATGGGATGTGGAATATCAGGAGCGGCGGGGCGTTTCGACCCGGGCGGCCGAGAACCTCCCGCCCGCGGTCAGTGATGAAATCAGCCGGGTATGTCGCCGGTTGTACAAAGTGCTTCATTTGTCGGGGTATGCGCGCGTGGACCTGCGGGTGACCGCGGAAGGCGAAGTTTATGTGTTGGAGGCGAATCCGAATCCACAACTGGCGGCAGGTGAGGACTTTGCGGCCTCGGCCGCACAAGCCGGATACTCCTATGAGTCTTTGCTGCAGCGCGTGGTGGACCTCGGCATGAACTTTCGGGCCGCCTGGCAGATGTGGTATTGAAGAGCCATCTCCGGCAGTTTCGTTGGCCAATGTCTTTGGGGATGGACGATATACGACAGAGATGCCTATTCTTTCGATTTGATGCCTGACGAAACAGACCATGCGCGTTGCCATTCTGACCAGTGTGGATACCCGTCATCGTTTCTTTGCCAATGCTCTGCGCGCGGCATGCCACGTCGTCGCGGTCGGCTATGAAGAAACCGGCTATCATCCCGCGCAAGTCAATGACTCCGATCTGACACCTGACGAGCGAGCTGTGGTTGCCGCGCATTACCGCGAACGGGAGTTGCAGGAGCAGCGGTACTTCGGTCACGATGCCGGGTTTGTGGTGGACGGTCCCACCTGCAGGGTGCGGCGTCTGCCACCCGGAACACTCAATGCCCACGATACGCTCGCCTGGCTGGAAAGTGCCGCGCCGGATGCGGTGGTGGTCTATGGAACCAATCTCATCAAGCTGCCGCTCCTCGGTCGCTGGCCGGGACGCATGGTGAACATGCACCTGGGCCTTTCGCCCTATTATCGCGGCACGGCCACCAACTTTTATCCGCTGGTCAACGGCGAGCCGCACAAAGTGGGCGTGACGATTCACTTGATCGATGCGGGTATTGATAGCGGGCCGATTTTCGCCCATGCGCGTCCGGAGATTGTCGCGGGGGATCGTCCGCATACGATCGGCTGCAAGACAATCCTCGCGGGCATCGAAGCGATGATTCGGGTGCTTGAATTGATAAGTTCGAATGCCATCACAGCGACACCGCAATGGTCTGAACCCACATCCCGGCTCTATTTGCGCAAGGATTATCATCCGCGCCAGGTTGTGGAACTCTACCGCAAGCTGGATGCGGGGTTGATGGCGAACTACCTGCCGCAGGCGAAGGCGCTGACCGCGCAAACCCGGCTGATTGAAATACCGCGGCGGCCGCGCGAATCCGCAACACGGATTCGCACGACCGCCGCAAGCTGATTTGCTCTCAATTCCAATCCGGAATGCCGCGTTCGCCCGTCAGCGCACAATTTCAACCGGCCGATAGACGTTATAGCTCGTGCCGGTCGCATCTTCCGCGATGGCCGAATCGTCGATCAGCATCGCCGGTTGAACAATGACTTTCTTTCCCGACATCGAACCAGTCAGTTTGACGTAGAGGATTCGAATACCTGCCCACCCCACGATGGTGAAATTGGCGTTGTTACCTGGTCCGGCGACAGTGGTGAAAAGTGGAATAGCGCGTGGCTGACCAATGATCGCGGTCAGATCATCTTTGATGCCCGCACTCAGTCCGGTATCACCGTTCAACGTCAAGGTGCCATCCGGTCCGAAGCGCAGTTCACCGCCAAAGACCGCAAGGTCATCTTCTGAAACTCCGTTGACAATCTGGTCCGACAGGTCTGCCGTGCTGTTGTTCGACGGTCCGATGTCCACCGTTCCGAAATTTCCCGGCGGTAGTTGTCCGGCGGCGGCGGAACCGGGATAGATGTTGAGTTCCTCGATTCCGTCGGATCCCGGCGACACCGTTCCGGTTTCAGGATCATATGCATAATTGTCGCCGCTAGTCGCGATACCTGCGAGTAGGTTCTGCCATGAGGTTACCTTCACGGCAATGGGTAACAGATCGGCGTTGTCTCCGTTGGCCGGAATGCGCCAACCCACAATGCCGTCCATGTACGCCGCCGTGGCCTGCGCCGTCACGGACGTGGATTGCTTGCCGAACACCCGCGCAAACAACAGGTCCATCGGCCCATTGATGGTGGAATCCCGCCGTATCTTCACCTGAACGGAATTAAACTTGTCCGCATCGACAAACGATTGTGCCTCGGCGCCGTCGGTCGCATCAGAGAGATATCCAATGTTAACGTCACCATAGGCTACGGAGAGAACCTCACTGGAGACTTTGTTGGCCGATGTGTAAGTCGTGGCCGAATCACGGGAATCCGAAAAAACATCCAGTTGATAGGCCTCGCCTTTCAGGCGGTCGTTGTCCATGAGCGCCATGGCCGCCGCCAGTGCGGCCGCGTCCGCCGTGCGTTGCAGATCCGCCCGCGTGTTGTACATCGCACCCACATCAACGGTAATGGCGGCAAAGGTAAGAATCGTCGCCAGGCAAACGAGTACGAGAACCGCGGTGACGCCGCGGCGTTGTGTGTGATGACCTTTCAGCATTAATCTTTGAGTTCGCATGAACAAACCTCTCGTTCCCACATGGCCTCACCTCGGACCATGTACAATCGACCGACGTTGCGCACCACCAAACCTTCCTTGAACTTCTTATTGATCGTCTTCATCCAGCTCAAATACGACGCGTGGAGTCTGATCAACGCTGAGCAATCCGCTCACGCCGTACCGGCGGACTTCCGTGATCATCAGAAGATCAACGCGGTTTGAGCCATAGGTCACACAGGAATTCTCTTGGGAAACGTATGGGCTGTAGCTGTTGAGCAGCGGTAGATAGGCGTCCATGTCGATGGTCATGTCCTTGCCGAATCCACCCCAGCTGGTGCTGTTGCCATTGAAGACGCTGAACTTCAGGAATGTTCCGTCGGTTTCAAGCGATTGACTCCACGTGATAGATTCTGCCCTGGTGCTCAATTGGTTCTGCTCCACGCCGCGATAGCGCAAGACATCTTCGCCGTCGCAGGCACTGAGTTGCAGACCACCTGAGACATAGTCAGGTTCCGGCTTGTAGTTCCAAGTTACTTGCGCAAAAAACGAATCTAAATGGCCGGCGGGCGACATCACCGTATGAAACTGCGGCGAGTCCACCGTACCATCCGGTTCATTGAGAACCAGTACCCAGTCCTCCTCCACCCGGATGACCGGCTCCGGCAAGGCGTCCGCCGAATCGGCACGCGGGAGCCCGGAAAGCGCCCACAAGCCAGTCGATCCCACCCCCAGGGCCCAAAGACTTTTTTGCAGATGTGTTCCAAAGCGGCGAAGTTTCATGTTTCCCCCTCTTTTCCTTAGATTGCCGGCTCGACCGATCGGACAAAGCCTCAATCTTCTACCGGCGCCTAACGCGTTGTGCGCAGGCGCGAGAGTTTCACTAATCCAAAGCTACGATTGGGTTTGGTCGGTGAGCAACTTCTGCTTATGTAATAATATTGAACCAAGACCCCATAACCGGAGCACCCTTGCGCGAATCGCCGCAATCAAATGGGGATGCGCATACTACGCACGGCAACTCGGATTCAACCTCAGGTAAGGATATGCGGCAGGATCATGTTGCCCGCCGATGGGATAGCGCTGCCTGAGGTCCGCATAGTAGATTTCCACCGCGGTGCATAGACTGGTTACTTCGAGCCCCATGTACTTTCCCGCGCTGCGGCCAGATTGCGCGACTCGCAGGTAGTTGAGACTCGATTCCCGCAGTCGTGACACGCCGTCCAGATGCCCCACATGCCATTTCAAATGACACGCCGCCAGTTGGATCAACCCTTGCAGGAATCGTCCCTGCACTCCGCCTTTGTCCGAAACCTGCCACAGCGCCTCCCAGGTCTCATGGGCTTCCCACCAATAGCCATGGTTGTATAGATCCGTAGCCAGGAGGTAATTGTCGCTCGCGGCCCAATCCTCTGGTCGCGGCAAATCGACGTGTGGTTCGGGAGTGCCTGCCGGCCGATAGCTATGCCCATCCGGGTGCGCTGTGGGGTGGGGCGATTTTCCCGGTATGAATCGGTACGATGGAAACGGCGCAGTCGAGTATCTCGGGAATG
>CAZKIN010000096.1:9527-13290 GCA_964552515.1 uncultured Phycisphaeraceae bacterium
TTTCCCGGTATGAATCGGTACGATGGAAACGGCGCAGTCGAGTATCTCGGGAATGTGAGTCCGTCCATCAAGGCAGACTAATCGCGACCGGCGTTCATACAAAGGGATGGTGCTTTCGCCGGCCCCTGGACTTCGGCCCGGCTGCACGGATACCGGAACATGACCCATGCGGGCGCAGTTCGAACCATCGCAGTTGATCAGCCGGACTTCATCCCTGCCCTTAACCTTGCGCTGCGCTCTCCCCATCCCCCAGATTCATGGCCGGTAAGCGAAGCTGCGGATTTGCTCGTCGCCATGCGCGAGGGTCGTTTGCGACTCAGTCCCGCATTTGTTCATGGATCACACTGCGTGGTCCTCAATGTTCAAGCCGCTGGTGCGGCCGCGCTGTTGCTGCTATCCACCGTGCCGCCGGACGCCTCCCCGACGGGCATGACTGAATGTCTCCATCGAGCGGTTGAATTTGCCCGTTCGAGCGGATGCAAATTGCTCGAAGTCCTCCTCGATCCGGAAGACGCGACCGAATCACTCTGGCACGGACCCTTGCGTAATTCGGGTTTTCATTTCCTTACGCGCCTCGTCTACCTATTTCAACAGAATTTCACCATGCCAAAAGAACCCATTCAACCACTCGATGTGACTTGGGTGGAATTTGGTTCGTACAGCGAAGCGCTCTTTGCGGCGGCTTTGGAGCAGAGTTATGCAGGGACCATGGACTGCCCGGAGCTGACCGGGGTTCGATCGACCGCGGAGGTACTGGCCGGCCACCGTGCCACCGGAGAATTCGATCCGTCATTATGGTGGGTGGCGCTGCGCGGGGATCGTCCGGTGGGGGTGCTGCTGCTCAATCGATTGCGCGGCGGCGCGGCGGAAATCACATACCTGGGCGTCGCGCAAGTGGCGCGGCGATCGGGGGTTGCGGACGCGCTGGTCGCGCGGGCGCTGGAACTCTGCCGTCAGCGAAGTGTCACCACGTTGGCACTCGCCGTGGACAACCGCAACACGCCCGCGAATCGGCTTTATGCCCGCTGGGGCTTTCAAATTTTCCAGAATCGCGCGGCGTGGATTGCCGCGTGCGCGCAAGTGGCGGTGGGAACGGATGTTGGGAATTCATAGCTTCGCTCCGGCGCGATTCACATCATGGCCGCGCGCTGTGTGTTTACCGCGCTGGAAAAAAAATCTCCGCGGCGCAAGTTCTTATTTGGTCGAAGCTGACGCGAAGCGCGGCGCTGTGTATTGCGCGCGCACATGAATTTCTTATTGACGTTCGATGAGGGCGCGGATAACCTTCGCTCATCAACCGGAGGATCCCGGTTGATAACGTGATCGAGGCGATAACTCGCGGTTGTTGGACGTCCCGGTTGCGTGATCGCAATTTTTCGTTTTGATATTTGATTCATCATTAAGAAGTGAACGCGATTCCTTCTTGGAAAGGAGCGGGCGGTGACTGTGCGCGCATCCGAAGATACAGTTCGCTCATTGGAGACCCTGCTGGCCGATCGTCTCGGGCCCCAGCGGTTCAATGTCTGGTTTCGTAATGCCACCAGATTCTCACTCACTGAGGAGTTCCTTCAGGTCTGTACTCCCAACCCTTCGGTCGGAGATTGGATTGAACGCCACTTCATCGACGACATTCGCGATGCGGCCAGGGAGGTCACGGGACGCGAGTGCAGCGTCTCTTTCAGCATTGACCCGGAACTCGCCAAGACCCTCGGCAAGAAGCAACCCGATCGCCAGGTCGAGTTCATGGTCACCAATCCGGAACGCGTCGCCCGCGAGCATCGCCGCGGCCACGGACCGACGGTTGCCCCGATTCTGAAGGGAAAACTGGACGAATTCGTCGTCGGCGCTTCCAACCGGCTGGCCTTTGCGGCCGTGCAGGACGTCGTGCAGAAGCCCGGCCAGGTATTCAATCCCCTGTTCATCCATGGCGGTTGCGGTCTGGGCAAGACGCACCTCCTTCAGGCCATCTGCAACGGTGTGGCCGAGCTGCATCCGCAGATTCGCTGGCGCTTTGTGACCGGCGAGGAATTCACCAACGATTACGTCTGCGCGGTCAAGGTTCACGAGGAGGACGCTTTCCGCGCCCGCTATCGCAACCTCGACCTCCTCGTGATTGACGACGTGCACTTCTTCGCCAACAAGCGCGCGACGCAGGCCGAGTTCCTGCATACGTTTCAGGCGATCGACGCCGCGGGCAAGCAGCTGGTGCTCGCTTCCGATGCGCACCCGCGCATGATCGGGCACTTCTCCGAGTCGCTGATCACGCGCTTCCTCTCCGGGATGGTCGTGCGCGTGGATTCGCCGGATGTGGCCGTTCGGGCCGAAGTGCTGCGCCGCCGCGCCGCGAAGCTGAAGGTGGATATCAGCGACACGGTCATTCAATACATCGCGGAAAATTTCCGCGCCAACATCCGGGAGCTGGAAGGCGCGCTCCTCAAGGTCGTCGCTCAGGCGCACGTGACCCAGCAGCCGATTTCCCGCACGCTGGCCGAGCGCGCCATCGCCGATCTGATTCGCCAGACCGCGCCGGTCGTCAAGCTGTCGGACATCGAGACGGTGGTTGCCATTTTCTTCGGGCTCAGTCCGGTGGACCTGCACACGTCGCGCAAGTCGCGGACCATTGCTCTGGCGCGCAGCATCGCCATGTACCTGGCCCGCAAGCACACGGACATGAGCTTCCCCGAGATCGGTCGCTTCATGGGTAACAAGAATCATTCGACGGTCATCCTGGCCAGTCGCCGTATTTCCAAATCGCTCCAGGCGAATGAATCGGTGCGCTGGCTCACGCCGTCGGGTGAACGTGAGCAGAATCTCGCCACGCTGGTGAGCGACCTGGAGGAGCAGTTCGCGACGCCGCGCGTGGCCGTCAAGCCCATGGCTCCGGCACTGCTCGCAAGCTGATGCCGAGCGTAAATTTGTGCAGTACCCAACGCCGCCCGATTCCGGGCGGCGTTTTTTTTTGGCCGGGCGGCAGCGGTCGAGGGGTGGATACTGACTGACAATTGGCACTGCGGGCATTTCGCGGCCGGCGCCGATTTGGCAAAGCGGTTTCGCGGCGGGGAGTTTTCTTCCCAGCGGGCGGTTGGTTTTTGCATTTAGAATGGCGAACATTTCGGTTCTCCTTTGGACAGAACACATCTCAGACACCCTATTAGACACCAGGGGTGGTTGCGGAGGCGCGCCACCCGATGCTAAGTGTCTTGAGGATAAGGGTTTACGGCAATTTGCGGCCGGGATGGGGCGTGAAGATGGGCGGTTTGGCCGGGTGCGGAGCGGGGTGGGAATGGGGGAATATCGAGTGCCATATGTGTGGCACTGTCTGCAGAGTTGATGATGACTGTTAACGCACACTCTCGGCGCGACGGCCGATCGAAGTGCGCAAAGTGTCAGAAAAATGGCAGCAAGAGGAAGCCACGAAGCGACGGAGCCACGAAGCCACGGGAAGAAGCTACGGAGCCACGGAGCCACGAAGCCACGAAGGGCGAAGAAAGAAATTGCGAATTACAGAAAGTGGGGAGGGGAAGCAGGCAACAGGCAACAGGCAGCAGAGAACAGGCGTAAGGCGTAAGGCGAAAGCGGGAAGGCGTAAGTCGAAAGACAAGCCAAAGAAGTCAGGGGTTGGTGAGGAAGGGTTGTGCCAGGGTGTGGTCAGTAAGATCGAGTGAGCCATTGCGGTTGAGGTCGAAGGTGCGGCAGAAGGAGGAGGGAGCGCCGGGGCGGAAGCAGTTTTGGAAGTGGGCGAAGTCGGCGAGGGTCGCGAGGC
>CAZKIN010000097.1:0-10699 GCA_964552515.1 uncultured Phycisphaeraceae bacterium
GCAGGCTGACGGGCTCGACGCGCAAGAGGGTCCGGGCAAACGGAAGGTGCATCACGGTAACATGGATCGCCAAGGCTCCTAATGCGCCGAACAGCAGGAAGGGACTGCGCAGCGGCGAGAGGTGAAAGGCGGATTCGCGTTCGGACCGACAATTGCCAATGTGAACAAACTCGAAGAGAACCATGAGCAGTAGCAGGCCGTTACGGGCGGCGAATTCGGTCCAGCCTGATTCCAGCATCCAGAGAAAAGCCCCGAAGCCCAGTCCGCCCATGACCGCGGCGGTGGTCAACGTATTAACGACCATAAGGCGATCAAAAACACGCTCACCGGTCGGGCGCGGTAGCCGGGACATGATATCGTCCTCGCCGGGCTCGAAGGCAAGAGCCACGTCTTGAATGCCATTGGTGACCAGATTGAGCCAAAGGAGTTGCACCGGCAGAAGCGGCATCGGCGTGCCCGCGAAAACGGCCAGCGCCACCATCGCAACCTCCGCAGCCCCGGTCGAAGCAAGAAGCAGCACGACCTTGCGAATGTTGTCGTAAGCGATGCGGCCTTCCTCCACACCGGCGACGATGGTGGCGAAGTTATCGTCGCTGATGATGAGGTCGGCGGACTCCCGTGCGACATCGGTGCCCATTTTTCCCATGGCAACACCGATATTGGCGGCGCGGAGGGCCGGGGCGTCATTGACGCCGTCACCGGTTACGGCAACCAGGTGACCGGCACGCTTGGCCGCTTCGACGATCTGCAATTTCTGATGGGGTGAGACACGCGCGAATACGCGGGTGGACTGAACGATGCCATGCAGTTGGGACGGAGTCGCTGACTCGAGATCGGCACCGGTGACAACCTGGTCGGGTCTTGAGGCCAAGCCCAAGTCGCGCGCGATGGCGAGTGCGGTAATGGGGTGATCGCCGGTCACCATGCAAACCAGAATGCCGGCTCGGGCACATGCTTCCACGGCTTTCCTTGCACCGGCGCGCAGTGGATCGATCATCCCAACGAACCCGAGGAATTGCAGGTCGTGCGGATCGCGGGACATGACGTGCGTGTTGGTCGCCAGATCATATTGTCCTGAAGCCAGCGCCAAGACGCGAAGTCCTCTTGCGGCCATGCGTTCGGCCTCGGCCATATGGCGATGCTTCATCGCCAATTCATCCGCGGTCATGGCGAGGACGCGTTCGGGCGCGCCCTTAACCGCGATCAGGCCATCACCCTGGGCATTGTGGACACTGGCGGCAAAACGGTGCTCAGGTTCGAAGGGAAAGATTTCCAATGCCGGAAACTCACCGCGCTGCGTCTCCGGTTCGATGCCGCCTTTATGGGCCGCCACGAGGAGCGCGACATCGGTGGGATCTCCATGCCAGGCCCAATGGCCATCCACGCGGTGAAACGACCCTTCGTTGCACAGAACGGCCACGCGCAGAAAGTCCTCAAGCAACACGCGATCCAGTTCGGATTCATCCGCATCGCGAATTCGCACTGCTCCGACGGGCGAAAATCCTTCCCCGGTGACCGCAAAGACCGGCCCGTGCGCGAGGCGAATTTCCTTTACGGTCAGTTCGTTGCAGGTCAGTGTCCCGGTCTTGTCACTTGCAATCATGGTGCAACTTCCAAGGCCTTCCACGGCATGCAGGCGGCGCACGATGACGCCGCGCCGGGACATGCGGTGCGCCGCAATGGCGAGCGCGACGGTGATCGCCACCGGCAACCCTTCGGGAATCGCGGAAACGGCCAGCGCAACGGCGAAACTGAACATGTCGACCAAACTGAATCCGTGCAACACCACTCCGGCAACGCCGACGAGACCGGATGCCATCAGCACAACGACGCCGATGGCGCGCGTAAAGCGGGTCAGCCGGATCAAAAGCGGCGTCTGGCCGGCGGGCGCTTCCTGCACATCCAAGGCGAGGCTACCCACATGCGTTTGCTGACCGGTGGCGACAACGAGTCCCTTGGCGCGTCCGCTGATGACGTGGGTGCCGGCAAACGCCATGTTGGCCTGTTCGGCGATGGGTGCGTCAACAAGGAGAGTCGCCGCGAAGTCCTTGGCGACGGCGAGAGATTCGCCAGTGAGCAGCGATTCGTCGACTCGTAGTCCGTGCGCCCAAAGGAGCCGCAGATCGGCAGGCACGCGATTGCCGGATTCCATGATCACCACATCACCGGGAACAAGTTCCCGTGCGTCAATTTCAACCGGCTCGTCATTGCGAAGTACGACAGCCTGTGTTCGCAAGAGCTGCTGGAGCGCACGGGCGCTGCGATCGGCGCGGCATTCCTGAAAACCACCAATCAACGAATTGATCACCACGATGCAGCCAATGAATGCCGCGTCCATAGCGTGGCCGGTGAGCAGAGAGATCGTCGCGGCAACAAAAAGCACCAAGACGATTGGGTTGGCAACCTGGCGAAGGAACATGATCCATGCCGGAACCGGGCGGCGCGTGGGAAGTTCATTGGGACCGAACTCTTTGCGCCTTTCCTCCGCCTGGATTGCGGAAAGGCCCGAAGTTGCCGAACTTGAAACTTCCATTATTTCGGCGATCGGCATCGTATGCCAATGTGTAGGGTCCACTTTGCGGGACGAGAATTGTGCACGAGGATTAACTCTATGACGCGGCATGACGAATACCCCGAAAACCGCGCAGGTGATCAGATTTTTACCGTGCCATCCGTGCGGGCGGTTATTCGGAACTTCGTGCGTCCGGTCTGACCGCGAGTATTGAACATGGGGCCAAGAGCAATACTTTCTCGGCGGTGCTACCCAAGAAGAAGTCCCGAACATTGGAGCTACCTCGCGTCCCCAGGCAAATCAAGTCGGCCCCCTTGAGCTGGGCATATGCCGCAATTTCACTACGGTGCGCGGCACCTTCAGTAAGCGAATAGTGGACGGATAGTGCGGGCAAGTGCTCGAGCGCGGGTCGGCAGAATTCACGTAGCCGACGGTGAAGTGACTCGGTATAAGCGGTGATGAACTTGGGATCGGCTTGTGGCGTCGGAGCACGATAGTGAAGTCGATTCCAAGGTGGATCAAAATCATGAATGACGTGCAGTTGACTATGATCTTGGACGGCCCATTCCACGGCGCGGCGCAAGGCGCGTGCAGATGTGTCTGAAAAGTCCACCGCAGCGACTATTGACTTGAATGGTCCGACATGGGTGTCACGTACAAGCAATACATCGCACGGCGCATGGCGAACACAAGAAGTCGCCACCGTGCCCGTGCCAACTTCGGGACGCACTGTCCCGAACGCGCCCAATACAAGCAGGTCCGCTGCAGACTCGCTCGCCGCACGAATGAGTCCCGACAGGCGATGATCGATCCGGACATCAAACGAAATCTTCTGGTCCAGGCCGAGCTGAAAGGAAAACCGGGACCATTCCTTATGTACATCGGCAACGAGGCCCTCCCGAATACCTGACTGCATCGGCCGAAGCGCGGATTCCAGGTCTATCGCAAGTTCGGATGCTATGACGTGCAGCACTCGAATATCGACACCCTGCAGCGCGGCAACTCGAACAGCTTCGCGAAGCGCGTTGCCCGAACACGGCGAGAAATCCACTCCGACCAGCAACGTTTTAAGCGGTTTCATGGCGCACTCTCCGTTTCAATGATATTCGGGCGCATCAATCCAACCACTCAACAACCACCAATCCACCGTCAAGATCGGACGACTTGGTGCGGGAATCTGTTATTCCCATTTGCCCCGTTGCAATTTGCATGCCGGGAACTTGCTTCCCGCCGCCAAACGGCGCATTGGGCAGCCTCGCCGCAACCCGGCAATTGTGCGGAACCGCGCAAATGTGGGGAAAATCGCGCTTAAGGGCTCGCTATACGAGACCGTATTTCTGGAGCCGATAGCGCAATCGATCGCGCGTTACGCCAAGCAACTGCGCGGCGTGAACCTGGTTGTTATGGGTACGTTCCAAGGCCTGGCGAAGTATTCGTACCTCCAGGTCATTCAAACGGTCGAGCTCGAAACCCTCTTTGGGGAGTTCAAAGGACTCGAGGCTTACCGGGGAGAGCGGGCGATCCGTACCCGATCCCAGCACGAAATCATCCGCGCCCAAGGTCGGTCCCTTGGCGAGAAGCACGGCACGTTCCACCGCGTTTCGCATTTCACGGACATTGCCCGGCCAAAGGTGACGCCGGAGTTTCGTAATGGCCTCGTCGGCAATACCGGTCAACGCCTTCTTGAACTCGCGTGCGAACCGTTCGGCGAAATGACGGGCTAACAAAATGACATCATCGCCGCGGGCACGCACGGGCGGAAGTTCCAATGAAACAACGTTTAACCGATAGAAGAGATCCTCGCGGAATTTGCCTTCCTTGATGGCGTCCTCCATTCGGCGGTTGGTGGCGGCAATCACACGAACGTCAACTTCAATTTCCTTGGTCCCCCCTACGCGACGAAAACGGCGTTCCTCAAGGAAACGGAGCAATTTGGCCTGCAGGTTGGGCGGCATATCTCCAATTTCGTCCAGGAACACCGTGCCGCCATCGGCCATCTCGAGCAGGCCCTTCTTCTGAGCCTTCGCGTCGGTAAAGGCACCGCGCTCGTGACCGAACAGTTCGCTCTCCAGAAGCGTGTCTGAAAGGGCGGTACAAGTGATATTCACAAAGGGCGCGGCCGCACGCGGCGACGCCTGATGAATGACGCGCGCCACCAGGTCCTTACCGGTGCCCGTTTCACCGCGGATCAGAACTGTTGAAGCCCCCGAGCCAGCAATCTGCTGAAGCGTCACCAGCAAGTCCCTGATGGACGCATGCTGGCCGATAATGGTGTCGGTACCGAACTCGGACTGCAATTGCCGGCGAAGCTCCCGCACTTCGCGGCGCAATCGGGTGGTCTCGAGCGCCTTGTCCACCGTAAAGAGAAGCTCATCAATTTGGAAAGGCTTCGGAACAAAGTCGAAAGCGCCGAGCTTCACCGCATCAACGGCCATTTTAATGGTGCTGTGCGCGGTCATCATGATGACGACGGCGTCATTCTGGTTCTCGCGCAAAGTGCGCAGAATGTCCAGGCCGGTCATGTCGGGAAGCTGATAATCCAGCACAATAAGCGCGAAGTCGCCTTCGGCGAGCAGCTTCAGCGCAGCGCCGCCCGTTTCCGCCTCCGTCACCGCGTAGCCGCGCTCTTCGAATTTCTGGCGAAGCGACCAGCGAATCAGGCTTTCATCTTCGACAATCAGTACCTGTATCGACATCAATCCATTCCGTTGGTTGTTTACCGCGTGAAAATGGCAATTGCAGCGAAACGCGCGTCCCTTCGCCGGGTGCACTGTCCAACTCGATCAGACCACCATGGGCTGACACAATCTGCTGGCAAATGGCCAGCCCGAGTCCCGTTCCACGGACCTTTGTGGTAAAGAACGGCTCAAAAGCGCGCTTGCGGACCGCTTCACTCATGCCCTGACCTTCATCGGCCACGACGATTTCAATTCCATCCGCGCTTGGCCGTGCATGAACACGAACGGTTTGGCCATTCAAAGACGCGTGAGCTGCGTTCAGGACAATGTTGATCAGCACTTGTTCGATCTGATCCGCATCCACTTCGATAGGAGGCAGGCCATCGGCGGTCGAGTACTCCAGCTGTATGCGCTGAACCTGCGGCTGTTGCTTCAAGACTTCCACCGCCCTGCGAATCACTTCGGGCAAATTGCAGCGATGGAAATTGGCGGGCTTGGGGCGCGCGTAAATCAGCAAATCCTCCACCGTCCCGTCGAGGCGCTCGATCTGCCGCAGGATTTCCGTCAGCACGGGTTGACGGCTGTCATTGGCGGGAGTCTTGTCGCGAATCACCTGCACAGCGCCGCTGATACCGGCCAGAGGGTTCTTGATTTCATGAGCGAGTGAAGCGGCCAGCTGCCCGATCTGGGCGAGGTGTTCCGCGCGAACCAGTCTTTCGCGCAGCGCAACGCGCTCCATGTCACGTACCTGTTCCGAATAGCTCTCCTTGTAGGTTTCGAGCATGATGCCCGTTTCAAGAGTCAGCAGCTTAAGCAGCGACTCAAGCTTCGGCTGCGGATCGGCAATGTCCGAAACCAAGATGCAATTCTGGAGTTCCTGCCGAATGACGTCTATTGCCGCAAACATGTAGTGCTGCGCCAAACCCACCCTAACGTGGGTTCGGCCTATTTCGGACCGATGGCGACAATAGGCGGAGTCATAGCATCCTGAAAACAGTGTCCTCAGCCAGTCCTTCAATTGGACGCGCAAGCGTTCGATTTGATCCTGGCCGCTGAATACGGCGGCTGCCCCCGGATGGCGAAGCAGTACTTTATAGAACGAATCGACAACGGCCGTAAAGTGGGGTTCGACAACGGGTCCAATGGCGCGAAGATTCGCGGCGTCGCGCTCATCGAAACCAATGTACCGCTTCATCTCTTCAAATACCGCCGTTGGCATTTCGTCATTATACGGATTCCTCCCTAGTCCCCAACCGCAGGCTCGGGTCTGCGCGACTTTGGTCTTTTCCCGAATTCGACCCACGAGTTTTCGCCCCACGAACTTAGGGAACTGGAAGGCCACTAGCATACTTTCCAATTAATTCCATATTTCCTTGCAATCGCCATTCCAATCTGTTGTCGCGTCGAAACGGGTCTGACACTGTATTTTCAGTGTGTGAAGTCGCACATCGGTGAGGATTCTGCCACATGTCGGAAGGCAGCAGCCGGCCGTTTCGGCAACAATTCTTGAACGCACGTCAGCCCCGACTGGTGTTGGATTGTTTGGGAATCTGTTGCGGATTGAATCGACACTGGCACGGAATGTGCTTACCCCCTAATGCAGACACTCGAACGATGCCTCGGCCAACGCAAAGGGTGCCCCCATTGTCGGGGGACTTCAGCCCTAGCCGACACGAGTGAACCCTGACCGAATAGCGTCGATCGCGGTGCTGACGTCGAAGGGAGTATGTCATGTCAGTCGCCATGTTGAAATCAGAGCAGGAAATTCAAAAAGACGTGCTTAGAGAGTTGGATTGGGACCCGCAAGTGGATCCGGTGGAGGTAGGGGTCCAGGTCGAAGATGGCATAGTCACTTTGACCGGCACTATTTCGACCTACGCCAAGAAGTTGGCGGCAAAACGAGCTGCCCATCGAGTTGTAGGCGTGCTGGATGTTGTGAACAATCTGAATGTCGAGATCGCGGAGCCACATAAACGAAATGATCAGGAAATAGCCAAGGCCGTACGGCACGCCCTCGAATGGGACGTGATGGTGCCGGACAAGCACATCCACAGCACGGTGAGCAACGGACGCGTCATGCTGGAGGGCCATGTGGACAACTGGGCCGACCGCATGGCGGCGGAATGTGCGGTCGAGCGTTTGGCTGGCGTGCGCAGCGTGGACAATCAGCTGCAAGTCGAACCCAAGATCCGGGTGGAAGCCAAGGTCATCCGGGATGCGATCAGAGGAGCATTGGAGCGGCAGACTCGTCGTGAGACCGATCGAATTTCCATCACTGTTCGCGACGGGGTGGTCACCCTGACCGGAACAGTTCGATCATGGGCGGAAAAGAATGCCGCGCACAATGCGGCGGCGTGTACACCGGGCGTCCAACGAATTGACGACCGGCTGGAAATCGACGCGCACTCGTAATTAGAAAAGGCTGGGAAGGTCATCATGAGTTCGTATCAGGAAATTAGTGTGCTGGAAAGCGGCAACTCATCTCCATCAGTTGCCGTGAGCGAACGATTTGACTCGAAGGTGAGGAATCGAACGATGGGCGATTGTTTTGTGGGTATCTGGATCGATCACGAGCAGGCACACGTGGTCAACGTTTGCGCGGATGGAACGACGACTTGTCTGACTATCGAAGCCAAAGCGGAGCGGCGACGCCGCATGACCGGGCAATCCAGCGCGCCTCTTCCGGAACACCCGAATGGAAACACGGAAGGACAGGATCGCAATCGACGGACCGGGCAGTTCTCGCGCTATTACGACCGGGTAATCCGATCACTGCCGCAGTGTGCCGGGATCATCATCGTAGGACCAGGGTTTGCGAAACGGGAATTGTGGAACCGTATCAAGTTGTACCCGAATTGGGAACCACTCATACTCAGTGTGCAGACGGCAGGTGCCATGACCGCCCCCCAGATCGCGGAGCACGTTCGCGATGTGGCCTCATCGCGCTTGCAGCGGAATGAGCGTGCCAGCCAAATGACACTGGACAACAATCGGAGAATGCGCCTGGGAGCCTGACCGCCGGCGCACGCCGCGCCCGGCGGCATAGGCGGATGCGCCGCCTCGACGGAATAGCAAAGACACCGGGCCATTCGGAGAAAAACCGCATCTGAGGCTATAGTATGAACATGGAAGGCTGTTCACCCGGTTCGTAAACCAAAATGCCGATGCGGAGAAATGACCATGAAACTGCTGGTAGCGTATGACGGATCCGAATTTGCCGATGCAGCGCTGGGCGATTTGCAATGTGCGGGACTGCCGAAAAACACGGAAGCGCGCGTGCTTACAGTCGCCGATGTCTTTAATCCACCCCCCCTTCCGCCGGATGCAACTCCGGAGTTCTCACAAGTAAGGCAGCATGGCGTTGCCCGGGTCGAAGAAGCCATTGAAGAAGCACAAGCCATTTGCGAGCGCGCGGGCAAACGCCTGCGTTCCGAATTTCCGCAATGGTCGGTTACCACGGAGGTGGTCGCCGATTCTCCGGGCTGGGCCATCATCAAGCATGCCGAAGGTTTGGGTGAGGATCGCGGTCGTGCCGACCTGATTGCCATGGGCGCGGCCGGTCGCACCGCAGTCGGTCGAACCTTGTTCGGCAGCGTCGCGCTGAAGGTTCTGACCAACGCGCGCTGTTCGGTGCGCATCGGACGGATCCGCGCGCATCGTGATGCATCCAATCCGCTGCGGCTCATAGTGGGCGTTGACGGTTCAAGCGACGCCAGCGCCGCGCTGCGGGCCATTGGCAGTCGCTCCTGGCCCACGGGTACGGAGTGTCGGGTCGTGACGGTGATTGACTTGCAGCTGCTTGCGACATTTCCGGGCATGGGATCGGGCGCGATCGCGGCCCCCCACGCGCCGGCGCAATTCATTGCCGACCAGGCCGCGGAACAATTGCGCAAGGCGGGACTGGTTTCCACCGCCGTGATTCGGGAGGGCGCAGTCGCGCACAGCATCGCCCTGGAGGCGGATGAATTCAAAGCGGATTGCATTTTTGTAGGCGCGCGTGGATTGCGACGACTGGAACGATTCTTGCTGGGGAGCGTATCGTCGGCAGTGGCGATGCGTTCACACTGCAGCGTGGAATTGGTTCATGTTTGATGGATGCCGCAGCACAAGGGTGAAGTTCGCGTGCGCCGGCAACCTGAATCCAGGAAGGTAAAGGTGGCCATTGGTAATCACAAATTTTATGACGCACCGGCCTTTTACAGTCGCGCCGACGGATCTGATCGACAAGGCCATCAACATCATGGAGGATCGTGCTTTCCACCACCTGATCGTCACCGATGGCGCGCAGATCGTCGGAATCTTGTCAGACCGCGACATCCTGATTTCCACCGGGTGGGCGTTGTCCATTGAGAGACGCCGGCAAGGCGGCAAGGCCAACGGCAATGGCGTTCTTCCCAAGCGGGTCGAGCAAATCATGTCGCGCTCTGTTCATGCAGTGACCGACAGCGATGATGTCCGCGAAGCGGCGCTGCTCATGGATGGCTACCAAGTAAGCGCGGTGCCAGTGGTGTCACAGGGACGCCTGTCGGGCATTATCACTGATTCAGACCTTCTGCGTTGGCTGGACGAACTGGCATTTGACGAAAACGGGGCTGGTCGGTTCCTGGCGGAAGAAGTTCAGGTTCTCATGAGTTCCCCTCCGATTTGCGCTGCGCCGGATACGCCAATCGACGACGTGGTTTCCATGGTGCGACGGTTTTCGGTCCGACACGTTCCCGTATCACTCAACGACCAACTCGTCGGGATCATCTCGGACCGCGACTTACGGCGACTACTGGGCTGGTCACTCAGCAACGACGAGGAGGTCGCAGCTCGCGACAACGCGAGTCCGCATGTTCCCACGACGGCCGCCGAAATCATGCACGAAAATGTCGAGACGGTTCAGCCGAACGCAACTCTGCGGGAAGCGCTGCGCCGCATGCGTGATCGGCGTATCCATTCCCTGCCGGTGGTAAAAAATGGCCGACTCGTGGGCATCCTCACCCACTCGGATTTCGTGAAGTCCATCGCTCGCGGGAGGCTGCTTTAGCTGCAAACGCCGGCGACTGACACCTCCATGACATTGAGACACGGTCGGCTGATCCCGTACTTCGTGGCTGCGCCGTAGTCAGACCCCCTACTATTCTTCGTCGGAAAGCCGCCATTGCGTGCAGCACGAAAATGGACGATCCTCATTTTCGAGGTCTTGAAATTGCTGCCATGTTGATGACCCGAATGCCTGATTTTCTTAATATAGAGCATTGGATGTATGGACGCGCATGCGGGCCGCCATCTTGGTGAATTGATTGGACCCTGATAGTAAGTAGTCGCGATGCCGACGGAGCGTGTATCACCAGAATAGGAGAATCGCGATGAAGAGAGCTGCAATGATCGGCTGTTTAACCCTGTTGTTCATTAACGACGCCGCACTGCGTGGACAACCGGTGCCGGAAAAACGACCGGGAGCGGAGTATGTTCGGGTTGAAATCAAGGGCACCTTGCGGAGCGGCATCATGGCCATCGGTGGCGA
>CAZKIN010000097.1:10799-13272 GCA_964552515.1 uncultured Phycisphaeraceae bacterium
TTCGGGTTGAAATCAAGGGCACCTTGCGGAGCGGCATCATGGCCATCGGTGGCGAGCATACCGGTTCGCAAATCAGCGCCGGCGGTATCGTGTGGGAGGTGGATCTGTCGAAGTCGCCGGAACTACGGAAAGCTGCGGAGCAAAACGACGGAAGCACGGTGGTTCTCTCCGGCGTGCTGCAACAGGTGAAGGGAGTTGAGATCGCCACGCGCATGATCGTGAGGGTGGAAACTCTCCAGCCTGTTAAATCCGATGGATGACCGCTGTTGCCCGCGTATTCTCCTCCCGTAATAATCCGAAATGCCCACGGCTTGCGCCTCATGTTACGTGAAAACTGATTGATCCGCGTGCGTTCAAGACATGCATTTTGTGACGGACAACGGCGATCAGTATTTCCTGCAGTGCCTTGCCTATGTGGAGCGAGATGTTCGTCGTTACGGCAACTATGCCACGACACGGTCTCACTTTGGACGAAACGCTCCCAAATTTGAGAACATGCAGGAAATTGCTTGACTCTGCGACCCGAAAAAGCCTACGCTCGCTCCTTTGACTCGACACCGAGTGAAGGGAAAGGAAGCTGACGGATGAGGCGAAGTGGATTGGTATGGCATGCGTTCTGCACACCGCGAATGTTCGCATATTGCATCGGAGCCATTGGGACGTGGTTTGCCCAACCTGTATACGCTCAGGATGTCAGTCGAAGCGACACTCCCCCGCCAGGCCTGGCCGACCAGGTTCCGGGACCCTGCGCGGATAGCGGAATCCCCAACGCGGTTGAAGACACGGCGGGAAGTCCGTTGATGACGTCGCCCGCGCCAACGCCCGGTACGGGTTCGGTGACCGCTGCGTTTGCGTATGGAGTACCCTCAACGGCCAAACAAACGCATCGTCATGCGGAGTTTGCGCGACTCAAGGCCATCACGCGAAATCAGGCAATGGTTCCCGTCATGGTGGAGCTGGCCGTACCCGAAGTGGGAGTGCTCATGTCCCGATCCGCCGAAGCGCGGTCACCTGAGGGTGTTGCCGAAGCGGATGCAAACCTGAAAACGGCCATCGCGGCCGTCGCGCAAGGTGAACTGGCGCGGCTGGCCACCGTCGCACATACTCCGCGGCGCACTTTCGGGTACATCCCATTTCTGTCCCTGAATGCCAGTGCGCAGGCACTGCAACTGCTCGAACAATCTGCCAATGTCATTGACATCAATGAAATGGTCCCCAAGGCGCCGTTGTTGGACGACTCGGTGAACATTGTGGAGGCGTCCGACGCATGGACGAACGGCTATGACGGTTCGGGGTGGTATGTGGCCATTCTCGATACGGGCATTCGATCCAGCCACGATTTCTTTGCCGGGAAAAATATCATCGAAGCCTGCTTCG
Organism: uncultured Phycisphaeraceae bacterium; assembly: GCA_964552515.1. GTDB lineage: Bacteria > Planctomycetota > Phycisphaerae > UBA1845 > UBA1845 > JACQXM01. The sequence continues at coordinate 12,177 of CAZKIN010000097.1, forward strand.
CTTCCGGCGACGATGGTAATCCCGACAACAGTGGCGACTGCCCCAACGGCACCGCGACGGACATCACCAGCGCGCAAGCGGCCGCACATTTCCCGCCCATCTACTCAGGCTTTGATCATGGCACGCACGTAGCCGGCATCGCGGCGGGGAATGACCCAACGCATGTACCGCCGCTGTACGGCGTTGCGCGCGGTGCGGACATTATTGCCATTCAAGTGTTTTCGAAGTTCCCAGACAGCGATTTCTGCAGTCCCGCATTATCGAGCTGCGTGCGTACATGGGACGACGATCAGGTGGCGGCGCTCGAACATGTATATTCCCTGCGGCTCACGCATCCGATTGCCGCCGTCAACATGAGCCTGGGGGGAGGCAAGCTGACCAATCAGACAACCTGCGATGCCAACAACGCGGCACTGAAAGCTCAGATCGATTTGCTGCGCGGCGTCCATATTGCAACCGTCATAGCCTCCGGTAACAACGGATTCTGCGATGCACTGGGCGAGCCGGGGTGCATTTCCAGCGCGGTGGCCGTCGGGGCAACGGATGATTTTGACGATGAGGCAGACTTCAGCAATCGCAGCACCCTTCTGGACATTTTCGCGCCCGGTGTCGCCATCTTGTCAGCGCGCGGCGGTTCCGACAGCGACTTTGGCGACTTGGACGGCACGTCGATGGCCGCGCCGCATGTGGCCGGCGCGTGGGCGATCATGAAACAGGCCGTTCCCGGACTGACGGTTGCTGAAACGCTCAACACGCTCAACAACAGCGGGGCCGCGGTTTCACCCAAGTTTTTCTCGTCATCCGGAACGTGTCCGTCGACCTATCCGCAGCGGCGCATTCGCATCAATACGGCCATCGATACACTGGCGGGCGGCGTTACACCATGCAGTGTCACGCAACAAGCACCGCTGATTGACGCATCGGTCATGTTTCCACTGGCCTTTGACTGGACGGTGACACCCACTTGTGCGCCATCTTATGTGGCGTGGTCGACCAACCCGAGCCCCAGCGCGTGGGTTTTTTCAGGGGTTCACGTGACATCGCCCTTTGTCATCAGTCAGAGTTACTGGGATCAAGTGTTGAACATTTTCGGCGC
>CAZKIN010000098.1:0-11772 GCA_964552515.1 uncultured Phycisphaeraceae bacterium
TGATGAAGGAACAGCCCATGGTCAAGCCGACCGCGCCGCCGATCCCCAACAAGGGAGCGGCCACGACGAGCAACTGACCTTACTCGAAGGACGTTGGCATTTTGAGCCGCGTCCGCGAGGAAGTGGACCTGTTCTTGCGGGTCCACCTTTCCTTGCGGTCGCGGCTCTTTTTTTGTTATCGGGTTTAATCGTAATTGTGCTGACCAATTTGTTACTTCGTTTGCGGCGCGTCGGATCGGTATTCTACACTTGCATCGGAAAGAAGCCCATCGGTTGTCCGGAGGGGAAAGAAGCACATTTCAAGCGGAGGGGAAGATGAGAACGACCCGCGCCTTGCGCGTCTTGCTTGCGGATCATCAGGAATCGTCGCGCATCGCGCTGCGGCGGTTGCTGGAAAGCGCCGGTCACGAAGTGCAGTCGGCCGCCACGGCGGGCGAAGTGCTGCTCTCCTGCGAGACCATGGCGCCCGAGGTGATCATTCTCGATCTCAACCTGCCCGACGCCGACGGCTTTGAACTTTGCGAATGCGTTCGCCATGAACTGCGCGACGACAGCGTCACCATCATTCTCGCCACATCCCGGCACGATGAGCTGACCCGCAACTACCTGCACCAAATGGTGCCCTTCGCCGGCGGCGACTATTTCTTCACCAAGCCGTGCGACGGCAAACTCGTCTTGTCGTTGCTGGAACAAATCGCCGAGGCGGATGCCGAAGTAAGCGCGCATGGCAAGGCCTGCACCTTTCCCACGCGCGTCGTCTGGCCGACCGCGCGCCAGCGGCAACACGCCCTGCTCCGCGCGTTCTGATCCATTCACCTGCAGCGAATTCACCAGGCACGTTGAGAATATTCCGATCGGCGATCGGAAAATTTTTCCGCGAAGCCGCGCCGCCCCTTGGGACGAAGTCCCTCCGGCCATATAACATATCCAAATCAAACCGCGATCGGTCGTGACGGCACGGCCACGCGCGGGACACCCCTTGCACAGCGGGAAAGTCATGAATCGTTTTTGCTGCATTGCTCTTTTCGTCGGTGCGTTCATGCTGGGCGGCAGCGACGCGCGCGCCTGCACCAACTTCATCGTGACCAAGGGCGCGTCCATCGACGGCTCCACCTTCATCACCTACACGGCCGATTCGCATGTGCTCTATGGCGAGTTGTACTATCGCACCGCCGGCAGCCACCTGCCCGGCGACATGCTGGACGTCCATGAATGGGACACCGGAAAGTTTCTCGGCCAGATCAAACAGGTGGAGCGCACCTATGCGGTCGTCGGGAACATGAACGAGCACCAGGTCGCGATCGGCGAAACCACGTTCGGCGGGCGCACGGAACTCATGAACCCCAAGGGCATCCTGGACTACGGCAGTCTGATCTACATCACGCTGCAGCGCAGCAAGAGTGCGCGTGAGGCGATTGAGACGATCGCCGCCCTGGTGAATGAGTATGGCTACTACAGCAGTGGCGAATCGTTCTCCATCGCCGACCCCAACGAAGCGTTTATCATGGAGATTATCGGCAAGGGACCGGGCGCGAAAGGTGCCTTGTGGGTGGCACGAAAAATTCCCGATGGCTATATCAGCGGCCATGCCAACGCGCCGCGCATCCGCCAGTTTCCGATGAATGATCCCGATACGCTGTTCGCGCCGGACGTGATCAGCTTCGCGCGCGACAAGGGCTGGTTCACCGGCAATGACGGCGACTTCAGCTTCGCCGATACGTACGGCGCGCTGGACTTCGGCGCGCTGCGCTTCTGCGATGCGCGGGTGTGGTGCATGTTTGAACGTGCCGCCGCTGCGCAGAATCTTTCCGCGGATTGGGTAAAGGGCGTATCCGGCGCGCAGCCGCTGCCGCTGTGGGTCAAACCGGATCGTAAGCTCGGCGCATATGACGTGATGGAACTGATGCGCGATCACTTCACCGGTACCGAACTGGACATGACCAAGGACCTGGGCGCCGGTCCGTATGCGATGCCTTATCGCTGGCGGCCGCTCACGTGGAAAGTCGGCGAGAAGGAATATCTCAACGAGCGCGCGACTTCGACGCAGCAGACCGGTTTTTCGTTCGTCGCGCAGATGCGCTCGGGATTGCCCAACGCCATCGGCGGGGTGCTCTGGTTCGCGGTCGATGACACCTACAGCACGGTGTATGTTCCGATGTATTGCGGCATCACCAAGATTCCGCACGGCTTCGCGGTGGGCACCGGTTCGTTTCATGAATTCACCTGGGACTCGGCGTTCTGGGTGTTCAACGCGGTTTCCAATTACACCTACCTGCGCTACAGCGAAATGATCAAGGACGTGCGCAAAGTGCAGCGCGAGATTGAAAGCCGTTTCATCGCGGAGCAGCCGGGTATCGAGGCGGCCGCGCTGGCGCTGCATCAGCAGGCACCGCGATTGGCGATTGAGTATCTCAACAAATACAGCAACGACTCGGCGGATATGGTGATTACGCGCTGGCGGAAACTCTGGGAGCAGCTTCTGTATAAATATCTCGATGGAAATCTGAAAGACGAGTCGGGCAAGGTGACACATCCGGGATATCCGGAATCGTGGTATAAGCTGGTGGCGGAATCGACGGGCGCGAAGTTGGAAGTTGGAAAGATCGACAGCGAGAAGGCGGCCGAGGCGGAAAAGAAAATCAAGGAAGATGCGGAGCGCAGCGCGCTGCGCGAGGGGATTGCCACGCTGCTGCGCAGCCGCGAGATCATGGTGGACGCGGATACGCAGAAGAAGGTGGAAGAGATGAAGGACATTGAACCGCTCAAGCAAATTCTGATCCGCGCGGCCACCGTGAAGGCGGCGAAGGATCTCATCGTGGAAGAGCCGAAGCCGGCGACACACTAGGCCGTTTCGACTGACTGTTAACGTACACTCTATGCGCGGCCGGTGCGCGACTTGCGCGCCACGGGATGACGAATTTCCCGGAGAAAAGCGTATTTGGCGACGCGATTTTCCCACGGAAAAAAACGCGCCGTTTGGGCAGACGTTTAATGACTTGGGGCAGTCAGTATCGGCGAAGGCGGCCCAAAACCGGCGCCGCGTGAGCGAGGCATCGGCCGCAACATAGGCTACTTCCGCCATTGCAGTTCGCCAGTATCCCATCTTATCCATCCTGCGCAAGTTTGGCTTTGTTTTGCGCATTTTTTTCGAGTGTGCCACATATCAGTCACTGATTTCATGGGCGCGGCATTTTCGCAGGAGCTGCGTCGGAGGAAGAAGGCACCACAGAGGCACTGAGATCACAGAGAAGAATCAGATGTCCCTGCACCACGTCATATGCGACTCCCCCCCCGCCAAGGCGATGGGCCAGCCATCCACGAGGCCGCACCGAAAGCGCTAGTTAACTTATACCGAACATGTCAAGGAAAGTCAAGCGAAGTCCGCGGATTCTCGTAAGTCGTTGCGGGCTCGCAAGTTAGGGAAATTTTTACCACGAAGGACACGAAGGGCACGAAGAAGATCGGAAGAACTGCGCGGCTGCGCGGTGACGGGGGTGGGGGCAGGTGTTAGGATCGGCGCGTAATGGAAGGCAGTTATTGAGAGGATCAACGGATGAATCGTCGAGCTTTGCATTGCGGATTGTGGTTGGCGGTTGGAATGCTGCCTGCCCGGGCGGTGGCCGGGACCGATCTGGATGAGTTGGCGAAGTCGCCGGCGGGAGAGAAGCATGCCTATGGTTCGGAGGCGCTGCAATTTGGCGAGCTGACCATGCCGGAGGGCGCGGGGCCGTTCCCGGTGGTGATCAATATTCACGGGGGATGCTGGCTGGCGGAGTACGACCTGGCGCACAACCGGGCGCTGGCGAATGCGCTGGCGAAGGAGGGCTTTGCGGTCTGGAACCTCGAGTATCGGCGGGTGGGGAACAAGGGCGGCGGGTGGCCGGGGACGTTTATGGATGTGGCGCGGGGTGCGGATTACCTGCGGACGCTGGCGAAGGAGCGGCCACTGGACTTGTCGAAGGTGACAGCGATGGGACACTCTGCGGGCGGGCACTTCGCCTTGTGGCTGGCGGGGCGGCACAAGCTTACGGAGGGCAGCGAGGTTTATGTGCAGGACCCGATTGCGGTGACGGGGGTAGTGGCGCTCGCACCGGCGCCGATGCTGGACGCGCTGCAGGAAAAGGCGGTGTGCGGCGGGGTGATTGAGAAACTCATGGGCGGAACGGCGGCGGCGCAGGCGAAACGGTATGACCTGGCGATGCCGTCGCGGCTGGCCCCGATCGGCGTGCGACAGATCATTGTCATCGGCGCGGAGGACAAGTCGTGGCGGTGGGTGGGCGAGTCGTATGTGGAGAAGGCGCGGGCGGCCGGTGACGGGGAGATTGAGGTGGTGCTGGTGCCGGGAGCCGGTCACCTGGAGGTGATTGATCCGGGTACGGCGGCGTGGAAGCGTGTGGTGGAGGGGGTGAAGAAGATGGGAGGCGGGTAATAATGCAATCAGGATTAAGGGATCGAGTGCCTTGAAGCCAAAGCGTGGTGCCGTTAGTTGGGCGTCTCCGAATTCAATCCCAAAACGCCGTCACTTGCTCGTTCGTTTAGAACAAAGGGGTCGGCCGAACGCCCGCCAAAGCGGCGAAGTTCGGGTGCTTTCCGGAGAAAGCCCTCTTCGACCAGATCATTGAACGTCCTGCGAACCTTGCGATAAAACGCGTCGAAGGCCTTGATGTCGTCAGCCTCTCCGCGTGTGGCCCAAAGGTCGTAACTGACTTGCTTTGCGCTGACGGCGCGAGCGCGCGAGAAATGATTGAACCGGTAGACGACCGAAAGAACTTCCTTGGCGAGTTGATCGAGCAAATCAAAGCGCATCCCCAGCCTGCTACGCAATTCAAGGAAGAAGTCTTTGCGCATTAGCGGCCTGTCCACCACGAAAATTGGGTGTGAGGCCGTACTCTTCTCGTGTTTGGAAATCAGGCCGGCACGTTCCAAGGCCGCCAGTTCGTTGAAATGATTGTTATCCGGCGTCAGTAGAATGGTATAGCGCGCCTGTTCGTTAGCGAGTTCGGATTTGATCAGATAGGCAAGGACGCAGCGCTGCGGTTCCGTCAGTTCTCCGCCGTTCAGTTTTTCACCGATGTAACCATCATATGATTGAAAAAGGCCATTCATTCGATCATCGAGCAACTGGCCCGAGCAAACATGGAGCGTGACTTCTTCCGTTCCAAAGAGGTAATAAGGTAAGTCGATGTCGTTCTGGAGGCAGAGGTTGACCATGGTGGCCATTCCGATTCCGCGACCTTCCCACTTTCGGAAAACGCGCAGGACGTCAGCGAGTTTCGGGTTGCGTGGCTTGGCCTCCGGAAGAATTCTCCGCAGTGGGACTGGAGAGTCGACTTCTTCAATCACTAGCTGTTTGCGAAAGGTGCCCGGGTTGCGGATGGAGATGTGCCTACCGGGTTTTACGATCAGGATCACTTGGCGATTGATGGAGTAATCGCGATGGGCCAAAGCGTTGTTGACCGTTTCGCGGAGTAACTCTTCCGGATATTGAGGGCGGCTGGACCCGCCCCTTTCAACACTCACACCAACCTGAATATTGCGTAGGAGATAGGCAAAACTCATCTCCATTAAGGGTAGTATATTGTCCTTGAAGTCTTGCTTGTCGCGGGCTATTTCCTGGGGGACGTCGACGTAACCATGTACATGACATCGAAACTCCAACCGATCATAGGGGTGCTTTCCGCAGACGAGGACGCCGAGTGTAGTTGCGACGCCATCTTTGATGAAGTGCTTTCGCTCAAGGAACGGAGTGGCAGACGCCAGGTCTGGTTTGACCGTTTCGATCTTCGCCGGTTTGTTAAGCGCTGCAATGAAATCATTGAGCTTGTCGAGGTCGAAGTCTTCGATACCGATGCCCGGAATCGTCTTGAGTTCGCGCGCTTGTAGTGCCGACTCTCTGTATTCTCGTTGCAGTTCGATTTCAGAAGTCGAAATCTTATGATCGCCAGTCACAATGCGCTTGTAAGCCGTATTGCGGTAGAAGGCGTACTTCGTGTCGGCGGGCAGTTCATCGACCAGCACCGCGAGTATCTTGTTATTCATGAAGTCCAGCAGTTGCGGTGCGGGGAAGGCGTCGTTGATTTTCATGACCGTACCGAAATCGTCGTTAAACTGTTTGGAAAGCTGCTGGATTTTTGGCTCGGCTTGCGGCTGCCAACCTGTGATGCGATAGCGTCGGCGGTCGCCGGTACCCTCCTCCTTGACTCCGAGAATAATGATGCCGCCGCGTGTATTCAGGAATGCACAGGCCGACTCATGAAAATTGTGCCAGTCTTTTCCATCTGAAGGGACTGATTTGAATTCCAGAGTGTCGGTTTCGAGATCTTCAAATCGATCTTCGGCGATGAGTTCAGCCAATCTGCGAAGAGTTCGTTCTACGACTTCAAGTGCCATGAGGACAGATTATATGCGATGCTAGTAACCGGCCAATCACACCCTGAATGGTGAAATGTCTTCCTAGATGACTCAACCCGCCTTTTGGCTTTTCCGTTCCATGACCACGCGCTGACGCTTTTGGTTTCAGATTGGTCCGCAAATAGCGGCCTCTACTTCGTCGGCTCGATGAGCTGGTCCATCGGCGAAGAGGCCGAGGCGTAGCGTTTTTTCGGGATGCGGCCGGCGAGGTAAGCCAGTCGGCCGGCTTTCACGCCATGGGCCATCGCCGCGGCCATGCGGACGGGGTCCTTTGCGCCGGCGATGCCGGTGTTGAGCAGCACGCCATCGGCACCGAGTTCCATCGCGAGAGTCACATCGGAAGCGGTGCCCACGCCCGCATCCACGATGACCGGGTAATTCGGGTCGCCGTCTTTCAAGTATTCAATGCACAGGCGGATGCTGGCGGGATTCAAAATGCCCTGGCCGCTGCCGATGGGTGAGCCGAGCGGCATCACCGACGTCGCCCCGGCGTCCTTGAGGCGCTTGCACATGATCGGGTCGTCGTTGGTGTAAGCGAGCACTTCGAAACCGGCGGTGACCAGTTCGCCGGTGGCTTGCAGCGTGCCGATGGGGTCGGGCAGCAGCGTCTTGGTGTCGGCGAGCACTTCGATCTTCACCCACTTCGCGCCGGGGTTATTCAATCCTTCGAGCAGTTCGCGGCCGAGCTTGGCGGAGCGGACGGCGTCTTTGGCGTTGAAGCAGCCGGCGGTATTGGGCAGGATGGTGATTTTTTTGAGGTCAATGTGGTTGAGGATGTGGTCTTTTTTCTGGTCGCCTTCGGGCGTGAAGATGTCGCGGCGGACGGCGACGGTGACCACTTCGCAGTCGGAGGCGGCGAGGGCGGCGCGCATGAGATCGTAATTGGCGTATTTGCCGGTGCCGACGAAGAGGCGCGAGGCGAAGGTGAACGAGCCGACGGTGTAGCGGTCGGTGTTGTCTGGTGTCATAGGCTTTATCCCCCTCCCACAAAGGTGACGATTTCCATGCGGTCGCCGTCATGCAGGGGCGTGGCGGGAAACTCGCGGCGGGTGACCAGTTCCTCATTGATCTCGACGGCGACACGGATCGGCGCGAGCTGCAGCTGATCAAGCAGGGCGGCGACGGTGGTGCCGTCGACGAGGGTTTCGGGTTTGCCGTTGAGGGTGATGAGCATGGTGCCCCGCTGCTGCATGACCACGCGCTAACGCTTGTGGTTCTGTCTGACCGGTCGCTAACGCTTCCGGTTCTGATGTTTCGACCACGCGCTTACGCTAATGGTTCTGACGTTTCTGCGGGGATTTTAGCGGGAATGGACGCAATTCTCAATTGGCGAAGTTTCCATAGCACGTAACGTTCTCGTGAAGCGTTTAGCAGCGAGAGATTCACGGGAATGGTGAGGGAATCACCGCTGCAGACAAATAGAGCTTGCTCTAGCCGTTCAGTTTTTTCGACGCGATGATGAGGTAATAGACGATGGCGGCGGCGAGGATGGCTAGGGTGATGCCGACTTTGCACTGGGTGCGCTGCGCGAGGATGGCGGGTTCGGGGGCGGCGTCTTTGCGGTGGGCCCAGAGGACGAGGCCGCCGAAGCACATGGCACCGGGTGCGCCGAAATAGAGGATGGCCACGATGAGCGGGTCGGTCATGAGCGGGCGGTAGAGGTACATGCCCGCCGCGAACAGGAAGGAGAGGAGGCCGATCCAGGTGCTGAGTAGTGCCAGCATGATGACATTGGGCTTTCGTATGGCCGTCCAACCAGAGGAAAAAGGTTCCCAGCATTTTAGGGTGCGAGAAAGGATTCGCGCACCAGCGGTCCCCATCATTTCAGATGCGAGAAAGGATTCTCGCACCAGCGGCTCGCGGCGCGCTTTGGGTCCGCTGGGGCGTACCCTACAATGGCCGGCGGAAAAGTGCGAGGAGCTGCGATGTCTGATGGTCCCCCCATGATGATCGATGTTCAAAAGGCGTGGGAGATTTTGCACACCAGCGTTCGACCCCTGGCGACGGAGCGGTTGCCGCTGCGCGCGGCGGCGTACCGGACGCTGGCGGAGGCGGTGGCGGGCGATGTGGATTATCCGCCGTTCGATCGGTCACTCATGGATGGGTATGCGGTGCGCGCGGCCGACCTGGCGAAGGGGCCGGTGACGCTGCGGGTGGTGGGGCAGATTGCCGCGGGAGCGCGGGCGGAACGCGTGCTTGGCGCGGGTGAGGCGATGCAGATTAACACCGGCGCGCCGATTCCGGACGGCGCGGATGCCGTAGTGCGGGTGGAGGAGACGGTAGCCAGCGCGGATGGGGCGGATGTTCAAATAAAGGTAAGCGTGGAAGCGGGGCATTCGATCACGCGGCGCGCGGCGTTCGGTCGGGTGGGAGAAGTCGTGCTCCCGGCGGGAGCGGTACTGACGCCGGTGAATGTCGGGGTGGCGGCCACCGCGGGTGCGGCAGAGGTGACGGTATACCGTCGGCCGCGCGTGGGGCTGCTCTCGACGGGTGACGAGTTGGTGGATGTCGGTGCGGTTCCGGTCGGTGCGCAGATCCGCAACTCCAATCAATACATGCTGGAGGCGCTGGTGCAGGCGGCGCATGCGGAGGCGGCGTGGCTGGGTACGGCGCGGGATGAGCGCGCGGAATTGCGGAAGAAGATCGGCGAGGGTCTGACGTGTGATGTGCTGTGTCTGACCGGCGGGGTGTCGATGGGGGCGTTTGATTTTGTGCCGGAGATATTGCGCGAATTGGGTGCGCGCATCGTCATTGAAAAGATGAAGATCAAGCCCGGTCGGCCCGTGGTTGTGGGGGTGATGCCGGGCGGTACACTGGTCTTTGCGCTGCCGGGTAACCCGATGAGTGCGTGGGTCGGGTTTGAGCTGCTGGTGCGGCCGGCACTGGCGGGGCTGCAGGGTCGGGCGGACGGGCGACCCGCGCTGGTCACCATGCGGCTGGGCGGAAAGTTGCCCGCGACGCGCGACCGGCGGAGTTATTATCCGGCGCGGGCGGGCGTGGATGTGCGCGGGTTGTGGTCGGTGGTGCCGCTGGATTGGCACGGATCGGGCGATTCGCTGGGCGCGGCCGATACTAATGCGCTGATCATGCGTCCGCCGAACAGTCGGAAGGTGGGAGTGGGTGACTTGGTACAGGTGCATCTGACGGAGCGGGTGTGAGTTTGGAACCGGTCACCACAGCGAAGAAACGAACACGGCGGCGCGGCGCGACGGATGTTGCGGAGCCGGTCGCAGCTACCCAAGTATTGAGCGCGGTGAACCTCGAACCATTTCTGCCCGGCGCGCGGGTGGTGGCAACTCACGGTCAGTGCCTGCTTTTAGCGGCCGCGTGCGTAGTTTTGATGAGCCTGATCTTCGCACCGATTGCCCTCTGGCCGGTCTCGTTTGTGTGCCTGGTGCCGTGGGTGGTGTTGGTGAGCTGCACGCCGCAGGCGCCGCGCGCCTATCTGTACAGCTTCCTCATGGCTCTCGTTTTCTACCTCATCAACATGCACTGGCTCTATTTTTCGACCGGGTTTGGGTGGATCGCGCTCTCGGTCTATCAGGCGTTTTATTTTCCACTGACCGCGTGCGTGGTGCGCTCGGCGGTGCGGCGGAGGCATTGGCCATTGGCGGTGGTGCTGCCGCTGGTGTGGGCGGGCTGCGAAATGGTGCGCGCGGTGGCGTTCTCCGGATTTCCGTGGTTTTTCATCGGGCACAGTTTTTACAAGATGCCGGTGCTGATTCAGATCAGCGACCTGGTGGGGGCGTACGGAGTGACGTTTGTCGCGGCGGCGGTGAACGGTGCGGTGGCGGATTATGTCATTCGTCCGTCAGCGCGGCAGCGGGCGCGGCGGAGCCTGGTGTTTGCGGGTGTGCTGCTCGGCGCGACGTTGATCTATGGCGTGGTGCAGCTCAATCGTGACACGATGAGTGACGGGCCGACGATCGCCGTTTTGCAAGGTGATTACCTCAACAGCGTGGGTGGGGACGCCGATCCCGATGCGACGAAGCGCGAGGAGTATTTTCAGAAGATCGAAGTCGTCGGTCCGCTTCAGCCGGACATGATCGTGATGCCGGAGACGCCGTGGATCATGTATCTGAATCTCGAATCGCGGGAGTTTTTTCCCAAGACCTATTTTCGGGATTTTCAGAAACTGCATGAATACGCGATGCGCTTTGGAACGTATCTGATTACGGGTGCGGCCTCGCGCGAGATGACCTCCGGCGATCTGGTCGCCGCGGAGAAGGCGTATAACTCGGCGATGGTGTTTCATCCGGACGGCAGTGAACCGGATCGGTATGACAAGGTGCACGTGGTGCCGTTCGGCGAGACGGTTCCGTTTCGGGGTGGGCGGTTTCACGGTTTATATCGCTGGTTGAATTCCCTGATGCCGTTCAGCGGGCCGGACGGAACGTATGAGTTCTCGTTGTTTCCAGGTCGCGAGTTTCGTTCATTTTCCATGAGTCCGCGCGGGGACGCGGCGCGCAAGTTTCGTTTTGGGATTCCGATTTGTTACGAAGACGTGATGCCCTATGTCAGCCGCGAGTTTGTGGCCGCCGGGTCAAACGTGAAGAAGGTGGACTTCCTGCTCAACATCAGCAACGACGGCTGGTTCGGACATGGCAATCAGCAGTCGCAGCACCTGGCGACGTGCGTCTTTCGGGCGGTGGAGAATCGCGTAGGCATCGCGCGGGCGGTGAACACGGGGATCAGCGGCTTCATCACGCCGAACGGGCGCCTGCATGATCTGGTGATTGGTGACAAGGCGAAGTCAGGTCCGGGCAAAGGCGGCTGGTCCCAGGGGACGGTGAAGGTGGATTCGCGGTTTTCGGCCTATTCGCGCTACGGGGATTGGTTCGGTTGGCTGTGCGCGCTGGCGTGGCTGGCGCTGTTTGTGGACTATTGGCTGCTCAGGGTGCGGGTGGCGGCGTAGGGGTGGCGGTTGGTGGCGCCCGAGCTGGTGGGATATTGGGGTGAGGCGACGAGTCATGTCAGATCATGGTCATCAAGAATCAGCCGTCCCTACGGGACTGTGCTCTCCATTGCGACCGGAACCCCGCACTGAAGTGCGGGGCTACATTCATAGCGTCCCTACGGGACGCAAGATGGGAGTCCGGTCGTCGTTTACTTGGGTTGGAATCGGGTCGTCGCTAGTTCGGATTGGGATCATGGCCGGAGCGGTGGTTGCATTTTCAGGTTGCGTGGCGCCGGGAAAGACCGGAACGAGTACGGATGCGACGCTGCGGCGGAGGGCGCTGGAGGCGCTGAAGGCGGGTCTGACTTATCAGGCCAATCCGGCGGTGCGTGTGCAATCGGTGGAGGCGTTGCGCTGGAGTGCGGACGAGCAGGCGTTGCCGTGGATTCGTTCGGCGCTGCTGG